>NZ_JAWNCA010000005.1:0-232301 GCF_034106185.1 Enterobacter sp. 296B2 | reverse complement strand
CAGATCAAGAGCCTGTCCAATGTGCATAAAAAAATCCGGAAACGGGTGAGCATTTCCGGATTCTTACACAGCCACTGGATCGGTCAACCGATCCTTAACTGATCGGCATTAGAGCGTTGCTCACCTTTTTTATTTATTCCGAATCAATATCTTTGAGTTCGTTTTCAATAGCCTTCGCGTTTGGATTATCTTCCGGCTTCAGCTTGCCGCCATTGGCGATAAAGTCATGATTCTGGAAGTACGCTTCACGCACCATAATGTACGGATCGGAAGACTGGCGCAGCAGGCCGTCTGAATCGAGCAGTTGCGCGCGGGTTTCAATCCCCTCCACCGTCCATTTACCAATCGACAGCGGCCAGGTCAGCCACGACAGGACCGGATACAGCGTATCGACCATATCGCCGCCATCATCACGCACGGTGAAGCTGCCATAGAACGGCAGATGAACGTAAGGGCCGTAACCGACGCCATAATGCCCCAGCGTACTGCCGAAACGGTGCGGCTGTTCACGCTGCAGTTTCGGGTTTGCCATACCTGCGACATCGATAAAACCGCCCATCCCCAGCAGGGAGTTCAGGAAGAAGCGCGTAAAGTGCACCATCCCCTGATACGGATCGCCCTGCAGGAAATAGTTGACCATCACCGCAGGCTCTTCCAGGTTACTGGTAAAATTGCTTAACCCGTTACGCGCGGGCTGTGGAACGTAATCGCGCCATGCTACTGCCACCGGGCGAACCACGTACGGGTCCAGCACGTTGTAGTTGAAGCTATACATAGAACGGTTAAATCCTTCGAGAGGATCGGAGCGTCCCGTTTGCTCCCCGGAGCTGGCGCAGCCCACGAGCATCGTCGCGCCCAGCGCAAGCGCCGACAGCCGAAGTTTCATAAATATCTCCCTGTTCAGTATGGCTATCGTTGATTGCCATCCGTAACGGAGCATCTGGCGCTCCGTCTGAAAACGTGCAAGTGATTGTAACAGCACGTTTACCGATGTCTATGAGTTCAATTACGGGCAGTAATCACCGTGACTCTGATCTCAGCATAGCCTGACTTTTGGAATTCGTTTCGCTGGCAATTTTATAATGTCTTTGAACGAGATGTATCACCTTTGTTGTCATTCCCGCCAATTTAAGAGCATCCCCACAGGCATCCCGACAAAAGCCGCTACGCTTAAAAGAAAGATCAACCTCCGGGAGCAGATATGAAAGACGTGGGCGAAGAAAAAATTGGCGAGAGTAATGAGGAACATGAAATTGAAAGCGAGGAGAAAGCGCGCGGTGAGAAGATAGAAATTGATGAAGATCGCCTCCCTTCCCGCGCGATGGCCATCCACGAGCATATCCGCCAGGATGGCGAAAAGGAGATGGAGCGTGACGCGATGGCCCTCTTCTGGTCAGCCATCGCTGCGGGACTGTCAATGGGCGCCTCGCTGCTCGCGAAAGGGATATTTCATGTGCAGCTGGAGGGCGTACCCGGCGGATTTTTACTGGAGAACCTCGGCTATACCTTCGGCTTTATTATCGTCATCATGGCCCGCCAGCAACTATTTACTGAGAACACCGTAACCGCCGTTTTGCCGGTGATGCAAAACCCTACCCTCGGTAATTTCGGTTTATTGATGCGGCTCTGGAGCGTGGTTCTGCTGGGAAATATCATCGGCACGGGTATTGCGGCCTGGGCGTTCGAATATATGCCGATTTTTGATGAACCCACCCGGGACGCGTTTGTGAAGATCGGTATGGATGTCATGAAAAACACGCCGGTCGAAATGTTCTCTAATGCCATCATCTCCGGGTGGATTATCGCCACGATGGTATGGATGTTTCCTTCAGCTGGCAGCGCTAAAATTGTGGTGATCATACTGATGACCTGGCTGATTGCGCTGGCGGATACCACGCATATCGTGGTCGGTACCGTTGAAATACTCTATCTGGTCTTTAACGGCACGCTTCACTGGAGCGATTTTTTCTGGCCGTTCGCCCTTCCGACGCTGGCAGGGAATATCTGCGGCGGAACGTTTATCTTCGCGCTGTTAAGTCATGCCCAAATACGTAACGACATGTCTAATAAACGCAAAGCAGAACTTAAGGCGCAGGCAAATAAGGATAAAGCGGCAAAAAAATCAACCTGAATGGTGACTCTTTGAGCAGTCAGGCGGCAATGCGCTTAACGCAAAGTGTAAATAACGGTATACTCGTGCCGCCTCGTCCCCTTAGTTAAATGGATATAACGAGCCCCTCCTAAGGGCTAGTTGCAGGTTCGATTCCTGCAGGGGACACTTTGACCTACCTCTGTTTTTCGCCCAAATTAGCCCGTTCGCTGCAAAAACTCATTGAGCGGAAGCATCCTGCTTTATTTGAGCATAACGCACTGCCAGTTGCTTTAGATGCAGCTCAAGCTGGGTCTTTTCAGCTTCAGGGAGCGCAATTCCTGCAGGATTCTGCGACAGGCGCCTGAGTTGCTCTTCAGCCGGTATCGCATGGTTAAATGACTGCATAGTTGAAAAAACCACGGATTTAAGCTCACTTACGGTTATATATTTTCCCTTTTGCTCATCCAGACTACTCAGCCGATCACTCAGTTGCTGAAGCGTCATCATCCCCTGATGCCAGCTGTTCATTGCGTCTACCGGCAACGCCGTCGCGTTAAACTTTTTTTGCCACTGTATTATCAGCGCCTTAGCCTCTTCAGGCCGCAATGTCTGGAGCTGCTCTAACAGCTGCAGGCTGTAGGAAATATTCCAGTCAGGAGGCAGTTTATCCAGTCTTGCAAGCTGCTGCTGCGTATCTGAGATAAACGTGGACGGTAAAGTGCCTCGCTGCGTTAATGCGTCTTGCTGAACAGGCGTTAGCGCTTCAGGTAATGGTGCGAGAGAAGCGACGACCTGAGCCGTTAATGGATCGGGTCTCGACAGAAAGCCCCCACCCCACGCCACGGCGAGGCTAACCACCAGCATAGAACACATCCCGGCGACAAAGGGTTTCCATGCTCTGACAGACCCGTGCGCTGTCGGACGCTCCTCTTTATCCGGCTGATTTTCCTGCTGCACAACGTAGACCCATTTCACTTCGTCAATCGGTTCTGCCCTCTCCTGAGGGAATTCGCGACCGGGCATTATCATCGCATTCAAATCTGATGCGTCATTACTGCTTTCCAGCCGTTCAGCACTTGAACGTATCAACGTTCGTAACGTATCGAACTGGCTAAGGTGTTTGAGCTCAAGGCGCTGGAGCACTGCGCTCAGGCTGATAAGCAACGCTTCAGCACTATAAAGCTCACTAAGATGGCTGTTGTTGAATGGAAGCATACGCATGCGCTGCTGCAGGCGCTGGCTCAGACCATTAAGGATTTCCAGACGCGCGTGTAGTGCTTTCGGCCAGAAAAAGTCCCACTGGTGGCTAATCAGGGCCTCCAGAATTGCCAGCCCTTCGTTCAGGCCAGCTAATCCAGACAGGTGAGTACGGGCAAGGGTGTACCAGGCCGCAGTCTGCAACTCCACGCCGTTCTGTTCAAACAGAGAGAGGCAGAGTTTTTCGACATATTGCCAGTTCACATCCGGGCGAGCAGGATGCGTCAGCTTGCTGATTTCATCGCGGAGGGCGGCGTAATCTGGCAGCGTACGCGGGTCGCCGCCGGTTTTTAACGTTATATGTGTGGTCATCCTGGAGAGCCTGCATATCCGTATTGGTTAATTTCGTCAGTTGAGGTGTAAGGCTATTTTGCGATTAAAAATGCAATGACGAATAAAAGGAATGAATGTTATCGCTATGACAACAGCGCTAAAATCAGGCCAAAAAAAACACCTTCATCGAATAATTGTCCTGACCGGGATGGCGTATCAGGGAAAGTAAAGGTCCAGTCACTCACACTCCCCACCCGCATGAACAGGCGACCTTGAGAAATAACCTTTTCCCCGGAACAGAATGTTATTTCGACACAGCCAGCCACGCCCTGTCCATACAGAAAAATCGGCATAAACTTTACCGCCCGACTGTCATAACGCAGAACGATACCGGAAATATCAAAAGCCCCGCCCTCCACCAGCAGGTCCGGAACGGATATAGTCAGTGGCTCTACGTTGAGTCCGGTCCCCGTCAGCCACTCATCCATCTGCGTCTGAAGCTGCGCCATTCGCAGGCGAAACTCTGCAATATCAATCTGACTCTTACTGCCAGGAGAAACCGGAGCGGGTTGCCGGGAGTGCAGCTCCTTCAGGAACCGTGATTTTAATGACATGGTGTTTTCTGACCTTATATACGGGTTGACGTGTCGAGATACTGCTGTTGCCTGAGATGCCGCAACAGAACCCGCCCTTCGGGCATAAACTCGGTGCCGTAGCGCACCAGCCCAATCCCTTTGAGCTCAGCGTCAATGGCATAGCGCAGTTCGCCGGGTACGCTCTGCTCCAGCAGAACCACGTCTATTTTTTTCAGTCGGGGTTCATATTTAAGCAGGACAGTCGAGAGGGTGCTCATGAGTTCATGAGCCGTTCCCGGCATACCCTGCAGGATTTTCGTCATATCAGGCAACCCGTAGTCGGGCAGATGCGCCAGCGTGCCGGCGCGACAGTTAAGAACGCGCTGCATGTTATCCAGCACCGAGAGGATGACCTGATTTTCTTCAGTGACCTGATGCAGATCGAGGCCGCCGGTAAAATTTCCGGTCAGCATCTCATACAGCGAAGGCGTGTTATGTCCCTGGGGCATCAGTCATCCTTAAGCGGTTGCAGCGTCAGATGGTTCTCGCCGGCTTCCAGAATGCGCGGTTTATCCGGATCCAGATCGCTGCGCTTGATAACCAGCTTCCAGGTGTCGTTGGTCATGTCCGGATGGCGGAACAGCCCCACTACCGCGACAAACTGCGCCTCTTCTTCCATCGGCATATCAAGGCTTGCATCACCGCCCGGTTTCACCACGACATTACGACTGGCCAGCATGTCGTCTTTCAGAATGCTGGCATCGACCTCCAGCAGCTGCTGGTAAACCGTCTTATCAAAGATTTTGCGGTCTTTGAGCTGGTAAACCCGGACCACGACAGGCTCAGAAAGCGAGTTATTTTCGCGAGAGTCGGTGTTCAGCGCCTCACGCGCGGTGAAATCCAGGTGCAGGATTTTAATTTTTTTATAGAACACAGAATTAAACGCCGATTTAGTACCGTCGGTGACGCTCTGCATCACGCCGCAACCTGTCAGAGCGAGCGCCATCAGAGGCATCAACCAGCGCGTGGTCTTAGTTAAACTTGTACGTAACACGTCGGTTTCCTTGTTGTGGTTTCGCGGGCTCCAGCCCGCTGTAATAGCCCAGCTCTGTCGTAAAGGTTTCAGGAATATCATCAGGATGGCTATTATCTTCGGCGCCCAGCACGCCGTTCATTCCCAGCCAGAAAGGGTTTTCACCCAGCGGTGGTACGGCCAGCAGTCGGACTGAAGTGGTCAGGGTGATTCTGGCCTTGAACCGCCAGCCCAGATACACCCGCAGCATAACCAGAAAATCCTGGTACAACTGGCCATCCGGCTTCCAGCCCTGCGCTTCCCGTTCATTATCCGTTGCGAGAGCAACCAGCAGTTGGCTACCGGCATCCATCGCTTCGTCACCCAGCGGCGTATTACCATCCAGCAGAAAATCTTCGTCACCGTAAAAACCCAGCGGCCTGTCGATCTCTACAGATCGGAGACAATACGGACTCACCTGCACGGATGTATCGGGAGCCAGCAGACTCACCAGTGCCTGCATCCCTTCCTGGGTTTTGCCCGGCTGCTGCAGCACTCCCAGCAGTGCCAGAAAACGCGACACTGGCGTGGCAATATGATTTGCCGTACCCGGTATTCCCAGCCCCACCAGACCCAATAACGACTGTGAAATGCTGTCGGTTCCGCCGGGCTCAAACGTGGCCGGGTAGGAGTATTTACGCCAGATGCGGTAAAACTGCGTCAGGATGCGATGGCTGAAAATATCCAGAAAGCCCTGCAGCGCCTCATGCCCTTCCCGGCGCTGGGTGATGTCATCGAGATAGGCCGTCGGTAAGGGTGAGTCGACGCCGTACATGCCCATAAAGGTTGTGCGGATAACCGGAGGCTTACCGCCATTGTCTTCGTCATATTCAACGGACTTCAGTTCGCTGACCGGAAACCCCATCCCCGGATGCGGCGCAAAACGTACCGGGTCATCGGCGGGATGACTGGTTGAGCCCATCAGCGGCCTTCCAGGATTACGCTTCTCCAGCAGCTGACATAAACGGTAAAAGTTAATGCGGTGAAGATCGGCCTCCAGCCGTGGCGTCAGCCGGGAATGCGGCGGTTGTGTTTCTCTTGCCATTCCAGGCGCTCTCCGGTCGGTTGCAGGATAATAATCAGGCGGTTAAACAGGTAGATGTCAGTGTAGAGCGCGAAGAAGCGGCTCAGCATCTCGCCGAACAGGCAGATGTCGCCGCGTCCGGCAAAACCGTGGCTGTCCAGCGTCACTTCAATCTGGACGCCGCGGACCAGGTAGCCCTGCTCAAATCGTTCGGTTTCACCGTGCTTCACGTCGATGATGGCTTCCAGGCGACGGCGGTTCATCTCACTGTCCGTCCACTCGTACAGCGCCAGGGTACCCCGCAGCACGTCGGCATTATCCATCATCGACAGAAACCCGCTGCCGAGATGGCTCAGCACGCGCCAGTGGAAACGATCCTGTGCCGGTGGATAACAGGGCAGCGTTGGCGCGCACAGGTTGCGCACGACGATGCTGGCCGAGGTGGTTTTCATCACCGTATCGAGCACGGTACTTTGCAGCGCCCGTCGCGGTAGCTGGCCGTTGGTGCCGGTGAGCGTCAGGGACAGACTTTCATCTTCCGGGACGGTGTGGTTGTCAAAGGCTTCGCCACCCAGGATAAGCCAGGTATTGTGTAGCCCTGACGGACCGCGCCGCACGCGGGTGTGATAATAATATTCCGGCGCTTCATGGCGCATCATTCCACCTTTATGGCGGAAGCTCGAGAACGGCACGTAGGTATGCTGGCTGGATGACATCACCGAATCGACCGCGTAAATCTCGGTATGACCATCCTGCACGCGCATCGGCCGCAGCAGGTATTCAGTCTGCAATGAATTTAGCGTCAGCGGATCGGATTCGAGTGGGAACAGATTGATCACGGGCACGCAGTTCAGCCGAAGATGCTTTTCGGTGAAGCTGAAATCATGCTCCCAGCGCTCCGCCAGCACCACGTCAATTTCAAACCAGGGAAGCTCAGCCGGGAAGACGACGCTCTCCAGACCACGCAGGCCGGTGAACATGAATTTCTCGCGGAAGGTAAAGTACTCCAGCAGCAGTTGATAGCCGCTAAAGCTGCTGCTGCCCTTCGGCCACAGGTCGTCATCATCGCCAAATCCCAGCGCGCTGAAATACCCGTCGAGCGGTCTTCTGTCCACGTCCCCGGGCATCCGCAGCCAGAGGCACGCAGTGTTCATGGTAAAGGCTTCGTGCATGGCGCAGGCCAGCGGTGCATCAGCGTTGAAGTAGAGCGGGATCTGGCTGAGATCGACACGACTCCAGTCGGCAAGATGGCTGCAGTTAAACCTCAGGCTGATGACCGAACGCCCGTTCGGGTCAGTCGACAGGCGGGCGTGCTCCAGCGACAGCGGCAGAAGGGTGATCTCTTTAGTTGTGGTGTACCGGCAGCGCGTGCCCTTCTCACCGATCGGCCGCGAGTTCACTTCGAAACCTTTGACGATGCGCATCTGCTCTTTCATCTCACGCCAGTCGGGTGTGAACTCCACCACCGACATCGACGGGATGGTGCGCAGGTAATGCGGCCACAGCAGGCTGACCAGCCCTTCTGTCAGTTCAGGCAGGTCGTCATCGAGCTTTTCGCGAAGCCGCCCCATCATGAAGGCAAAGCCTTCAAAAAGGCGTTCCACGTACGGGTCGCGCGCGCCGGCTTTATCAAGATTGAGCATTGCCGCCTGCTCGGGGTGAGCGCGGGCAAATTCTTCTCCGGCTTCAAGCAGGTAGCGCATTTCAGCGTCAAAATAACGCAGGGTTAAATCGTCCATAAAAACCTGAATATATGAATTTTAAAGGTAGGCCAGGTGTTTTACCCGCAAAGCACCGCACTGCTTGCCGGATCGAGCGCAATCAGGCCAGCCAGAAGTTGTTCCATCTCAGGCTGAAGCCGTGACTTATCGGTTTCGCTGCGGGTGGCTTTCATGCGCAGCAGTCGAAGACGGCGCGATTTGACTTCAAACAGCAGCGCTGGGGTCCACTGCGTGAGGGTGATGGACTGTGCAGCACCATCGAGTTCCCCAAGCAGATGCAGGGCCAGTTCATTTTTGCCCTTCTGCTCTGCCACGCGAGCCATCAGCAGGCGCAGCAGCCATTTGTCTTTTGTAGTGTCATTGCCCGGGCGGGTCTGCAGCCAGTGAAGTGCGGCATCCAGCCCTTCCGTGTCCGCTCTCTCAAGCGCTTCCGGCTCAAGGGCCAGAATATCGTTGTCCGTCCCACTGGCAGTACTGACTCTCTCATCACGCCAGCCCGACACATCGTCCAGCACGCTCTGATTTATCCAGTTCAGCGTGACCTCATCGGCAAACGGCGTTCCGTCATTAAAGGCCAGCGTTTCAAGCCCGGTGAGGCGACGCAGCAGCCCTTTCAGGTCGGCGATGATGATATCGGCCAGCACTTCCTGGCCCAACTTCATCAGGGCCTGATGGATATACCACTGCAAATCCAGCCAGAGGTGGTTGGCGCCGCGCGAGAAGGTACTGTCCGCGTGCTCCAGTATCTCCAGCCAACTCTGCTGCAGGTACAGGCGTTTGAGCATGGCCCGCTGGTCAGCCCGCGGCGGCTCGATGCGCGTTTTCCCTTCGGCATCCGGCGCTGGAATAGCACTCAGCGTGTCATGTCGCAGGCTTTTCATTAGCCGGTGTGCGGGAAGCCATCCATCCGGTTGTTCACGCAAATACCCTGCCAGGGTACGGGCCTGAGTCAATAAATCCTGACCGGACGAAATGCGGCTCAGGACAGGCACATCATGTTCTGTCGCGTGGGATGAGGCCTGGGGCTGAGACGTGTTACTGGCATTCTGAGGAACCAAAGCATCCACGCCACCGGCCTTCATCAGGCGGGATTCCAGCGCGCTGTACAGCGCATTCAGTTCCGGCCGCGACGTTTCCGGCTCTGTCTCCAGACTGTCGCAGATGAGCAGCAGCGCCCCCGCAGTGCGCTGAGCATCGCTGCACGCCACTTCCGGCCAGAGGGAGAGGCTATCGAGCAGACGAGAGCCTGCCAGCCACTCAAGCGCAGGTTTACGGCTTCGCTCGCGCTGCGGATGAAGCTTCGTTCCATAGCGCTGCAGCAACCCCACAAGCAGTTCAAGCCCTTCGGCAAAGCCGGTTTCTCCATCCTGGTGCAATCGCGCCCAGCAATAATAGGTGGCAACACGGATATCTTTGGCGGTGGTAGTCAGCAGCTTTTCGGCAAGCGTACAAATCAGCCCGGTATCAATTCCTGAGAGTTTATTCACCTCCTCTCTGATACGCTGGAAATCATCGTCATATCCCGGATCTTCTCCAGCAGGACTGGTATCGCTGACCGGGGCAAGCCAGGGCTGCCAGCATTCCGCGCGGGCCTGCGCCTGCTTTCGCAATTGTGTTTCGTCCGCCTGACAGGCGGCAACCAGATTCTGCAGACTGCTCATTATTCAATTCCGTCCATGTCACTGTTTTCCGTGTTGACCATCAGCGCCTGAGCCGTGGCCGCGCTGTCGACACTGAAGATCTGATCCGGCAGCGTGAAGCCGTGCAGTGCCAGTAATGCCAGCGGCCCGCTGCCCAGCTGTGAGCGCATTACCCACTGCAGGGTGCGGCCATCGGAGGCGGTGAAACTCACCATCCACTGACTACGGTCAAGCTGCTGCCGCTTGCCCTGATCCAGCCAGCGAATAAAGCCCCACGTCCCGCTGTAATCCCCAAACAGACGCGCACCAGCGTTGACCGTGGTCCAGGTCAGCATTGTCCCTGGTTTGTAAGTGTCTCCCGGCCAGCGGAAGGACTGCCAGTCGGCCATCTGGTTAAAGTAGTGCAGCTTTTGCCCATCAATGGACAACTGAGTTTCCACTACCTGCGGTGCCGGGCGTGCCTGCAGCTCGAAACTAATACCCTGACTGCCATCGGTAAACAGAATGTCTGACAGCTCGCTCAGTTGATTAATCGCCCGCAGGAACGTTGGGTTAAAGTTCAGCCCCTGGCTGTTAACCTTATCCGGTACCCACTGACTGCCCTCTTTGTGCAACACACCGCTGAGTTCAGTCGTCAGGAAGCGTTCAATACGCCCGCTGTCCTTACGTATAAATTCGGCCAGCATTGGCAAGGAGGCATCGCTCTTGCTCGCGGCGAACGGGAAGCGCCCGTCAAATGCCGTGTGCCAGTTAGCCACAACTGAGCGACTCCATTTGTCATTCAGACTTGCTGCCGACGGCTGGAGCACGGTCTCCCAGGCCTGGGTCAACGGCTGCACAAACATCGTGCTGCCAAATCCGCTCCACTCTTCGCCAAGGCTTGCCGAAATGAGGCTGCCGTACTGCTGGGTGTCGGTCAGGTCCACGCTTTTGCCCTGGAAAACGGTTTGCGCCAGGGTCTGCATCATCTCCTGCGGGTCTGAGGCGCTGGCCACCTGCTGCAGGCGCAGACGCACGCGGGTGATACGAGTCAGATAGGTCTGCAGGCTCAGAGAGTTGTCAGCCGACATGACGTTACTGCCGTTGTTTTTACCCAGAAGCTGAAGCAGCGGGCCGAAGGTTTCATCCAGTGGTCCCTGTGGGCCTGACGCTGACTGGTCAATCGCGGGTTTGTCTTTTCCGCCTACGAGGTCTTTAGCCGATTTGATGATTGAGTCTGAAAGGCCTTCGCTTTGCTCACCGGCCTGCCCCTGCCAGGCGAGGGTGTTCATCAGGGCAATCAGCGGAGACTGGCGGACATCGCTCATCAGCGTCAGCTGGTCGGTAACGTCCGCAATATTGTTTGCCGGGTTCCAGCGCAGGCTGTTAAGGAAGCTCAGCCAGCTGCCGGCAAAGTCAGTGAAATAACGCTCTGTCAGGCGCGCTTTGAGCGCCTCCGGGGAGAGGTCCGCCGATACGGCTTTGCGGGATTCACTCAGCACCCAGTCGATTTCATCCTTGCGCGACGTTGCCGCCTTCTCAATGGCCTGCTGAATCCCCCCTTCCCATGCCTGACGGGTGAACATGCCCGGCACCACTTCCTCGGTGGTGAACAGGCGACGGGCATCGGTACCGCTGGTCATGTCCTCCAGAGACACATCGGCAAAGTTACGGCGTACGGATTTGAGCATGTTTTCATACAGCGTGCTTTCTGCGTTGCGGCGGCCAATCTGCTGCAATAGCACCTGACGGCTCTGGCTGACCAGCTGCGCCTCAGGGGTGATTTTCCACTGTGGCTGCTTTGGCAGTTCAGAGATGTAGAAGGCCCATAAATCCGGCGACAGGCTTTGCCACAGACTGGTGGAGATCCCCATACGCGTCGGCTGTACGGTTTTCATCGCTTGCGCGTAAAATGCACCGTCGGCTTTATCCGGACGGGCCATCATTAGCCAGGCTTTCAGCTGGTCATAGCCCGGTTTCGCCAGCTGGGCCCGCTGGTCGCTGTTTGGCGCTGAATTGACCAGGGCTGTTAGCTTTTGCGCCAGGGCAGCATTTGCCGGGTCGCGTATTAGCCGGTTGTTCGCCACGCCGTACCAGGGCAGCATTGCAGTGAGCAGCTGCTGATTATGGTCGAGGCCGAAGCGCTGATACCAGGGCGTGCCCTCCTGAATATTGTGCAACATGCGGCCGGCGTCATTTCGCAGGTCATGAAGTGCCGTCAGTTGATAGTCGGATACGGAAGGATGTTCAACCAGATTGCGGGCTTTTCCTGCTACAGAGGTAATTTGTCCATAGTTCAGCATAAACGAGACCAACAGCCCCGCCCCCCAAAGACCGATGATGGCCGACAGCGTCCAGGCGAGCGTCCGTTCCCATGCCATGCCGACACGGCGGCCACGAACGCGAGTGCAGTCGTCAACGATACCCTGCCATGTCTCCGGCAAAGCCAGAGCATGGCGTTGTGACTCCGGAACATATTTCTGCGCGTCGGCAGATGCCGCACTGGCTGCCCTCGCTGTGGTATCGGCAGTTTTATTCTCCGGCAGGCTGAACATCAGGCCACGCAGCGGAACGCGTTGCTGAGCGTCGGAGAGCCATGGCATCAGTTGCTGAACCCAGCGGGCAATACCGCCGTCTTTGAGATGCTGGCCCAGACGCAGCAGAAAATCGTGGCGGTTGTTTTCTGCGACCTGACTCACCCCCTGCGTCCGCAGGGTCGGCAGCATCAGTTCAAGCTGGCGGGTAATGTCGTCGGCTTTGGCTCCCAGCGGGAAACTGGCCCCGACCGGCTGTTCAATGCGCTTAGCCTGCGACCATTTACTGTCACGCAGTTGCCATAACCAGACCGGCGCGGAATAACGCAGCAGTTCGCTGATTTTTTCCAGACCACGTAAATCGTTATCGCTGATTTGTGGGGTCAGAGTAAGTGACTGCGGCAATACGCGAACAATCCCGTCCAGCGGGCGCCCGCGGCGCAGTTTACGCAGCGCGGTGTATTTCTCTCGGTCAGGCTCAGAGGCCAGGCTTCCGCCGTAAATCAGTACGGTACGGTTGCCTTCAAGCCACTGCTGCTGTTGCAGGCCTGGAACAAGCTGTTCAATCGCGGCGTCATCACCGGTAATCAACAACAGGCGAATCTTGTAGCGCCAGAAGAGGTTATAGCGCGATCGGAGGTGTGTCTTCAGCAGTCGGTAAGTCACTTCGTGGCCCGTAACCTTTGCAGACGCACGTTTGCGGGATGACGACGGGCTAACCTTATCCTTAATCAATAACCGGAAGGCCATAAACCCCAGTACCAGCATGCTGAGCGCAACTCCCCAGACAATAAAGCCAGAGACAATAAGCGGACGCAGCGTGTCCCATTCCGTTGACCGTTCGGTCGCCCACAGCCACCATGCCACTCCGCCCAGTAGTACCAGTAAAGTGGTCACAGCAATACAGACAGTTGCCGTGGCTGCCACAGAAATGGCAGCAGGCTTATTGACGTTGTCCATCAGGTTTTACTATTCCAGTTGCGAGAGTGTTCATCGGGTCGCGGGCAATCCAGCCGCACGGTTGTTGGTGGTGCGCGGCATAGATTGCCGCCAGGGATAAAACAATCAGAGTTTCCATATCGCCAACTTCCCCCCAGTTGGCATCCTGCTGATGCTGGCTGACATCCCATCCGGTACTCGCCAGCTCCTCAAGGCCGGGTAGGGAAAACAGCGTACAGGCCTCCGGTGGGTCTTTCATCTCGCTCTGTTCCAGTGCACGGGCGAACACGGTGAGCAATATGTCGCCTTGTTCTGGTGAAAAAGTTTCACCACGCGTCAGTTGTACCGGGCCATTAAGTCCGGCCAGCCACAGTGCCGCAGATTCTCCGGCGGGACGTTCTGTGCCTGACTGCGGCGCGATGACCTGACACCCGGCGATCAGTATCGTGTCATCAGGTTTAGCAACGGCAAGCTCACCCGCTATTTCAGCCAGGCTGGCTTCCCCTTGCCAGGGCTCAGGTCGGGCTGGCAGTGCAATGTCCGGAAAAGCGATCGCCATCTGTGCGCGAAATGCCTGCCAGGCGATGTCGGCACCCTGCCAGTAGCAACGCAGCGGTGGAGTGCGGTTTTCTTCACTACGCTGCTTTTGCCACTCAATAACCAGCAGTTCTGCCAGCCGCTTTTCACGAACGGTGGGATCCATAACTGAAATTTGTGGCAGTCTCAGTGCACTGCCACCGCCCTCTTTTTTTTCCTCCGGAGGGCGTTGTTCACGGTTAAGCACTCGCAGCCAGTCAACTGAGCGCGTACCTGCAGGCCCCAGCAACAGCCCTTCTTTTAACCAGAGCGGCTGTCGGTGCGCCGCCCACCACTGCTGCTGTTCATATGCCACCAGCTGATAGTAGAAAGCGGCGTTATGCACGCTGACGCGGTAGTACAGAAGCCGCACAAGCCAGCCAGTGCCCGACAGCAGCAATGCCACCAGAATACCGGTAGCTACCAGCGAGCTTTTACCCTCGGCAGAGGGCAGCAGTCCGCCAGCACCGCCGCCGATCAACACCAGCAGAGCCGTGGCCGACAGCCACCTTGCGGTAGCAGGCGGATGCGCCGTTTTGTACGCCGGATAATCAGGAACGGACCTCACTGGTCAATACCGCAGTCTGGAAACGAACTGACCAGCGTACAGCCGCAGGCACAGTGGTGACCATGCAACGCGACGGGCTGCCCATCAACCGTTGTCAATGTGCTACCTTCCGCGATGGTCGTCATACCGTGTTTGTTACAACGAACCGGATCCCCCTTACAGGCAAATCCCTGACCAAAACACTGATAGTGTCCTCCTAATACCTTGCCGCCATATTCCCGCAGGCTGTCTCCTTTACGGATGACTTTACTCATCGGCTCTCCTTACTTAGTTTTATCCAGTCGCCGTCAGGACATCCTCAAGCCAGCTGGCCGGGATCGCTGCCTGCGCCCGCGCCAGCTGTTGTTCAGCCACCAGCGCTTTTCGCTGTGCAACCATCACTCCCGGCTCCCGGGTAAATGCCCGCAGCTGTTCTCCGCCCGGCAGTTCCGGCACGGGTTCACGGGTGATCCTGTCCAGCACCTCAACCTGCAGCGATCGTACGGCGCCTGTCGCGGCCAGCCCCGCCAGCTTTCCGGTCAGAGTCTTTTGTCTGAAGCTCAGCACAACACCCGTGGTCAGGGTGGCAAACCCGATAAGGTCCCCGGCGATCACCAGCGGCGACAGGGACTTATTACATTTGTCGCTGAAATAAATCATCCGGTAGCGGAAGTAGCCGCCCCACATCTCGCGCGTACCCAGCGCCGCGTGCATAAACCAGGCTCGCGAGTCGTGCACCTGGTCGTCGAATAGTGCCCTGACCAGCCCGGCGGGCCGTTCCGCATTACTGGCCTCACCGGCTGCCGGGAAAAGGACAGCCACCCGGGCGTCTCCGCCAGCCTTTATTCGCCGGTATTCCTGGGGTTCATCATCGGTATTAAGAACGAAAATCATCGGCTGCAGCACGGTATCCAGCACCGCCTGCGCCAGGTTCTCCGGAATACGGTAGCCGTCGAGGTAATCCTTACCAAACTCCTTCGCCGCTTCAAACAGCTGGGTCTGCGCCATATCCGGGTCAAAATCCTTGATGCCCGGCCAGAGCACAAGCTCATCCATCTTGTCGGCGGGCTGCTTTGCTAACTGATCCTGACGCTTTTCAAGCACCTTTCTCTGCTTCTCATCTCTTGCATCTTCTGCCGCCTTGCGCGCGGCAGGCAGCGCTTCGGTATTCGTGGCGCGCTGGTAGAATGGCGTTTTCAGCATCGAACCTCTGGCATAGCGTTCGATACGCCAGGCGGTGATCCACGCAATCTGGTTTTCAACGACGGTTTCCAGACTGCCGCTGGCACGCGGTGGTTCGTATTGGGAGGCCTCTTCGGGCGTGATTTTTTCTGGGTTAGTGAGATTCAGGGTAAGTTCGCGCCAGGCGTTGAAGCGATTGACTAATGGTGCATCTATCACAAACTGTTCGCCCAAATCAAAGGGCATCCCCCTCCATTGATCCTGAGACAATTCTTTAGGTAAGACTGATTTTGGTACTTTAAGTGGTGCGCCGGCGGAAAATGCTGAAGCATACATATCATGCAAGGCGATTTGAGACAGCAATAAGCTGTCATCCTCACCATTAGCCTTCCCCTGGTCCCCCGGCGGATAACCGCCCCCCAGATCCGAGTGCATCCCCGGGTAAACCACCTCAGTGGCATAGGGCGGATATTTGCCGTCACTCCGTCGCACCGAGTCCAGCGGAAAGCAGAGGCGTTGCTCATGCCCGGACACCAGATGCACGCATTTTTTAATCAGCCCACCATAGGTTTTATCGTCCGGCAGCTCCATCGTGCCGTCAGCCCAGGACATATGCCCCTCGGCAATCGGCACCACGTGCGCCACCCCGACGGAAGCCACAGTATCCAGCAGCCCAAGAAACTCCACGCTGATAGGCAACTGCATCTCGCCAATCTGCAGGCACTGCGGGGGATTTTCGCCTTCCGCCTCTGGTGGGGGAAGCAGCTCGCTCAGCCAGCGTACAAACGTACGCGCAGCGGCAGCACCGCGGGAAAACCCGTAAACGTACAGTTTGATGCCTAACACCTTAGGCTTACCCGGCTCTGGCTGCGTGAGTAGCGGTTTCAGCTGCGGGGCTAACGCATTCAGTAAACGGCTGAACTCTTCATAACGGTTGTGGCTGCCGCCAAACCACAGCCGGTTCCAGCTGGTACCCATTTTGTCTATGGATTTACGGCTGGCACCCTCGGACAGTTTTATGCTGTTGTTTTCCGGGTCCTTACTTATTCGCATCAGCACATCAATAATGCGCAGCAAGGCCCAGTTAATCCGTTCTTCACCCCTGGATGCGCCCACCAGTCCCATGGTGGAATAGTCCGGGTCGTTCACTTCCGGGAACGGGGTGCCCACGCCGGGAATATAAAATTTGAAGTACTTTCCGCCGCTGTCGCTTGCCGCATCCAGCGGTACCTTGCTCGCATCCGACACGCCACCAGCAGTGCCATCTCCGATGGTGGCACGAAACAGCCGCGCTATATTGGTCGGATGCTTCGGGTCAGACAGCAGCAGGTCATTGTTCAGGTTATTCCCCGTACCGTCGAAAAACAGACTGATATGCAGCGTCTTGCAGCACGGCGGCTCCACGCGTCGTCCGGCCGCCAGACACAATTCCTGGCGGTAGAGCCGCTCGGCGCTGTTCTGCTGATGGCAGCTCTGCCCGACCTGCAGCGCCTGCGTTGGCAGGCGTCCCTGGGCCGGGAACGGCGGCGGCACCCAGGCTAAATCGGTTTCCTTTATTTCGGACATACTTTGGGCTCCTTCATCCTGATGGGCTCTTTTATCGGGTAGGACGGACTGCCGTAGGTGTAGCAACTGGTCGTCACCTTCACGTCATCACAGGGCAGAAAGTGCACCGTGATGCCGCAGACATCCTGGCCGTTATAGTCAGGAACCGGGACGGTTTTGCTGTGCTGCCGATGACTGGCTTTGATTTTTTTTCCCATTCCAGATACTTGTCCCATTTTTCGTACCCTGGGAAACCTTCTGTTGATGCTTCCCCACTTTCCCAGTCAATACGCACCGTCATACCCGGCGTCCACCGGGCGGGCACGCTGTAGCAGCAACCGCCACCGCCCCCCTGGAACGGGCCAATAATGTCGATACCCGACTGGTTATCGACACTGAAGTGGTTAATCGCCCATTTGGTGTGGTTGATGGCGTCAATGGTTCCACCACCTCCGGCCTGAGCGGCAGGCTGAGAGCACCCGGTTAAGAGCAGCAGGCCCGCCAGCAGCGGGCTTAACGGTGAATGTTTCATCTGGCTTTCCTTACAGAGGCGGGACTAAAGAGAAAACGGCGGCGGTACCCAGGCTAAATCGGTTTCCTTTATTTCGGACATACTCTGGGCTCCTTCATCCTGATGGGCTCTTTTATCGGGTAGGACGGACTGCCGTAGGTGTAGCAACTGGTCGTCACCTTCACGTCATCACAGGGCAGAAAGTGCACCGTGATGCCGCAGACATCCTGGCCGTTATAGTCGGGAACCGGGACGGTTTTGCTGTGCAGCCGGTTCTGAGCTTTAATATTCCTTGCCCACTCTAAAAATTTCTTCTCATCTTCATATCCCGGGAAACCAGCGGAGGAACCCTGCCCGGTTTCCCAGTCAATACGCACCGTCATACCCGGCTTCCACCGGGCGGGCACACTGTAGCAGCAGCCGCCACCGCCGCCCTGGAACGGGCCAATAATGTCGATACCCGACTGGTTATCCACGCTGAAGTGGTTTATCGCCCATTTGGTGTGGTTGATGGCGTCAATGGTGCCACCACCACCGCCTCCAGCCTGGGCGGCAGGCTGAGAGCACCCAGTTAACAGCAGCAGGCCCGCCAGCAGCGAGCTTAATAATGAATGTTTCATCTGACTTTCCTTACAGAGGCGGGACTAAAGAGAAAACGGCGGCGGCACCCAGGCTAAATCGGTTTCCTTTATTTCGGACATACTTTGGGCTCCTTCATCCTGATGGGCTCTTTTATCGGGTAGGACGGACTGCCGTAGGTGTAGCAACTGGTCGTCACCTTCACGTCATCACAGGGCAGAAAGTGCACCGTGATGCCGCAGACATCCTGGCCGTTATAGTCGGGAACCGGGACGGTTTTGCTGTGCTGACGATTCTGAGCTCTCATTTTCTTAGCCCATGCTAGATATTTTGCTCGGTCCTGATAACCGGGAAATCCATCCATATCCCCCACCCCTGTTTCCCAGTCAATACGCACCGTCATACCCGGCGTCCAGCGGGCGGGCACGCTGTAGCAGCAGCCGCCACCGCCCCCCTGAAACGGGCCAATAATGTCGATACCCGACTGGTTATCCACGCTGAAGTGGTTTATCGCCCATTTGGTGTGGTTGATGGCGTCAATGGTGCCACCACCACCGCCTCCGGCCTGAGCAGCAGGCTGCGAGCAACCGGTTAACAGCAGCAGGCCCGCCAGCAGCGGGCTTAATAGTGAATGTTTCATCTGGCTTTCCTTACAGAGGCGGGACTAAAGAGAAAACGGCGGCGGTACCCAGGCTAAATCGGTTTCCGTTATTTTGGACATACTTTTGGCTCCTTCATCCTGATGGGCTCTTTTATCGGGTAATTGGCATTTCTCGGTGACCAGCAACTGGTCGTGACCTTCACGTCATCACAGGGCAAAAAGTGCACCGTGATGCCGCAGACATCCTGGCCGTTATAGTCGGGAACCGGGACGGTTTTGCTGTGCTGCCGTTTTTGGGCATCTATGCCTTTTTTCCAGGCAAGATACTTATCCTCATCAGCAAATCCGGGGAAACCAGCTGATGAACCCTGCCCGGTTTCCCAGTCAATACGCACCGTCATACCCGGCGTCCAGCGGGCGGGCACGCTGTAGCAGCAGCCGCCACCGCCTCCCTGGAACGGGCCAATAATGTCAATACCCGACTGGTTATCCACGCTGAAGTGGTTAATTGCCCATTTGGTGTGGTTGATGGCGTCAATGGTGCCACCACCACCACCTCCGGCCTGAGCGGCAGGCTGATAGCACCCGGTTAAGAGCAGCAGGCCCGCCAGCAGCGGGCTTAAGAATGGATGTTTCATCTGGCTTTCCTTGTATGAAAAAACATCTACAAAGGGAGGATGTGACGGCGGATAAAACGATTTCTTTTCACCATCAGTCCCTTACTTGTATGGGAAGCCACTTTTTCATGACCCAGGCCTCGCGTGCTTCATCCAGAATAATGCCTTGGTTGGTTGCCTCCACCATGCCCTGGTAACAATCAGAAAAAAGTACCTGTTGTGATGCATACCTACCCGCTGGCGGCGCACGGTGCGACAGAAGGGTCACGACATCACATACACACATCAGATGCTCAAGCTGGCGATCGCTGAGGTCGATTTTGTTAGGTTTTTCGTCGCGGATCTGGGGCGTACCGCTACCTTTTATACCTCTGGCATTACCATCCATATCCTGCCATGCCCAGAACAGCACAGGGCGCAACAAAGACTTTTGCTGTTCCTCACTGAGAACGTGTGTAAAAAGCACAGGGAAAATCCGCGTATCGTAAAACCGTAAAATTCCGCTCCGTCCCTCCTGCAGAATATCCATGCACTGTATGAGCCAGCCAGTCAGCGCAGAAAAAGACCAATGTGAACACAACAGCAGCAACGGAGCCTGAACGGCAACCTGCTGACTCATGTCCTTCAGCCACTGCAATTGCTGGAGGTCATCAAGGCTAATGCGTGCAACCAGCGGAGCATCATCGACGATAAACGCTTCCGGAAGCCCGTGATAAAGAGACTGCCACTCCACCGACAGTGCATTCAGCGCCGGAATAACGCTGAAATCCAGCCCAGCCTGATCAACGATAATATCAAGATAATCAGTTCCGGAAGTCCGGCAGGTAACAGCGACCTCTTCAATCCATTGCACAGTCATTTATGCCTCCCTGGGTACAAAACCCTGCGCCAGTTGCTGAGCTTTTTTAAGGCACTCTTTGCATACTGATGCTGGCAGTTCTGGCAGAGGAAAATCCTCGCTGGCGGGCCCCTGCAAATCGTGCAGGCCTTTAAGACTGATTAATCCCGGCCCGTGAATATGCACCTCTCCCTGTGGCGTAAGACGAATATAAGCCCCGCCACAGCCCAGAGTAATACCATTTTTAGCCGTCAACTGCAGGTGTCCCTGTGTTGACTGAACGGTGACATCTTTCAGGGAAGTCAGCGATAGCGCATCACTATGTGACTCAATCTCCAGTGAACCTTTGGCGGATACCAGCCGCATTCCTTCCTGTTGGGCCAGCAGTGAGACTGCCTGGCTCGCGTTCACCGAATAACACTGTGCTGCGGTAATATTGACTTCCCCCAGGCTCTGCAGGTACAACCCTTTCCCGCTGTACATCAGGGCTGTTTCCGGCGTAACGGCGGCAATACCTTTCGGTGAAGACAGCAGCAGCGCAGGCTCTTTACACTCACTGGCACCTGAAACCAATACTTTTAATGGCTCAGGGTCAGGCGTAATATTGTGGTGAGTCTGCGTAATAGTTCCCCATCCAGTTACCTGATTCAGCGCCCCTTTAAGCAGACTAATGGCTGGCTGCATGCCCAGCATCGGCCCCTGCGCCTTTGTCTGCCCATCAGTACTGATAAATATCCCTTTCTGCGCACGGATGGCGCCCCAGCTGTCCGTCCTGAGCTCAAACCCCTCACCACGCTGCTGTTTTTCGCTGTCGACCAGGTGACCCAGATTCAGCTGGCTCTTGCCACCGTACTCCGTGCTGACCTTGATATGCTCTTTTCCGCGCTCGTCATCAAGGCGGATTTTGTTGTTCGCTGGCGTGCGCAGGACGTTGCGTTTGTAGTTGCGGATGGTGACGTGGTCGCCATGGGCCGAATCGTGCAGCACGCCTGAGATGTACGGCCGGTCCGGGTTGCCGTCCTCAAAGCCAATCGCCACCTCGGTGCCCGCCAGCAGCGGCAGGTGCAGGCCGTAGGTGTCCCCGGCATAGGGGCGTGACTGGCGGACCCACAGGCTCTCGAACCCCGTCTCCCAGCTGTCCCGGTCGAACAGCATGCTGACGCGGTAGCGGCCGTCCTTATCAATATGGCCGTAGGTGTCATTCTCGATGGTACTGGTGACGCGGGCCGGCAGCGTCCCGGCCATCACCGGGCGAGCCCCCGGCTCGGGGCGGAAGCTGAAATCCGGGCTGTCCGGTATGCCGTCAAAACGAAGGCTAAAATCTTCATCCCGCCGCGCGTGGGTCTGCATCGCCGTGATGACCACGCCATGCGCAAACACCTCCGCCACTTCATACCCGCCGGTGACTTTCAGCAGCATTCCCGGACAGAGCGCCGGGCTACTGGTGAAGGCCCGGGTCTGCGTCTGGCCGTTCAGGTAGCGCTCATGCCGGATGCGGGCATAAAACGCACCGGATTCGGGCGCCGGATGACGCTCATACGCGCTGCCCGGCGTCAGATAATTGTCGGCATAGTGGTACGCTTCCCCGTACGTGGTCGCATCCCCCCGGGTGACGTCAACCAGCGTATTCATATCCTCCGTGGCCTGACGGTAGTTGTAGTCCCGGGTGCTGACCTGCTTCTGCACCACGCTGTGATGACATTCCATCCCCCACACCGAGTCCACACCCTGCGAATGCTGGCCTGACGGCGGCACCGACGGCAGGGTCAGGCCTTTCTCGTACCCCTGCTGACCGTCGTAGAACTCCACCACGTCGATGTTCAGCCGCGTGTCGGTGGTGAAGCGGAACCAGATGCCGACCTCACCCAGCAAGCGGGTGATGAAGTGCAGGTCGTCCTCGCCGTACTGCATCACCTGCTCGCGGCGCGGGTACTCTTTCTTGAGCGAGAACAGAAAATCCTGGCCGCGCATGCCGTGACGCTCGCGCAGGATTTTTTCCACGATTTGCGGGACCGACATATCCTGGTAAATCGCATTCTGGTGCGAACGGTCGAGCAGCGCCAGGCGCGGCCGGAGCGTCAGGGCGTAATGCGTTTCATCTTTTGAGGTGCCAAGGCGTTCAAAACCGGTCACCATTCCCTGAATCACCCGCAGCGGCTGCTGGATTTTGATGCCGTAACCCTGGTCAACCGGGGCCTGCAGCGTCAGCGAGCCGGGCTTCATCAGCATCATCTCTTTGCTGATGCCGTGGTCACGGCTGGTGAACTCAATACGGTAGCTGAACGGTCTGCTCAGGGCTTCGTCGCCTGAAAAGGCCAGCACGTCGGGTTCGGCGTCACACCCCTTCACCACGAGCAGGTGATGGTTGTGGCTGTATCTGAGCGGGGGGTTAGTACTCATGCGTTGCCTCCCTGATTCCAGTCAAACTCAAGGCCGATCCCTTCTTCATCTTCCCAGCTAAGGCGTAACGAGTGCGGCTTCTGTTTTGCGGCCATGCAGCTCAGCAGCTGCTGGCTCAGCACCGGCAGAATCTGTTGATTCAGCAGGCTATCGACGTTGCGTGCGCCGGTGTCCGGAAGCAGGCAGGCTGAGGTCAGGGCGTCATACAGGCTCTCATCAATCTGCGTGGCCAGGCCGTAGTGACGATGCAAGCGCTTGCTGACCTGTGACAGTTTCATTTCCACGATGGTACGCATGGCAGCTTCAGCCAGCGGACGGTAAATCACCGTCTGGAAGCGGG
The DNA here is from genome assembly GCF_034106185.1 of Enterobacter sp. 296B2. NCBI lineage: Bacteria > Pseudomonadati > Pseudomonadota > Gammaproteobacteria > Enterobacterales > Enterobacteriaceae > Enterobacter > Enterobacter sp. 296B2. Next base: position 209,459 of record NZ_JAWNCA010000005.1, on the reverse strand, counting down.
CGAGCAACGCGGGCTGAAAATGATCGCGCAGGATCGGACGCAGCAGTTCGTGCAGGTCTGCTTCGGTGGCTTCCGGGTTTTCCTCCAGCAGCTGCATCAGATGGTCGCTGCCGAGGTTGGAGGTCATCAGGATAACGGTGTTGCGAAAGTCAATCTCACGCCCTTCGCCGTCGCGCATAAAGCCCCGGTCAAATACCTGATAAAACAGGTTCATCACGTCGCGGTGCGCTTTTTCCACCTCATCAAGCAGCACCACGCTGTACGGACGTTTGCGCACCGCTTCGGTGAGGATACCGCCCTGGCCGTAGCCCACGTAGCCCGGCGGCGAGCCCTTCAGTTGGGAAACCGTGTGCGGCTCCTGGTACTCGGAGAGGTTGATGGTAATAAGCGACTTCTCACCGCCATACATGACATCGGCCAGCGCCAGCGCGGTTTCGGTTTTACCCACCCCGCTCGGCCCCACCAGCAGGAATACGCCCTGCGGGCCGTTCTCGGACGTGAGGCCGGTTTTTGCCGCACGCAGACGCTGAGCAATGGCTTCGAGCGCCACATCCTGCCCAACCACACGCTTACCGATTTCATTTTCGAGGGCCAGCAGCTCGGTCTGTTCATCCTTCATCAGTGATGACAACGGCACGCCTGTCCAGTCAGCAATAACGTTGGCAACGGTGCGCACGTCCACATCCAGGGAGAGTAGCGGGTTGCTGTGCTGCATCTCGTTAAGCTCCCGATGCAGCTGCTGAGTTTCGCTCTGACGTGAGATATCCTTACGGCTTTCGAGCAACTGACCGGTCAGCTTCAATTCCTGACCGTACTGGGTTTCCAGTTCGTCGAGCGTCACTATCTGGCGCACCTCTTCCTGCTCAATTTCGCTCAGACGCCCGGCATGACACTGATTGCCAATGGCGATATCTTCGAGCAGCGCCTGCTTCTCCATGTCGAGCGCAGAGATACTCGCGCGAAGGCGGGTTAGCTGTTCCGGTAAGGTGTCGAGACCCATACGGACGCGGGCGGCGGCGGTGTCCAGCAGATCGACCGCTTTATCAGGAAGCTGGCGTCCGGTCAGATAGCGGCGTGAAAGGGTAACTGCCGCACGAACCGCATCGTCGGTGATATGCACATTGTGGTGTTCGGCGTAGCGGGATTTAAGACCACGGAGCATCAGGCAGGCGGCGTCATCGTCTGGTTCATCCACTTTTATCATCTGGAAACGACGCTCCAGCGCGGCGTCGCGCTCGAAGTATTGTTTGTATTCAGACCAGGTGGTGGCCGCAATGGTACGCAGTTCGCCGCGCGCCAGCGCCGGTTTCAGCAGGTTGGCCGCATCAGCGCCTCCCGCCTGGTTGCCGGCGCCGATGATGGTGTGGGCTTCGTCGATAAACAGCAGAACCGGGGACGGTGACTGCTGCACCGCATCAATGACGTTTTTCAGCCGCTGTTCGAACTCGCCTTTCACGCCCGCCCCCGCCTGCAGCAGGCCCAGGTCAAGGGTACGTAAACTGACCGTTTTAAGGGATTCCGGTACATTACCCTCGGCGATACGCAACGCCAGTCCTTCAACCAGTGCGGTTTTCCCCACGCCCGGCTCACCGACCAGGATCGGGTTATTTTTGCGGCGACGGGAGAGGATATCGACCATCTGGCGGATTTCCGTATCGCGGCCGAACACCGGATCGATCTTCCCTTCCTTTGCCTTTGCGGTGACATCAAGGGTGAATTTGTCCAGCGCGTTCTGTAGCGCAGGGCTCAGTTCTCCCTCTTTCATTTCCACTCCAGCCGGACGCCCGACAAACTCCACCTCGCCACCGAGGCTCTGCGCCAGTTCAGCTTCATGCTGTATTTCCAGACGCTCATCCGATTGCGCATCCAACAAAGGCCGCAGGCGCTCCAGTTGGCTTTGACCAAGCGTTAACAACGGCCAAAGGCCGTTACAGCGTGCCAGCTTCGGTTTTTCCACCAGGGCCATCAGCAGATGGACGCTGCGAATCTGCTCCTCTTCGTTGAGTGATGCGTGTAGCCAGGCCTGCTGCATCAGAGCCTGAATGTCGTCAGACAGCTGAGGCCGGTGGCGAACAGAACGAGGCTGTTTATCGAGCCAGCCGAGCAAATCCTGCCAGATGCTGTCCATATCCCATTCGTAGCGACGCGCCAGCACCGTCAGGTCACCTTCGCCCTGCTCCAGTAGCTTCAGCAGCCAGTGCTCCGGCAGAATTTCGGCATGCGCGCGGGTCTGGCAGAGCGAAGCTGCGCCTTCCATCGCTCGGGCACAGTAAGGGTTCAGACGACGTAACAGGATGGCTGGATTTTCCATGAGATTCTCTCTTTGTCGGTTCCTGGACACGCTACCGCCCCTCGCTGTTCACCAAAGCGCATAAGGTCAGGCAGGCAGATTGTTTTTTCTTTGCTGAATACCCGCATCTCAGGCACTCAGCAAAAAACTGCGGACAGGAAAACCTGCCCGCATCAGGATTACGCCGTGGCGCGTTCGTTCCAGGAATCGGAATGAATGATGTTGCCGTCTTTGTAGGTCCAGGTGATTTTTTCGTAACGCAGTTCAATGCGTTCAAGGTGGTTGTGCTTCTCTTTGGAAGGATCCTTGATGTCATACATTTCAGGATTCACTTTCACCACCTTCACGTTTTCCAGTTTGGTGTTGAAGTACTCCACTTCCTGGCCCGCATCGTTGATTTTGTACCACTTGAATTCAGCAGATTTCAGGGTCTGACCGGTGGTCACCGCCTTGTACAGATACGGGCTGGAGGAATCGATTTCTTTAGTGAACAGGAACGGCGTGTGGATACGCGTGCCGGTCAGCTTGCCGGTGTTGTTATCGGTTGGGATGTACAGGTTATGCTCCTGTGCGACCACTTCGATGCTGCCTTCGCGGTCCTGAACGTCTACAGACCCTTTGATGTCCGCGCCGCCGTCGTCTTTCAGCCAAAGATAAACAGGAATTGCCATGGAATTACTCTCCATTTAATTGTGATGCGCCATCATCCTGCGATGGCGCCGGGTGTTTGCCGGGTATCTGACAGGCGTTCGCCTGCGGTACCAGACTGATTTCGACACGACGGTTGAGCGCACGGCCTTCCGGAGTGTCATTGGTTGCGACAGGGCGACTTTCACCATAGCCCTGCACCGCAAAACAGCTTTCCGGCACGTCGCCGGTGTCACGCATCCAGTTGCGTACCGCCTCGGCACGTTTCAGAGATAACGTCTGGTTTAGCTGCGGATTGCCGGTGTTATCGGTATGGCCGGACACGACAATCAGCCAGCCCGGTTTTGCTTTAATACCTACCAGTGAATTCACCAGCATTTTGGTGGAGCCCGCTTTCAGCACGAACTTGCCGGAATCGAACAATGACATGCTGTCGAGGCGCACAATTTTCGGTACCGGTTTGGGCTTCGGCTGCGGTTTGGGTGGCGGAGGTGGCGGCACATACGAGCGGATCGCGTCCAGTACCGGCATCCGTAAATGTTCCCCCTGATAAAGCCCCAGCCCCAGCCGGGTCGGTACGCCGTTACGTGCATAGTCATCCAGCAGCGCCGCATCCTCGCGGAGGACCGCAACGGCGCGAGCCTTCGGACCGTAGTCATCCATGGAGAGGCTGTCGTAACGGGCAATATCGAAGCCCACGCGATGCAGCAACTGGCGATTGTTCCAGCCACTGCTGAGCAGCGCGGCGATGGCCGCCAGGGTGAAAAGACCAAGGGCACAGCGCCAGGTGCGGGCTCGTGGCGTGAGCCCGCGTCCCTCCGGCAGCAGCGGCAGGATGAAATCCGGGAAGGGTGAGAAAACCGTGCTGTCCGTCCCTACCGGCTGCCAGCCGCTCACCTGCTGCAAAGCGGTATGGCGCGACAACCACGCCGTCCAGGCCGATGAGGCGAGGCTTCCTGCAAGAATTGGCCCCATTCCCCACAGCACCGCTGCAGGTGCGATGGCAGGAACATCAGGGTTTTCGTCCATAAATACCGCCTGGACATGCTGATGGAACCAGCTCGTCAGGCTGTTCATCAGCACCTGCTGCTGCATCGCAGGCGCACCGCCGGTATTGACCCACGCTGCGATAGAACAAGGCGCGTTCGACTCACGCCAGACGGTCCTTCCTTCACCCGGAAGAGCGGCCTGCCAGAGCATGTCAGCCGACATCTCACTACCAATCTGACCATTCAGAATCAGTGGTACAGAATGTCCGATTTCTTTGCGTAATTGGCTAATTTGCCAGCGCAAAGCCAGCAGTCGGCTGGTAAGCCCCTCGCTGTCAGCATGCTTTTGCGGGCAGACACAGACCATCACCGACAGCTGACGCCCCCAGTCCGGGCGCTGCTGCAGTACCTGACGGGCAACCTGTTCCAGATCCTGATGGCCCTCAACGCGGATCCAGCATCCCTGCGTGACGGTCAGTACCGGTGACTGTTGCATACATGCCAGCGGCAGATCGCCACAGACCAGCACCACGGGTTGACGGTAAGTGGCTTCCGGAAGGTCATCCAGATGCAGGGTGGCGTTGTGCTCAGCACGAGGTCTGGCGATATACCAGAACGCGATGATAAGCCCGAACATTGCCATTAGAACGAGCACTGAAACCAGCCGGGATACCGGCAGGAAACCAAGACAGACCGCAGCACTCAGCAGGGCAGCCCACAATGCCAGTCCACGCTGTTGTGCAGGACTCATTTTATGGCTCCCGGCAACAGGGACAGCAGCATCTGATCGAGCCAGCGATCCAGCCCCCACCAGAGCGCGGCGAGAACAACCACGCACAGGGCAATACGCACGGGCCATGATCCCAGCCATCCCCCCATTCCTCGCCCGGCACGGCTCTCTGCCAGCACAGGGTGATTTTGTGGGCAGCTGAACGGCGTAACATGTTCACTGAGTGCGCTGACCAGCTTCTGGCGTTCCGGGTCGTTTAGCGCACGAAAATTGCCCAGAAAACCGAGCATCATTACCCGCTGGAAGCAGGTCAGTACGGCATTGTCCGGTGCTGGATCACGCAGCACATCGCGCATCCTGTCACACAGGGTGTCACCGGCATCCATCGTGCCGAGAAAATGCCCCTGCAGCGGTATGTCATACCACTGAACACAGGCATCATCCTCCACACCGCGACCTTTGACCGCCTCATCAAGCAATGCACATTGTGCAGTGAGGATATGCTCACAGCTGGTCTCATCCAGCTCGCTCGCTTTCAGTTCACGCTGAACTCGCTCCACATCAGCGATACAGCGTTCCCATAAGAGCCGACCTTCACCTTCCTGAAACTGCGGGCCATGGCGGAGGCTAATGACCTGAAGCCAGGTGTTCTGCAGCAAAGCATCAATATCAACAGACACGGCGGTGCCGCGTTTACGCTCACTCATGTTCTCAGCACCGCGAAGAGTTCAAGTTCTGGCTCGCCAAGCATGCCCGGGACGTAAAACATGCATGTCCCACTCTGGAGCATGTCCGCTGCAAGAGGATGGGAGAGATCGAGACTGAAATACTGATTTTCCAGGCGCAGTGGAATGGCGGCTGGCACATGGCGCAGCGGCGTCAACGGCACGCCCACGCGGGAAGAGTTGACGATCCCACGCACATGGTCAGGACTGCCCACCTTACACTGGCGCGGAAACTGTTCCTGCAGTTGCGCCACCGGGATCGGTGAACGCACAGAAAGATAGTAATCAGCCCCTTCGCGCAGTCGTGGATCATGCAGCCGAGCCTGCCAGAAGTGCAGTCGCGGATCATAATCAAGTGCCAAAGACACCACGCGGGACGGCAGGCTGGCCTCAAGCAAATCGCCAAGCAAATCAAACAGCGGCGGAAACACCGCGTTGAGTTGCTCATGATGCCAGACCGGTATGGCGCTCACCTGATGCTCCAGAGAGAAGGTCAGCAGGCTCCCCGCCAGGCGAGAAAGTTCCGGATACAGACGTTCCGGCGGACTTTGCGGGTTACGCTGGAACTGGCCAAGCACGGGCTCAGCGCTGTTTAGCGCGTTGAGCAGCCAGAACAGCGATACATCTGCCACGGCAAAGTCCGCCATACGCTCATTGCTTTCACGCCGCATTGCCATCAGACGGCTCAGGCGCGCCCGCAGCTGGGTCATCAATTGTTCAAGCTGGGTAACCAGCCAGCGGCTGCCCTGCAGGGTCAACAGCGGGGGGAGAAACGTCTCATCGAGTTGCCATATGCCCTGCGAGTCTTGCTGCAGTCGGGCGATCGGACAGGTCAGGTAATCACTGTTGTTCTGGTGGGCAAAACGCAAAGTCAGTTCCGGCTGCATCACCGCAATCTGGCGGGTATCTTCCCCAAAAGTATTGCGCACATCCCGCCAGCGCTGGCGATATCTCACCGGGCGCTCGGCCACTTCATCGGGTTTCAGGCAGTTGCCGCCGTTTGCCCGCAGCAGCGGAAGAGCCAGCACGACCGTCACCGCCTGCGATTCGCTTTCAAGCGACAGCACCGGCGGCAAAGCATCAGCATTGTCTGTATCAATCAGCGTACCGTCCTGAAAACGGACATGCAGATGACGGGCCTGCAGACGTCCAAGCCTGAGAGATTCCGGTTCGAAAGTGGCGTCAATGACCCCCCACGGCGAGGTAAGCCCCAGCCGGGCAATACATTCGGCAGACCAGGCCGCATACGCGGCCTGTTGCTGAAAGTGCTGGGGAGAGACCATTATGCCTCTGCCCCATAACGGTTGTTCCGTTTTCATCGGCTTCCTGCCCGTTTTTACGATTTCGCTTTCGGCATCTGGGAAACCAGCGACAGGTTCACGTCCATGCCTTCTACCTGGAAGTGCGGAATAGCGTACAATTTCACGCGGAAGAAGCCCGGGTTGTCCTCAATATCTTCCACCACCACTTTCGCATCACGCAGTGGATGAGACGCCTGCAGCTCGTCGCCCGGGTCGGTCATTTCGGTCACCAGGCTGCGGACCCAGGTATTCAGCTCCAGCTCCAGCAGTCGGCGATCCTTGGTAGTACCGATGTTTTCACGCTGAATCAGCTTCAGGTAGTGAGCGATACGCGAGAGCAGGAAGATGTACGGAAGACGGGCGTTGATGCGGCTGTTCGCCGTTGCATCTGCGGTGTCATACAGTGCCGGTTTCTGCGTGGAGTTAGCCGAGAAGAAGCAGGCGTAGTCGCGGTTTTTGTAGTAGGACAAAGGAATGAAGCCCAGATTCGCGAATTCGAATTCACGGGTTTCCGGGATCATCACCTCGCTTGGGATTTTCACCTGATTGCCGGTACCGAGATCGTACAGATGGATCGGCAGGTCCTGAACCGCACCGCCAGCCTGTGGCCCACGAATCTGTACACACCAGCCATTATTGATAAAGCTGCGCACCATGTTGGACGCGAAGGCAAACGATGCGTTGGTCCACAGATATTTGTCGTGATCCGGACCTTTGACCTCTTCGACATAATTGAAGCTGCGAACCGGAACGGTATCCGGACCATATGGTAAGCGTCCTAGTACGCGCGGCATCACCAGGCCGATGTAGCGGGCATCGTCAGTATCGCGGAACGATTTCCACTTGATGTACTCCGCGCGGTCAAAATAGTTACCAATATCTTTAATCGCCGCGACGTCTTCCATGGACTCCTTGAGGAAGAATTTCGGGCCTGCCGAGCCGATAAACGGCATATGTGCCGCAGCAGAGACCTTGGAAATGTTGCGCAGGAGAGCGACATCCTGCGCTGAAGCGTCGAACTCGTAAGCGGAAATCAGCGCCGCAATGGGCTCGCCGCCCGGGGTGTCATATTCGTCTATGTAGGTGTGTTTATACAGACCACTCTGGATGACTTCTGGACAGTCTTCAAAGTCCTGACGCAGGTCTTCTTTAGACATGCTCAGCAACTCAATTTTCACGTTCTGGCGAAAATCAGTTTTATCCACCAGCGACTTCACACCGCGCCACAGGCTTTCAACCGCCTGAAACTCATCATGGTGCATGACAGCGTCCAGCTGGCGGCTGATCTGATAATCGAGCTCAGCGATATGATGATCAATCAGGCTCTTATCCAGTTTTTCGACCTTCGAGCCTGCTTTGGTCAGACATTCCAGAAAGACCTGCATACCTGCAGTCAGACGCTCATCCGCGGTCGCATCTGACATCGCCTGGGCATCTTGCCAGATATCCAGCGCGCTCAGCTCAGAGACAGGGCTCAGATTGATTTTCTCAAACAGGGAAGCGTAAACCCCACCCGCAACAGGACGTTCCAGCACCACGCTTTCACCGCCAGCAATATTATTTTGTACAGACATGAGCATTCCTTGATTAATCCGTTAAAACAGCTTGATGGTTAAGGTTTTTTTGGTGCCAGAGCTGATAGCTCATTTCGCAACTCAGCGCTAAGCGACTGGTCAAGAACGATTTTTTCCAGCTCTTTTCGGAAAGTCTGGTTATCCAACAGGTTGGCCTTCAGATCGCGAAGCAAGTTGCGCATCGCCAGCATCGCCTTCAACTGCGGTATCTGGGCAGCAACCTGCTCCGGCGTGAAATCTTTCATGCTCTGAAAAGTCAGCTGAATGTTGTCTTCACCACCATCGTCAGAGAGCGTATTTTTAACGGTCAGATTAACTTTTGGGGAATATTCGGAAAGGACACTGTCAAAATTATTTTTGTTAATATTAACTTTTTCACGATCGGATATTGACGCAGATTCCTGCCCGTTGCTGAAATCACCCGTAACAAGCAATTTCAAGGGCAATTCCATTTTCTTACTTGCTCCGCCAGTATGCAGGTCAAGCTTCAGGTTAATACGTGCCTTAGGCACCTCATTCTGAAAACTGTCAGCCATCTCATCGTCCCTCTTTGTTTTGCTATGAAAACTTCACGGTATCGTTCTTGATGCGCAATAATAGAATAATGATCGGCGTAAAATCAAATGCACAGATCATTTACCCGAATCAAGAAATTTCTTAAGAATTTTCCACTAAAATATTATTGCGGAATGGCTAGTCAACTCAGAAAAAGACGCTACTTCTGGACTATAAAACGAATATTCATATCGAATAAACGATCGCAGGCAGATAAACCCTCACAAAAACGCCCTGTCTTGACCTGCATCATAACAATGAAGTCAAAAATAATAAACACACAGGCAAGCGTTATTGTGACTCGATAAAATGAAGACGTTAAGAAATAATGAAAACACACGATTTTATTGATTGCATGAATAACACCTAAGAAATTTCGCAGGGAATTTTCTTATTAATTTACCTGGAGTGTTAAATAATTTTCTTAACTAAGTGACCTGCCACAACTTAACCCGCGACGCTTTTTATTCATTCAGCCCCCCATTTTGAGATGTTTCCATCGCCAACACATGCAGACTGACGCTTTCACAGCAGAGAATATAAAAACTGTAAAATCAAGCACCTCCCTGACTGTCGCTTTTTTAATCAAAAACGAGTAATAGCACATAACGTATAACGGTGCTACATTACGCCGCCCGCCCAAATCAGCAGTGGCCAGGCAACGCCGTAAAGTTCGGTAAAGCCTGCAACCATCACCTTGAAGAACGGTCTTATCGGCACGTCGTATCGCAAACTCTGCGCTACCTTTACAGGCTTCATATAGGTTTTACTATTTTGTCTCAATCCAAATTTCAGCGTGCGTTTTTACACCCACGTTACTGGTTTACATGGTTTGGTCTTGGCGTTCTCTGGCTGCTGGTTCAACTCCCCTACCCTGCGCTGCGTTTGCTGGGATCTAAACTGGGTAGCGCCTCCCGCTATTTCCTGAAGCGTCGCGAATCCATCGCGCGTAAAAATCTTGAGCTTTGCTTCCCTCAGTACAATGCTGAAGAGCGCGAGAAACTCATCGCTGAAAACTTCAAGTCTATCGGCATGGCGTTGCTTGAAACCGGCATGGCCTGGTTCTGGCCGGATGAGCGCGTGCGCAAGTGGTTTGACGTGGAAGGACTGGATAACCTTAAACGCGCGCAGATGCAAAAACGCGGCGTGATGGTCGTTGGCGTTCACTTTATGTCGCTGGAGCTGGGCGGCCGCGTGATGGGGCTTTGTCAGCCCATGATGGCAACCTACAGACCGCACAACAGTGCGTTGATGGAGTGGGTGCAAACGCGCGGCCGTATGCGTTCCAACAAAGCGATGATCAGCCGTAATAACCTGCGCGGTATGGTTGGTGCTCTGAAGAAAGGTGAAGCCGTCTGGTTTGCACCCGATCAGGATTACGGACGTAAAGGCAGCAGCTTTGCTCCCTTCTTTGCCGTAAAAGACGTGGCGACGACCAACGGTACTTTTGTCATTTCGCGTTTGTCAGGTGCCTCCATGCTGACCGTGACAATGGTGAGAAAAGCGGATAAGTCAGGCTACCGTCTGCACATCTCCCCAGAAATGGCTAACTATCCGGAAAACGAGTGTGAAGCGGCAGCGTTTATCAATAAGGTCATCGAAACAGAAATTATGCGCGCGCCTGAGCAGTACCTCTGGATGCATCGCCGTTTCAAAACGCGCCCTCTCGGCGAAGCCTCGCTCTATATTTAAGCCTTCCAGTAAGGTTAGTTTCGCTAAGAAACTAACCTTTTCAATCACCTGTCATCCCACGACTAAACCGCCTTTCATAGCGTCGCTCAAAGTGAATTTATTGCGTCGTGAAATCAAACTGTCGCCGTTCCACGACACTCGTAAGTAACGGAAATTATTTAAAAAAATCCCTCTTGCCACCCCTCATTTTTAGGCGTACATTAGCGCCGTCTGGCTACAGGAAAGCACAGAATTCTGAGCTGGAGTCGGCGGCATAACGGGATAATTCTCATTTCTGATTTGGCCGGATTTCAGCTCTCTATAATCAGTTGGACTCTGTTTTTAAGTGCGTACCACAAGATACGCGGAGCGATGAAACGTGAAATATTTCTTTATGGGCATTTCGGTGATCGTTTTAGTCTGGGCCGGAACCTTTGCCCTGATGATCTAGTGAAGAACATGCAGTCAAAAAAACAGGAGCCATTTGGCTCCTGTTTTTTTATGTCATGACGATGCGGGGTGTTCTGCGACGCTCTTTGAGGTGAGAAGACCGTCGGCCCGGAACATACTTTTGATGCCCCTCACCGCCTGACGAATACGGTCGCTGTTTTCAATCAGGGCAAATCGCACATGGGTGTCGCCGTAATCACCAAAGCCAATGCCCGGTGACACACACACCTTCGCATCCTGCAGTAGTTTTTTAGCAAACTCCAGCGATCCCATCGCCGCGTACGGTTCAGGAATTTTCGCCCAGACGTACATGGACGCTTTCGGCATTTCCACCATCCAGCCGGCCTCATGCAGCCCTTTTACCAGCACGTCGCGGCGGCGCTTATACTGGGCGGCAATCTCGTGAACGCACTGCTGGTCGCCTTCCAGGGCAGCGATAGCGGCGACCTGCAGCGGCGTGAAGGTACCGTAGTCGTGGTAACTCTTGATTCGCGCCAGTGCACTTACCAGCGTTTTGTTACCCACCATAAAGCCAATACGCCAGCCCGCCATGTTGTAGCTTTTCGACAGGGTAAAGAACTCCACCGCCACATCACGCGCCCCGGGAACCTGCATAATCGACGGGGCTTCCCAGCCGTCATAGACGATGTCAGCGTAAGCTAAATCGTGAACCACCAGCACGTCATAACGCTTGGCCAGCGCGACAACTTTCTCGAAGAAATCAAGCTCTACGCACTGGGCCGTTGGGTTCGACGGGAAACCCAGGATCATCATTTTAGGTTTCGGATAGCTTTCGCGAATGGCACGTTCCAGCTCGTTAAAGAAATCGACACCTTCCACCAGCGGCACGGAGCGGACCTGCGCCCCGGCAATCACCGCGCCGTAGATATGGATCGGATAGCTTGGATTAGGCACCAACACCGTATCGCCATGATCCAGCGTGGCCAGCATCAGGTGTGCCAGCCCCTCTTTCGAGCCGATGGTGACAATCGCTTCACTTTCAGGATCAATATCGACCTGATAGCGATCCTGATACCAGCGCGAGATCGCGCGACGTAACCTGGGAATACCGCGAGAGGTTGAGTAGCCGTGCGTATCCGGGCGCTGGGCAACCGTGCAAAGCTTTTCAACGATATGCGGCGGCGTAGGGCCGTCAGGGTTACCCATGCTGAAATCGATAATATCTTCGCCGCGCCGACGCGCAGCCATCTTCAGTTCAGCGGTGATATTGAAAACATAAGGGGGGAGACGATCGATACGCGTAAAACGGCGTTCAGGACTGAATTCAGCCATAGATTCCTCAGATTAACGTTAGCGCCCGGACCGTCCGAGCGACGCTGCCACCGATGTGGCGTGCTTAGAAAATAACCTGAAAAAAATCATGCTGTCGAGGGGGAAATGAAAAAAAAGCGCGCGCGTGAAAACCGGAATACGGCAACGCCTGAAATTGAAAGCATGGTTCTGATATCGGCTTTCTGTTAGCCGTTATTTAACACAATGATATCAAAACAGTTACCTGCCGATATGGTGCTGAGAACAAATCGGGTCGCATCAATCCTTACCATGCAATCCCCTTTGTAAATTATGGTTTTTCCTCATTTGATAAACCCGACGGATAGCTGGTCAATACGCCCCAGGTTTTTTATCATGGTTTTTTCCCGTTTTCCCAGGTCTGCTCCGTGCACGAGATATTCACTATGCTGCTGGCGGTTTTTGACCGTGCGGCATTAATGCTGATTTGCCTGTTCTTCCTTATTCGCATTCGCCTGTTTCGCGAGCTGTTGCATAAATCCGCACACTCGCCGAAAGAGCTGTTGGCCGTAACCGCCATCTTTTCGCTGTTCGCCCTGTTCAGCACCTGGTCCGGGGTGCCGGTAGAGGGTTCGCTGGTTAACGTGCGCATTATCGCCGTCATGTCCGGCGGAATTTTGTTTGGCCCGTGGGTGGGTATCATCACCGGCGTGATAGCCGGGACCCATCGCTACCTGATTGATATCGGTGGCGTAACGGCAGTGCCGTGCTTTATCACCAGCATTATCGCCGGGGTGCTATCCGGCTGGATAAGCCGCAAGATCCCGAAAAAACAGCGCTGGCGCGCCGGGATTGTCGCGGGCATGGTGTGCGAAACGCTGACCATGATTCTGGTCGTCGTCTGGGCCCCCACCACCGCGCTGGGGCTGGATATCGTTTCAAAAATAGGTATTCCCATGATCCTGGGCAGCGTCTGCATCGGTTTTATCGTGCTGCTGGTGCAGAGCGTTGAAGGGGAGAAAGAGGCCAGCGCCGCCCGTCAGGCCAAGCTGGCGCTGGACATCGCCAACAAAACGCTGCCGCTCTTTCGTCACGTTAACGCGGAGTCGCTGCGCCAGGTTTGCGAGATTATCCGCCACGACATTCACGCTGACGCCGTCGCCATCACCAATATCGACCACGTGCTGGCCTACGTTGGCGTTGGGGAACACAACTATCGCGACAGTGATGACACCATTAGTCCGACCACCAGACAGGCGATTAACTACGGCAAAATCATTATTAAAAACAATGATGAAGCTCACCGAACGCCGGAGATTCACTCGATGCTGGTGATCCCGCTGTGGGAGAAAGGCGTTGTGACGGGCACGCTGAAAATTTATTACTGCCACGCGCATCAGATCACCTCCACGCTGCAGGAGATGGCCATTGGCCTGTCGCAGATTATTTCTACCCAGCTTGAGGTCTCCCGGGCAGAACAGCTGCGCGAGATGGCAAATAAGGCAGAGCTGCGCGCGCTTCAGAGCAAAATTAATCCCCATTTCCTGTTTAACGCGCTGAATGCCATCTCCTCTTCCATTCGTTTGAATCCGGACACCGCGCGCCAGCTGATTTTTAACCTGTCGCGCTATCTGCGCTACAACATCGAACTAAAAGATGACGAGCAGATCGACATCAAAAAAGAGCTGTATCAGATCAAAGACTACATTGCGATTGAGCAGGCGCGCTTCGGCGACAAGCTCACGGTGATTTTTGATATTGATGAAGAGGTCAACTGCGTGATCCCGAGCCTGCTGATCCAGCCGCTGGTCGAAAACGCGATTGTTCACGGTATTCAGCCCTGTAAAGGCAAAGGGGTGGTCACCATCAGCATCACTGAAAGCGGAAACCGGGTGCGTATTGCCGTACGCGATACCGGCCACGGGATTGACCCAAAAGTCATTGAGCGCGTGGAGTCTAACGAAATGCCAGGGAATAAAATCGGGCTATTGAACGTACACCACAGGGTCAAGCTTCTCTACGGCGACGGGCTGCATATTCACCGTCTTGAACCAGGCACTGAAATCGCTTTTTACGTCCCGAATGAACGCTCCCCTGTTCATGCGGCGACATCACTGTTACCTCAGGGCGAGTAATATGAAAGTTATCATCGTAGAAGATGAATTCCTGGCTCAACAGGAGCTCAGCTGGCTTATCAAAACCCACAGCCAGATGGAGATTGTGGGTACGTTTGATGACGGTCTGGACGTGCTGAAGTTTTTGCAGCACAACCGGGTCGACGCGATTTTTCTCGATATCAATATTCCCTCGCTGGATGGCGTACTGCTGGCGCAAAACATCAATCAGTTTGCCCATAAGCCGTTTATTGTGTTCGTTACCGCCTGGAAAGAGCACGCCGTAGAAGCTTTCGAGCTGGAGGCGTTTGACTATATTCTGAAACCTTACCAGGAGTCGCGGATTGTCAGCATGCTGCAAAAGCTGGAGGCCGCATGGCAGCAGCAGACCGCCCCCGCCAGCGCCAGCCCCGCGGTACGCGAAAACGACACCATTAATCTGGTCAAAGATGAGCGCATCATCGTGACCCCGGTCAACGATATCTACTACGCCGAAGCGCACGAAAAGATGACGTTTGTCTATACGCGGCGGGAATCGTATGTCATGGCGATGAACATCACCGAGTTTTGCAGCAAGCTGCCAGCGGCCCACTTTTTCCGCTGCCACCGTTCGTTCTGCGTCAATTTAAATAAGATCCGCGAGATCGAACCGTGGTTTAACAACACCTATATTTTGCGTCTCAAAGATCTGGATTTTCAGGTGCCGGTGAGCCGCAGCAAAGTGAAAGAGTTCCGCCAGCTGATGCACCTGTAACGAAAGAGCCCTCTCCCGCGGGAGAGGGTTATGATGCGTCAGAGGATTTGACCGAGAACCTGACGCAGATGGGCACCCGAACCCAGCAGGCCTGGGTTATCATGCACGATGAGATAAACAGGAATGTCCTGTACGTAGCTTCTGAAGCGCCCTTTATCTTCAAACCCGCCGCGGAAGCCGGAGGCTTTAAAGAAGTCGAGGAAGCGCGGCACAATCCCGCCCGCAATATAGACCCCACCGAAAGTGCCCAGCGTCAGCGCCAGGTTGCCGCCGAAACGTCCCATGATCACGCAGAACAGCGACAGAGCGCGGCGGCAGTCAATGCAGCTGTCCGCCAGCGCGCGTTCGGTGACGTCCTTCGGCTGCAGATTTTCCGGCAGACGACCATCCGATTTCACAATCGCCCGGTACAGGTTCACCAGCCCCGGCCCTGAAAGGACGCGCTCGGCGGAAACGTGGCCGATCTCCGCGCGTAACTCTTCGAGGATAATGCCCTCTTCTTGGCTGTTTGGCGCAAAGTCTACGTGGCCGCCTTCACCCGGCAGGCTCACCCAGCGCTGAGCAACATGCACCAGGTGCGACACGCCCAGGCCGGTACCGGCACCGTAAACCGCAATCGGCTTGCCCTCGACCGGCTCAGCACCGCCAAACTGGATCAGGTGCTCCGGCTTTAGCATCGGGATCGCCATGGACACCGCGGTGAAGTCGTTGATGATTTCCAGATGCGCAAACCCGAGGTTTTTTTTCATCTCTGCGATGGAGAAGGCCCAGGTATGGTTGGTCATTGCGACCCAGTCGCCGGTTATCGGGCAGGCAATGGCGATGCAACCGTCTTCGACGCTCGCCTGATGCTCTTCCAGATAGACGCGAACAACGGCCTCAAGGCTTGGGTAATCCAGCCCTGAGTAGGTTTTCGCCCGGGAAATTTCGCCGCTACTTACATCGCATAATGCGAGACGCGCGTTCGTGCCGCCCACATCGCCTACCAAAGCATACTTTGTCATTCTTCTACTGCTCCGCTAAAGTCAGAATAAATCTTTGGGACACTGTAAATTCAAGGCGTGATAACAACAACGACCGGAAGGTGAATGCCCGTGGATTATCGATCTTCGTCACAGAATAACTTTACCGTTTCAGCACCTTTTGCACTATTGCCAGAAGGCTTAATGTGCAAAGTAACGTAATACCTTTTGTACAAGGAAATCATCATGCTCCACCCGCGAGCCAGAACCATGCTGTTGCTGGCCATTCCTGCGCTGATCATCGGCGTGGCCTCAAGCCTGGTACTTATTGTCGTGATGAAAGTCGCGTCGGTGCTGCAAACCCTGTTATGGACGGCGCTTCCGGCAAAACTTGGAGTCACCGCTGATTCTTCGGCGTGGATCATTGTAATGCTGACGTTAACCGGCATTGCGGTG
This sequence comes from Enterobacter sp. 296B2, assembly GCF_034106185.1. Classification (NCBI taxonomy): domain Bacteria; kingdom Pseudomonadati; phylum Pseudomonadota; class Gammaproteobacteria; order Enterobacterales; family Enterobacteriaceae; genus Enterobacter; species Enterobacter sp. 296B2. Next base: position 192,989 of record NZ_JAWNCA010000005.1, on the reverse strand, counting down.
GGCCTGGTGATCCGTTTCAGTCCCGGTCATGCCGGACCGGACCCGGCGCTGGAACCGCTGATTGGCGCTCCGATTCAGCCCTCTGCACTGCCGGGGCTGATCGTCGCGTTGATCGTGGGCCTGGCGGGCGGCGTCAGTCTGGGCCCCGAGCATCCTATTATGGCGGTGAATATAGGTCTGGCGGTTTACCTTGGCTCACGCATTCTACCGCGCGTCGGCGCGCTGGACTGGACCATCCTCGCCTCCGCTGGCACCATCGGAGCGCTTTTCGGCACGCCTGTTGCTGCCGCTCTGATTTTTTCACAGACGCTCACCAGCAATGATGATGCCCCACTCTGGGATAAACTTTTTGCTCCGCTGATGGCTGCAGCCGCCGGCGCGCTGACGACCAGCCTGTTTTTCCATCCCCATTTTTCCCTCTCTCTGCCCCACTACGGAGAGATGCAGATAGCGGATATTTTCAGCGGCGCCATCGTCGTCGCAATAGCCATCGCGCTGGGGATGGTGGCGGTATGGTGTCTTCCGCGCCTGCACCGGCTGGTGCATAAGCTCAAACATCCGGTGCTGATTCTGGGTACAGGGGGATTAATCCTCGGAATATTAGGCTCGATTGGCGGGACGGTGACGCTGTTCAAAGGTCTGGATGAGATGCAGCAGCTCGCCTTCAGCCAGGTATTTAGCGTTTCCGATTACCTGCTGTTTGCCGTCATCAAGCTGGCGGCGCTGGTCGTAGCTGCAGCCTGCGGTTTCCGCGGTGGACGCATCTTCCCGGCGGTGTTTGTCGGTGTGGCACTGGGGCTGATGCTGCACGAGCATGTCGATGCGGTTCCAGCGGCGATTACCGTCTCCTGCTCTATTCTGGGGCTGGTACTGGTGGTGACGCGTGATGCGTGGCTAAGCCTGTTTATGGCGGCGGTCGTGGTGCCGGATTCAACGCTTTTCCCGCTGCTCTGCATCGTGATGTTGCCCGCCTGGCTCCTGCTGGCGGGCAAACCGATGATGATGGCCTGGCGAAACGACAAGTAATCAGGCGCTATTGCGCGCTTCCAGCGCTTTGGTGATCGCTCCCAGCAGCGGCGGGATGTCCGCTTTTGGCAGCATCACCTCAATCAGCGAGAGCCGCTCGTGGTGCGCCACTTTCTCCAGCACGTCCGCCAGTTGCTCCGCTTCACTGACCCGCCAGCACTGAGCCTGAGGATCGAGGCTCAAGGCCTGCGGGATTTGCGTCCAGTTCCATAGCGCAATGTCGTTGTAACGCTGTTCCGGCCCGTGAATTGCCCTTTCAACCGTGTATCCTTCGTTGTTGAGCACCAGGATGATGGGGTGTTGTTTATCACGCAACATTGACCCGAGCTCCTGAATGGTCAGCTGCGCCGCGCCATCACCCGTCAGCACAATCACGCGCCGGTTCGGGCAAGCCGTTTGCGCGCCGAACGCCGCGGCAAGGGTGTAGCCGATCGAGCCCCACAGCGGCTGGACGATAAAATTCACATCGGCAGGCAAACGCAGGTCAATCGCGCCGAAGGCCGAGGTCCCCTGATCGGCAAGGATGATATCTCCCGGGCGAATAAACGTTTGCAGCGTTTTCCAGAAATTCTCCTGGGTAAGCGATCCCTCCGGTTGAGGGAAGTTCATCGCGCTATGGGACAAGGGAGCTGGCTTCTCGTGAACATGCTGTTTGCACAGCTCCACCAGCGTTTCAATTGCCTGAAGCATTGGGATGCCGGTAAACCAGATATCACCGACGCGTGAAGCATGAGGCTGAACCTCTATCGTTTGCGACGGGGTTAACTGGTGGGTGAAGCCAGCCGTCAGGGTATCGGTAAATCGCGTGCCGATGCACAGCACCGTGTCCGCCCCCTCTATCGCCTCTTTTACCGGGCCGGCGCTTGCCGAACCGCTGTAAGTGCCGTAAAAGCCGGCGTGACGTTCGTCGAATATGCCTTTGCCCATCAGCATGGTGGCGTGTGCCATCGGTACGTCCTTCACCCACTTCTGTAGCGCATGCTTCAGCCCATGGCGCAGAACAAGGAAATCCGCTAACAGCGCGGTACGTTTGCTGGCAGCCAGTTTATTCTCCGCGGCATCCCGGAACGCTTTCAGGCAGGCGCTATCGGCATGGGCATGCCGAAGCGTGAGAGCGTTTACAGGCGGCGTGGCGGCTTTTTTTGCCACATCGGCAGGTAACATCAGGTAGCCGGGGCGACGTTCCCGGAGCATGGTCGTCAGTACCCGGTCAATTTCATAACAGGCGTTTTGTTCGGTCAGGATCGCCTGTGCAACGGTGATCGGTTCGCTCATATGGTAAAAATGACGGAACTCACCATCGCCCAGAGTATGGTGCAGCAGCTCCCCTCTTTGCTGAGAAGCCGTGCCCGGCGCCCCAACGATATGCAGTACCGGAACGTGCTCGGCATAGCTGCCCGCAATGCCGTTCATGGCACTTAACTCTCCTACGCCAAACGTCGTCAGCAGCGCCGCGAAGCCCTTACAGCGGGCATATCCGTCAGCGGCATAAGAGGCGTTTAATTCGTTGGCACAGCCCACCCAGCAGATATCCGGGCTGTCTATCACGTGGTCGAGAAACTGCAGGTTATAGTCGCCCGGCACGCCAAACAGATGATCGGCTCCACAATCTGTAAGACGGTCCAGCAGGTAATCGGCGACGCAGTACGGGGTACGCATAAACAGGTATCCTTCTGATGTTGACCTCACCTTGAGTATTAAATAAGCGTGATGGCTGTCCAGAATTGGCGGTAAGAAGGGTATGGAAAGAATGCTTTACAAAAAAGGCTGCGCTATGCTGCTTTTTTTCACGTTAATGTAAACGTATACACTGCTTTTTCTCTTCAGCGCGAGGGGTCATAAAATGGGTTATCAGCCGGACAAAAGTCGTTACCAGACAATGGAGTATCGCCGCTGCGGGCGTAGCGGGCTCAGGTTACCTGCCGTCTCGCTCGGGCTGTGGCACAATTTTGGTGACGCCACGCTTCTCGAAAACAGCCGTCAACTTTTACAGCGCGCGTTCGATGTGGGTATTACGCATTTCGACCTTGCCAATAACTATGGTCCCCCGCCGGGGTCCGCCGAGCGTAATTTCGGCCGTATTTTGCAGGAGGATTTCCTGCCCTGGCGCGACGAGCTAATCGTCTCCACGAAAGCGGGATATACCATGTGGGACGGCCCTTACGGCGACTGGGGATCGCGCAAATATCTGCTGGCAAGCCTGGATCAAAGCCTGAAGCGCATGGGGCTGGAGTATGTCGATATCTTCTATCATCACCGTCCCGATCCTGAAACGCCGTTGCAGGAAACCATGAAAGCGCTTGACCATCTGGTGCGCCAGGGCAAAGCTCTGTATGTCGGGTTATCCAACTACCCCGCCGAACTGGCGCGTAGAGCGATTGATATCCTGAACGATCTGGGCACGCCCTGCCTGATTCACCAGCCGAAATACTCGATGTTCGAACGTGCGCCGGAACAGGGTTTGCTGGATGTTCTGCAGGAAAAAGGGGTCGGCTGTATTCCCTTCTCGCCGCTGGCAGGCGGACAGTTGACCAACCGGTATCTTAACGGTATTCCCGCCGATTCCCGTGCGGCAAGCGGCAGTCAATTCCTTAACCCGGATCAGATCACCGAAGAGAAGCTGGAGAAGGTACGCAAGCTAAACGCCCTGGCGGAAAGCCGCGGCCAGAAACTCTCCCAGATGGCGCTGGCCTGGGTGTTACGCCATGAGGAAGTGACCTCGGTGCTGATTGGGGCAAGCAAAGCGGCTCAGATCGATGACGCCGTGGGCATGCTGAAAAACCGCCATTTTTCCGCAGAAGAGCTGACGCGTATTAACGAAATCCTGAACAGCTCAAAATAAAACCACTTTTAGCAAAAAGTGCTCTCTCCCAGCAATTCGGAGTTGAGGCGATGAAACGAGGCTTTACCAACTCGTAATATTGCGTTAACAGGCCCCACGAAGGCCCCGATCGTGAAGGAGAAAGAGTATGTTCAGGTCACTGATTCTTGCAGCGGTATTACTGGCTTCAGCCCCGCTCATCGCCACTGCGGGCGAAATCACCCTGTTGCCATCAGTAAAATTACAAATTGGCGATCGTGACGACTACGGCAGATACTGGGACGGTGGCTACTGGCGCGACCGTGACTACTGGAACCGTCATTATGAATGGCGTGGTGACCGCTGGCGCAGGCATGATAACGGCCTGCATCGCGGCTGGTATAAAAATAACGCCTATGAACGCGGCTACCGCGAAGGCTGGAACGATCGTGACGACCGCCGCGGCGGCTGGGGTCACGGCGGAAAAGGACACGGTGGTCACGGCCACGGTCGTCATTAATGCAAAAAGGAGCCTCCCGGCTCCTTTTTCTTTTATAGCCCCAGCGCTGTGCCAATCAACAACCATAAGTTTAGCGCTACGACTACCACCACAATCGCCCAACCGGTTCGTTTCACCAGCGTCGTGTTAACCAAATCGCCCATCAACGTTTTATTGCTGGTGAAAATCAGCAGCGGCACCAGCGCCAGCGCAATACCAAAGCTCAGCAGCACCTGGCTCATCACCAGAATTCGCGTTGGATCGAGCCCCATCAGAATCACAACAAATGACGGCAACATGGTGACAAAACGACGCACCCACAGTGGAATATGGAAGCGCACAAAACCCTGCATCACCACCTGCCCTGCCAGCGTACCTACCACCGTGGAAGAGAGGCCGGCAGCGACCAGGCTCAGCCCAAATATCGTTGCAGCAGCATGGCTCAGTAACGGCTCCAGCGTGAGATAGGCCTGATCGAGATCGGCAATACCGGTATGGCCGTTAAAATGGAAAGCGGCGGCGGCGGTGGCCATCATCGCCAGATTCACAAAACCCGCGATGGTCATGGCGATTGCCACATCCCATTTGGTTGCCGAATAACGCTCTTTGCGCGTCCCACCATGAAGATGTTGGGTCAGCGAGGAGTGTAAATAAATGACATGCGGCATGATGGTCGCCCCCAACACCCCGGCGGCCAGGAACACCGCTTCCGAGGTGGGCAGGCCTGGGATCACCATGCCTGTCGCGAGCTGCGCCAGGTTCGGCTGTGAGAAAATCAGCTCAACGATGTACGCCGCAGCGACAAACAGCAGCAGACCACCAATGACCTTCTCCAGCGGCTTTTGCCCTCGACGCTGCAGCATCAGGATCAGGAACGTAGCAATCCCGGTCAGTACCGCCCCTTGTAACAGTGACACACCCAGAATTAGCTTAAAGCCGATCGCCGCGCCGATAAACTCAGCGAGGTCGGTTGCCATGGCGATGATTTCTGCCTGAACCCAGTAGAGCCAGACCGCTGGACGCGGATAGTGGTCGCGGATTTGCTCCGCCAGGTTTTTACCCGTGGCAATCCCCAGCTTTGCAGAGAGCATCTGGATCAGCATCGCCATCAGGTTAGCCCAGACGACCACCCACAGCAGCTTATAGCCGAAGCTGGCCCCGGCCTGAATATTGGTCGCAAAATTACCCGGATCGATATAGCCGATGGCAGCAATGAACGCAGGCCCCATTAATGCGAACCGCAACTTGCGCGCTGCTCTGCCACTGCTACCTTCTACGCGACTGTTTGTCATTATCTGCCTCTGGAAATATAGCCTTTGCTATGTTTAATGCTATCAAAATGAGAATGATTATCAAGATCATTTGAATGGTTTGAAATGATTTCTCTGATAGCTAAGAACGATAGATGGGCAGGTGGTGCGACATCACAGAATGTGAAAATGCGCAGTCATTTGTGAAGCGTAGCACACAAACTTAACTTTTCACTCATTTACCTAACATAACAAAAATGTATTGTGGATCACTATTTTTGAGACTCGTCACAGGATGTAACTATAGTGTGTCCTTGATCTCGTTTTCTTTTCGCTTGTTACATAGAATGTGCACGAAAATTAAACCTGCCTCATATTTGGAGCAAATATGGACCGCGTCCTTCATTTTGTCCTGGCACTTGTTGTCGTTACTGCACTCGCATTGCTGGTCAGCACAGACCGCAAAAAAATTCGTATTCGTTATGTTGTCCAACTGCTGGTCATTGAAGTTTTACTTGCGTGGTTCTTCCTGAACTCCAACGTAGGCCTCGGCTTCGTGAAAGGCTTCTCCGAAATGTTCGAAAAACTGCTCGGATTCGCCAACGAAGGGACAAACTTTGTCTTCGGTAAAATGAACGACGAAGGTCTGGCGTTCTTCTTCCTGAAGGTACTGTGCCCAATCGTCTTCATCTCCGCGCTCATCGGTATTCTGCAGCACATCCGCGTTCTGCCGTTCGTTATTCGAGGAATTGGTTTCCTGTTATCCAAAGTGAACGGCATGGGTAAGCTGGAATCTTTCAACGCCGTAAGCTCACTGATCCTCGGTCAGTCTGAGAACTTCATCGCGTATAAAGATATCCTCGGCAAAATGTCCCGTAACCGCATGTACACCATGGCGGCAACCGCAATGTCTACCGTTTCCATGTCTATCGTGGGCGCGTATATGACCATGCTGGAGCCAAAATATGTTGTTGCAGCGCTGGTTCTGAACATGTTCAGCACCTTTATCGTTCTGTCGCTGATCAACCCGTACCGTGTTGACGCCAGCGAAGAGAACATCCAGATGTCTAACCTGCACGAAGGTCAGAGCTTCTTCGAAATGCTGGGTGAGTACATTCTGGCCGGTTTCAAAGTGGCGATTATCGTTGCCGCCATGCTGATCGGCTTCATTGCGCTGATTGCTGCGCTGAACGCCCTGTTCGCTGCGGTGCTGGGTATCTCCTTCCAGGGCATTCTGGGCTACATCTTCTATCCATTTGCCTGGGTGATGGGTGTTCCGGCTCACGAAGCGCTGCAGGTGGGCAGTATCATGGCGACCAAGCTGGTTTCAAACGAATTCGTTGCGATGATGGATCTGCAGAAAATTGCCGGCACGCTCTCTCCACGTGCGGTGGGTATTCTGTCCGTATTCCTGGTCTCCTTCGCCAACTTCTCGTCCATCGGCATTATCGCCGGTGCGATTAAAGGCCTGAACGAAGAACAAGGTAACGTAGTTTCTCGCTTTGGCCTGAAACTGGTTTACGGCTCCACCCTGGTGAGCGTTCTGTCTGCTTCTATCGCAGCACTGGTACTGTAACGTTTACTGTTAAAACAAAAACCGGGAGCTTCGCTCCCGGTTTTTTTATGCCCGCAATTCTTTCAGCGGTTTGGGTTTGCCTATCAGATAGCCCTGCAGATAATCCACGCCGAAGCGAAGCAGCATCTCCCGCTGCGCCGGTGTTTCTACATATTCCGCGACAATGCACAGCGATTTCGTTTTCGCCAGATTACACATCGACTGGACGATCATCGCATCCATATCATCAGTGCAAATATCTTTAACAAAGCAGCCGTCAATTTTAATGATATCTGCCTGCAGACGTCTGAGACGCTCGTAGTTGGCATAACCGGTGCCAAAATCATCAATGGCAATCCGGAAACCATAATCCCGCAGTTGTTGAATATTGCTGATGCTGCAGCCGGAATTTGAGAAGGCCTGCTCTTCAGTGATCTCAATCACCACGGTCTGAGGCGCAACGCCGTAGCGCTCAAACAGCGTACAAATCTCGGTCGCCACCTCCTGTTGCATCAGCGTGAGCGGCATCAGATTGACGGAGAAACGGGCGCCAGCCTGCGTCGCAGGGTGATCGCGCAGCCACTGCAGTAATTTTTCCATAACGCACATATCAAACCGGTGGCTGAGGTTGAACTGGGCAACCAACGGAATAAAGCGATCCGGGGTGATGATCTCCCCTTCACTCTCCATGCGCGTCAGAATTTCATAGTAGCCGCTACCGTCTGCCTTCTGAATCGGCTGCACGTATAAATGGAACCGATCTGTCTCCAGAGCATGCTTAATACGCGCTAACATCAGAACACGCTCCGTTGTTTGTCCCGATGCTGCCTCCAGGCTATTCGTCAGCGCAAGCACGTTGTGCCCTGCGCAAGATTGCTCGGCCAGCCAGCTCAGTTGCCCCAGCGTGTGATGCAAATTTTCACCGTTTTCTACCATTCCCCAGGACGCACCAAACTCAATATCCAGCCCGGTGTTGTTCCAGAAAATCTTACGGCTGTTCAGCCGATCGACCATATGCTGGAGACGCTCTGCAATTTCCGGCCCCAGCAATACCACCACCAGCTCGCTTCCGGGTAACTGGAAGAGCATCTCATTCTTTTGCAGAAGCGGCTGCAGCGACGTGGCGATCGTTCGTTTGCAATGGACCCGCATGAGGATCCCGTAGTGGCGGCTCAAAAATTCCAGGTTCTCCATGCGCAACATGCAAACCTTGGCCTCCGGATGCATCTCAAGATGCTCTTCCAGGGCACGAATATTGGGTAAACCGGTTAGCGGATCGGTGAGCGCCCTGCCCTGCCACCCCCGCTTCAGCCACTCGCTGCGCTGGTAAATCCGCGACATGTAAAGCAAGCAGATGGCAAAAGAGATCAGCACGGACAGAATAAAGGAGAGCGAATGGCCGGTTTCCACCCCGTTCAGGAAGTTATAGTTGTAGGTCAACAGCAGAAGCGCTGAAGCAGCCCACAGCAGTGAGATAAGCGCGTAGGTAAGGCGGCTTATCGCTAAGGTAAAAAGAATAAAAATCAGCGGCATTAAATAGCCCGCAATAACAGGTGATTCAAAAGGCCCACATAAAACGGCGAGGACGAAGCCTAAAAGGATCAGCCAGACAAATATATATAATGAATTCTTGTGGAAAAACACGGGCTTCACGCTTCGCCGCCAGAAGGTTATGGCATAGCGGGGATTAATTATCATTCTTAACGGGTAATAGAACATCATGGTAAAAATCAGCGCCGCGCAAATCAGGCTTTGAATATCCACGACGTTATAAATTACCGTTCCTTCGCCGAAGAAGGTGGAGATAGTTACCGGGAAATCAAAGAAATAGCCAGCTAAATACATCGACAGCTTAATGCCGACGGGAACGATAAAACCGAGCCAGAATATACGTAACCCGACGTGCTTGTTCGGGATGCAGAAGCGCCAGCGCCTGCCCAGCATGAGGCGCAGAAGGCCACACGCCGCGAACAGCGAAAAGGTCTGACAAAACAGTAATACTGAATATTGTAGCGGCACTAAATTAACGTAAAATAAATTAGTGACACTAAAACCTAACAAAATGGGAAGAACGGCCCGGCGACCAAATAACAGTATTACCGCCAGCATTACGCTCAGGGGGAGCCACGCTAAATAAACATCGTGACCATTTACCATTGCGCGGGGAGAGAGGTAACGGGAAAAAGGTACCGCAATCAGACATATTGTCAGGGCAATTATAAATATCTTTACATTATTGTACGTTTTTCTATTCATTAAGATGATGACATTATTATCCGTTCATTTTATTGACCGGATGGATAATAGGTTTATTAATTGCACGAATCAAGTTGAAGTCTATTTATAGACTGGTTTATTGATGTCGATTGAGGTCAGGTACAGGAATACCTTCTTTTTGATAACAAAAAGTGGTGAGGGGTTTTACAAACAGATAAAAAAAACCCTCGTCTTTTGACGAGGGTTTAAAATTTTGGTGGAGCTAAGCGGGATCGAACCGCTGACCTCTTGCATGCCATGCAAGCGCTCTCCCAGCTGAGCTATAGCCCCACATGTGACTTTACTAACCGCACTCTGTTGGGTTCAGAGTTTGGTGGAGCTAAGCGGGATCGAACCGCTGACCTCCTGCATGCCATGCAGGCGCTCTCCCAGCTGAGCTATAGCCCCATCGTAAAGCTGTCATGTTGACGGGCGGCATAATATGAATTCCGCCGCGGAGTGTCAACGGCAAAATCAATTCCAGCTATTCAATCGCCGAAAAATCATGCAAATGAATCACTTTGCGAGCCTGCTCGCAGTCATGAGTTAAGCCTGTCACGTTTTCATGTAAAACGGTGCTATAAAATGAGCCATTAATTAACCCCACGAATATTCAGGAAATTGCATGATCAAGGAACGAATGACGCCGGAAGAGTTAGCCCTCCTCACTGGCTATAGCCGACAGACCATCAATAAATGGGTACGTAAAGAGGGTTGGATAACGTCACCTAAGCCCGGCGTCCAGGGGGGTAAAGCGCGACTGGTGCATGTGAACGAAAAAGTGCGTGACTTTATCCGCAGCGCACGCAGGGCAACGGAAACATCCGCTATGCCTGACGGCATCAGCACTGACGGTTCGCTTCATACCCTACTCCTGACGCTGGCCAATGAAATGACGCCGGAAGAGCAGAAGCAGATGACATCGCTGCTGTTGCGGGAAGGGATTACCGGTTTGTTGCAACGTTTAGGGATTCGCGACCAGAATTAATATGAAAAGACTACGTAGCAAAATGACCACAGAAGAGCTGGCGGAAAATTTGGGAGTTGCCAGACAAACGGTAAATCGCTGGATACGCCAGCAGGGGTGGAAAACCGAAGGGCTCAATGGCGTAAAAGGCGGTCGGGCCCGGCTCATTCACGTTGATGCGCGCGTGAAGGAACATATTATGAGCCTCCCGGCTATCCGTAACCGTCAGGCGGTTTATCATCTGGCTGAAGTGACCTCCTCTTACGGTGAACATACTTCAAATCTGCGTCCGGGCATTATCGAAACGCTGGAGAGTATGACTGAGCTTGAGCAAAAGCGTCTGGATACCTTACTGAAGCGCGAAGGCATACGCGGTTTTCTTGCTCGTCTGGGTATTGCTGAATGAAAAGCAAAAAAAACGGCAGGATACCCTGCCGTTTTTTCTTATAAGACTTTATTACTGCTGATTTTCACGTTCTGCAATAAAATCCAGCGCCTTGTTGATGCGCGCCACGCTGCGTGATTTCCCGATGGCATGGACAGTCACGTCCAGTGCTGGAGACTGGCCCGCACCGGTCACCGCAACGCGTAGCGGCATACCGACTTTGCCCATGCCAACTTCCAGCTCGTCTGCGGTCGCCTGAATGGCATGATGCACATTCTCAGCGGTCCACTCGGTGAGCGCAGCCAGCTTGTCACGCACCACTTCCAGCGGCTGACGAGCTACCGGACGGAGATGCTTCTTCGCGGCGTCCGCGTCGAACTCGTCAAACTCTTCATAGAAGTAGCGGCAGCTTTCGGCAATTTCTTTCAGCGTTTTGCAGCGCTCGCCGAGCAGTTTCACCAGGTCCGCCAGCTCAGGGCCGGTGCGGGTATCAATATTTGCCTGCTCAATGTGCCACTGCAGATACGTCGCCACATATTCCGGCGGCATGGTATTGATGTAGTGGTGGTTCAGCCACAGCAGCTTGTCGGTATTAAATGCGCTCGCTGATTTACTCACAGAGCTCAGGGAGAACAGTTCGATCATCTCTTCACGGCTGAAGATCTCCTGGTCACCGTGGGCCCAGCCCAGGCGCACCAGATAGTTCAGCAGCGCTTCGGGCAGATAACCGTCGTCGCGATACTGCATGACGCTGACCGCACCGTGACGTTTAGACAGTTTTTTACCATCGTCGCCGTTAATCATGGAGACGTGCGCATAGACAGGCACAGGCGCATTCAGCGCTTTCAGGATGTTGATCTGGCGTGGGGTATTGTTGATATGGTCTTCACCACGGACAACGTGGGTAATTTCCATATCCCAGTCATCAACCACTACGCAGAAGTTATAGGTTGGAGAACCGTCGGTGCGGCGAATGATCAGATCGTCCAGCTCCTGGTTGCTGAATTCGATCGGGCCACGGATCTGGTCGTCGAAAATCACCGAGCCATCCTGAGGGTTAGCAAAACGCACCACGCACGGTTCATCAGCAGCATGCTCGCTATGGTCGTGGCGGCAGCGGCCGTCATAACGCGGTTTTTCACCGTTCGCCATCTGCTCTTCGCGCAGCGCATCCAGACGCTCTTTGGAGCAGTAGCATTTATACGCCGTGCCCGCGACCAGCATCTCATCAATAACAGCGTTATAGCGGTCAAAACGTTTAGTCTGGAAATACGGGCCTTCATCCCACTCCAGGTTCAGCCAGTTCATCCCATCCATAATGGCTTCAATTGCTTCCGGCGTGGAGCGCTCAAGATCGGTGTCTTCTATACGCAGCACGAACTCACCTTTGTTGTGGCGTGCAAAAAGCCAGGAGTAGAGAGCAGTACGAGCACCACCAACGTGCAGATAGCCTGTCGGGCTCGGCGCGAAGCGAGTTTTGATTTTCATGAAATGGCCTTACGTTATAAAGATGCCGGCAATCGGCAAATCCCGGGGAAAAAACGATGGGCAATATTCTATCACTGTGGGGGGATTCCTCAATGTCGATCCCTTTATCGTGGCGGAGTTTACTGTTTTTGTTTAGAAATCATGCGCCACCGCCCGTTTTGCGATCGTTTTGTTTAATTTTACGACGAACGAATAAAAACTTTAGAAAATGCGTTGACTCATTTTCAACTCTCCCTATAATGCGACTCCACACAGCGGGGGTGATTAGCTCAGTTGGTAGAGCATCTCCTTTACACGGAGGGGGTCGGCGGTTCGAGCCCGTCATCACCCACCATCTACTTCGGTAGACTCGCAGTGTAGATAAGAATTGAGATTGGGCGATTAGCTCAGTTGGTAGAGCATCTCCTTTACACGGAGGGGGTCGGCGGTTCGAGCCCGTCATCGCCCACCATTCTCACCTTATCGCAGCAGTTCCGAAATGGGCGATTAGCTCAGTTGGTAGAGCATCTCCTTTACACGGAGGGGGTCGGCGGTTCGAGCCCGTCATCGCCCACCATTTCGGGTCGTTAGCTCAGTTGGTAGAGCAGTTGACTTTTAATCAATTGGTCGCAGGTTCGAATCCTGCACGACCCACCAATGTAAAAAAGCGCCCTAAAGGCGCTTTTTTGCTATCTGCGATCTGGATGATTCGAACCTGCAGCAGGTTCGAGCCGAACGCAGTGAGGCACCGGAGCCGTTTACGGCGACGGCCCGAAGGGCGAGCGAAGCGAGTCATCCTGCACGACCCACCAATGTAAAAAAGCGCCCTAAAGGCGCTTTTTTGCTATCTGCACTTTACATCTTCAACGCCGCAATTAACGTTTTCACCGCAGGCGTCGCCTGCTTCTCGTCATACACTACATACAAATCTGCCGGTATACGCTCCCGTAACGGGCGGAATACCACGCCCGGCCACTGCATTTGCGCGTAGCTGTCGGCAGCAAGCGTAATCCCCATTCCCATGCTGATCATCGCCAGTACCGTTTGCGGCTCAACGGCTTCACGCACGATCATCGGCGAAAACCCGGCTTGCTGGCAAACGCGATGTAAAAATGCCCAGTCAGAATGTGCTGAAGGCATCGTGACAAAATACTCATCCTGCAATTCTGTAAGCGCAACGGATGATTCGCTGACCAGGCGGTGATCTTCCGGCATCGCCACCAGAAAAGCCGCTTCACGCAACCGCAGGCTGGTAAAACCCGCGGTAGGTTCCGTTGCCATTCGCCAGATCCCGACATCCAGCTCCCGGCGCTCAAGCAGCGCCATCTGCATTACCGGCGATTTTTCGCGAAAAACGACATCAACGTTCGGATGCTCTTTCAGGAAAGCGCGCATCACCGTGCGCACCTCACTCCACATGGCGGTTCCGACAATCCCCAGCTCGATGCGCCCTGCTTCCCCCCGGCCAATTTGCTCGACGCGAGCCAGAGCCTGGTTTGCGCTGGCGAGCAGCCGGCGTGACTCTTCCATCAGCACTTTACCGGCATGCGTCAACGCGACGCTCCGCGAGTGGCGAATAAACAGTAACGTGCCCAGCTGACTTTCCAGCTCTTTAATGTGCAGGCTTAACGGCGGCTGGGACATGTTGAGACGGGCCGCAGCCCGTCCAAAATGTAGTTCCTCCGCCACGGCCAGAAAATAGCGCAGCAGCTTGAGATCGGTTCGATAGACGCGTTCCATCAAAACATATCCTGGCGATAACACTTATGCGCCTACCTTAAAGCCTTTCAGCGTCCGGAGGGAAAATTTAGTGCGCAACTGTGCGCATCTCGCTGTTTTTACTGGCGTGGCGATAGTTAAAGCTGAAGTAAAAGACCACCGCGAGCACCAGAGCATAGGCCGCAAACACCAGCCAGATCGTCTGCCAGTCCTTCACTCCTTCAACCGAGAAATAATCAACCGCCGCACCACTCAATACCGAACCGAAATACGCCCCGATACCGTTAACGGTCGTCATAAACAACCCTTGCGCGCTGGCGCGGATATCGGCGCTGACCTCCTGTTCAACAAACACCGAGCCGGAAATGTTGAAGAAGTCGAACGCACAGCCATAGACAATCATTGAGAGCATGAGCAGCGCAAAGCCCGTTGCGGACGGGTCACCAAAGGCAAACAGGCCAAACCGCAGCATCCAGGCCACCATGCTCATCAGCATGACGGCTTTAATGCCAAATCGTCCGAGGAAGTACGGAATGGTCAGGATGAAGAACACTTCTGACATTTGCGAAACGGAGAGCAGAATGGACGGATATTTGACGATAAAGCTATCTGCATACGCCGGATTACGCGCAAAATCATGCAGGAAGGGGCTGCCAAACGTGTTGGTTATCTGCAGCACGGCGCCGAGCAGCATGGCAAATAAAAAGAACACCGCCATGCGGGGCTGTTTAAACAGGATAAACGCATTGAGGCCCAGCTTGCTTGCCAGAGACGGAGACGTTTTCGACTTCACAACCGGAATGGCCGGCAGGGTCAGAGAATAGAGTGCCAGCAGCAGAGACGCACCAGCCGCAATATAGAGCTGTACGTTGCTTAACTCCGCGCCCATGAGGCTTATGGCCCACATCGCCGCTATAAAGCCCACGGTGCCATACACCCGCACTCGCGGAAAATGGCTCACCGTATCCAGCCCTGCCTGTTCAAGACAGGAGTAGGAAATGGTGTTCGACAGCGCAATCGTGGGCATGAAGGCCATCGCATTCACCAGCATGACCCAGAACATCAGCCCTGGCTCATTGACCTGCGCGGCATAGCAGAGCGCGACGGCGCAGACGAGGTGGCAAATGACGTATGCGCGGTCTGCCCGCAGCCACTTGTCGGCAATAATCCCCACCAGCGAAGGCATAACGATCGCGGCAAGTCCTTTGGAGCTGTACACCATGCCCACGTCAGAGCCGGTAAAGTGTAAGGTATTAATCATGTAAGCGCCGAGGGTAACCAGCCAGCTCCCCCAGATAAAATATTGCATAAAGGACATCATCTTTAAGCGAGTCGTGATGTTCATAACCCATTCCTTATCGCAGTGTGGCCCTGGCGGGCCACTTTATTGTTTTACTCAGGCAATATGGCGAAGAAAACCGCAGATAAGATTGATAAAGTTCTGGCGGGAGAGCTCGGCGGCAGCAAGGGTTTGCTCATGCGAGAGTTTTACCTCTCCCAGACCTTCGGCGAGATTGGTAATAGCAGAAACGGCCACCACCTTCAGGCCGCAATGGCGTGCGGAAATCACTTCAGGCACCACGGACATCCCCACCACATCGCCGCCGATAATCTGCATCATGCGGATCTCGGCCGCCGTCTCGAAGTTCGGGCCGGGATAAGAGACAAACACTCCTTCGTGCAGCGGGAAGCCTTCTTTCGCTGCCACGGTTTGCAGAACGGCACGGTAATCCGCGTCGTAAGCATTGGCCAGAGAGAAGAAACGATCGCCAAAGCGCTCATCGTTCAGCCCCATCATCGGCGTGCCCGGCATGGTGTTGATATGGTCGCTCAGGGCAACCAGACTTCCTGGCTGAACCTCCGGGCGTAGTGAGCCCGCCGCATTGGTGCTAAACAGTAGCTCGCACCCCAGCAGCTTAAAGGTGCGGATCGCATCGGTCATGACGGTCATTCCTCGGCCTTCATAGAAGTGCCCTCGCCCCTTCATGCAGGCGACAGGCACCCCGGCCAGATGCCCAAGCACCAGCTCGCCGGCATGTCCGTGCACGGTGCTTACCGGGAAGCCAGGCAGCTTTTCGTAGCTCAGGGAAACGGCGTCGTCTATCTGGTCGGCGAGCGCGCCCAGGCCGGAGCCGAGAATAAACGCCACGCGAGGGGTGAAGTTTGGCTTAGCGGTACGAATGATGTCAGCACAGTACCACGGGTTATTCGAGAGGGTCATAGAGGCTCCTTGAGGATTAAGATCGCGATAGAAGGGATCGCATGACTTATGTCTTATATCCGCAGCCTGCAGGTCATCTCCAATACACTTTTATCGCACCATCAATACTGATTGTGTATTAATGCAACCCCCTGCCAGATATGGCAGTTTTGCTCAAGCTAATCCCGTCGGTGCCGATACCTCTGTTTTATAGCGCGAGGAAAAAGTATGACGACCATTCAGGCTTCAACCCAACCCATTCAAACCAGCAGCGGCGGGAGCGGCGCTTCCGGCAGTAACGATATCGCGGCGCAAATCAGCCGCATTACCGACAAGATCAAAAAGCTGACACAGCAGTTAAAAGAGCTGGCAAACAGCCCCGGCAGTACGGATGAGAAGAAGAAGCAGCAGGAACTGATTCAGACCCAGATCAAAGTGCTGCAGGCGCAGCTCGCAGCGCTGCAGCGCCAGCAGGCCGAAGAAGCTCAGAAGAAGCAGGATCAAAAGCTGGGCAAAGTGGAAGGGGTGAACAGCCCGTCAGACAATCATCAGATTGATATCTACATCTAATCGTCTGTTGCATTAAACAGTGGGTCGCGTATGCGGGCTTCGGTTAATCGTTGTGCCTGGATACGCACCACTTCCCAGATAGCCTGCGCCGCCCCCGAGAGTGAACGATTTTTTCGCCGCACCAGCATCAGCTTTCGCTCGACAACCGGCGTTAATCGCTTGACGGCCAGGCGGCTTCCCTGCGGCAGGGGAAGCGCCAGGGCGGGCAACACGCTGATGCCAATCCCGGCTTCCACCATCGGAAACAGCGTCGCCGGGTGACCAATCTCCTGTACGATCGTTGCCTTAACGCCCTGATTCACCAGCGCGGAATCAATCAGCGGGCGGCTGCCCGAGGCATAATCCTGTAAAACCAGGTTCGCGCCCGTCAGGGACTGCCAGCTGACCTCCGGCAACGTTGCCAGCGGGTCGTCGTCACGGCAGAGCAGCAAAAAGGGCTCAGAAAGTACGCTTTCGCACGCCAGATCGCTCACCTGACCGGGATCGATAACAATACCAAAATCCACATCTCCCTGACGGATGCTCTCCAGCACCCACTGCTGCGGCCGGTCATGCAGGACAAAATCAATGTCCGGATAGCGGTGGCTTCCCTCGGCAATACACTGCGGGATAAGATGCGCGGATATCGTCTGGCTGGCCGCAACCCGCACGGTGCCCGACAGCTGCTGCCCCAGCCTCCCCACGTCTCTGAGCGTGCTGTTCAGCTCATCCAGCAGCCGTTCAAGGCGCAGGGCCAGCTGCTGCCCTGCTTCGGTTAACACCACTTCGCGCGTGGTGCGGTCAAGCAACCTAACGCCGGTCTGATTTTCCAGCTCTTTCACGCTGTGGCTGACCGCCGACTGGCTCAGGCCAATCATCTCCCCTGCCCGACTGAAGCTACGGGCGTGGGCGACGGTAACGAAAATGCGAAGCTGACGCAGGGAATAATTCATCTTTTTAATTCATGAATGGATGCAATAAATCAATTTTATTTCTCAAATGGAAAAAAGCACAATAGCGACATCTGTTTTCAGGAGTCATTATGAAACTATTTCGTATTCTTGATCCGTTTACGCTCACCCTGGTGGCCACCGTTTTACTGGCCTCGTTCTTCCCCGCTCGCGGCGGTTTTGTGCCGTTTTTTGAGGGACTAACGACGGCCGCTATCGCGCTGCTGTTCTTTATGCACGGCGCAAAACTCTCCCGCGAAGCAATTATCGCCGGCGGTAGCCACTGGCGACTGCACCTCTGGGTGATGTGCAGCACGTTCATTTTGTTCCCGCTCCTTGGGGTGCTGTTTGCATGGTGGGCGCCGGTTAACGTCGACCCGGCGCTCTACACCGGTTTCCTGTATCTCTGTATTCTCCCGGCTACCGTGCAGTCCGCCATTGCCTTTACCTCTCTTGCCGGAGGGAACGTTGCGGCCGCGGTCTGCTCGGCATCCGCCTCCAGCCTGTTAGGGATTTTCGTCTCCCCGCTGCTGGTGGGCCTGCTGATGAACATGCACGGCGCGGAAGGTAATCTTGAGCAGGTCGGCAAAATCTGCCTGCAGCTGCTGCTGCCGTTTGTCCTCGGGCATCTCTCGCGTCCGTGGACCGGCGCGTTTGTGGCGAAGCACAAGAAATGGATCTCCAAAACCGACCAGTCGTCGATTCTGCTGGTGGTCTATTCCGCCTTCAGTGAAGCGGTCGTGAACGGGATCTGGCATAAGGTAGGCGCCGGCTCGCTGCTGTTTATCGTGGTGGTCAGCCTCGTTCTGCTGGCAATTGTCATCGCGGTAAACGTTTTTGTGGCACGCAGGTGCGGCTTCAGCAAAGCCGATGAGATCACCATTGTCTTCTGCGGCTCCAAAAAGAGCCTGGCAAACGGTATCCCGATGGCGAACATTCTGTTCCCCACCTCGGTGATCGGGATGATGGTGCTGCCGCTGATGATTTTCCACCAGATCCAGCTGATGGTCTGTGCGGTGCTGGCGCGTCGCTACAAGCGCCAGACGGAAAAACTGGCGCAGGAAGAGACCCGCGCCGCGAAGGCTTAAGGACGTTTCAGGGGCTGCACCAACTGGGTCAGCCCCTCGGTTTTAATCAGTAGCGTGATAGCCATCAGCTCGCCCAGTCGCCCTGCAGGAAATTCATCCTTGCGGGCAAACCACAGCAGATACTCCTCCGGCAAATCAATCAGCCTGCGGCCCTTGTATTTACCGAACGGCATCTCCGTATTGGCAATCTCAACGAGCTGCTCTTTCTCCACGTTACTCTCCTAACAGACGCATCATTTCCGCTTCGTCGATCACCGCAATGCCGAGCTCCTGGGCTTTCGCCAGCTTCGAACCCGCCGCTTCACCGGCGATCACCAGGTCGGTTTTCTTCGACACACTGCCCGCCACTTTGGCCCCCAGCGCCACCAGACGCGCTTTCGCATCATCGCGAGAAAGCTGACTCAGGCTACCGGTTAGCACCACGGTTTTACCGGCAAATGGACTATCAATTTCTTCGGCGTTGACCACCACTGGCGCGGGCCATTTAATGCCTTCTTCCAGCAACTGGCCGATGACCTCGCGGTTGCTCTCTTCAGCAAAGAAGTTAAAGACGTGCGTGGCGACGACGATGCCAACGTCCGGCACTTTCTGCAGCTCGTCGATGCTTGCCTTTTCCAGCGCCTCCAGCGTACCAAAGTACGCGGCTAAACCTGCCGCCGTCGCTTCGCCAACTTCACGAATGCCCAGCGCGTAAAGGAAACGGGCGAAGGTCGTCTCTTTCGCCGCTTCCAGCGCGTTAACCACGTTCTGGGCTGACTTCGGCCCCATGCGATCCAGGCCGGTCAGTTTACCCGCCGTCAGCCTGAAGAGGTCCGCTGGCGTATGGACATACTCTTTCTCAACCAGCTGATCGATAATCTTGTCGCCCATGCCGTCGACGTCCATCGCCCGACGGGAGACGAAGTGCTTCAGGGACTCTTTACGCTGCGCGCCACAGATCAGGCCGCCCGTACAGCGGGCCACCGCTTCGCCTTCCACACGCTCAACGTCAGAGCCGCATACCGGGCAGTGGGTCGGGAAGACGACCTCGCGCGTATCGTCAGGACGTTCTGACTCTACGACGTTGACCACCTGCGGGATAACATCCCCCGCGCGGCGAATCACCACTTTGTCACCAATGCGCAGGCCCAGGCGTTCGATTTCATCGGCGTTATGCAGCGTAGCATTACTCACCAGCACGCCCGCGACCTGCACCGGCTCCAGTCGTGCGACTGGAGTAATCGCGCCCGTACGGCCCACCTGGAACTCTACGTCGCGAACGAAGGTCATCTGCTCCTGGGCAGGGAATTTAAACGCCACCGCCCAGCGCGGCGCGCGCGCCACAAAGCCCAACTGCTCCTGCAGCGCCAGCGAATTCACCTTGATGACAACGCCATCAATATCAAAACCGAGCGTCGGGCGGTCCTCTTCCACTTTGTGGTAGAACGCCAGTACCGCTTCCGGCGAATCGCAGAGCTGAACGCGGTTGCTCACCGGCAGGCCCCAGGCTTTAAACTGCAGCAGACGCCCGAGGTGCGTATCCGGCAGCTCACCTCCCTCCAGAATACCCACACCGTAGCAGAAGAAAGTAAGCGGTCGCTTCGCGGTGATGCGTGGGTCAAGCTGGCGCAGAGAGCCTGCCGCCGCGTTACGCGGGTTAGCAAACACTTTCCCGCCGGTGCGACGCGCTTCTTCATTGATTTTTTCGAAGCCCGCCTGAGGCAGGAATACTTCCCCACGCACTTCCAGACGCGCAGGAATGTTGTCACCCTGTAATTTCAGCGGGATCGCGCGGATGGTACGCACGTTGGTGGTGATGTCTTCACCCGTCGTACCGTCGCCACGCGTGGCGGCGCGCACCAGCACGCCGTTTTCATAGAGAAGGCTGACCGCCAGGCCGTCAAGCTTCAGCTCGCAGCACCAGGTGAGGGAATCGCTGCTTTTCAGGCGATCCTGCACGCGCTTGTTAAACGCGAGGAAGCTCTCTTCATCGAAGACGTTATCCAGTGACAGCATTGGCACTTCATGACGCACCTGGCTGAAAGCCCCCAGCGGCTCAGCACCGACGCGCTGTGTGGGAGAATCCGGCGTAATCAGCTCCGGATGCTGCGCCTCAAGCTCGCGCAGCTCGCGCATCAGCCGGTCGTACTCCACATCCGGTACTTCCGGAGCGTCCATAACATGATAGAGATATTCATGATGGCGAAGCGTGGTTCGCAGTTCAGTGAGTTGTTGTTCGATTGAGTCCATATCGCACCATCAATGAGAAAAAACCCCCGACAGGCGGGGGTTGAGGAGGAGTTGACGTAAACGCGACGATTACGCGTTGGCTTCCTTAACTTCGCGGATGCGGTCCTGATACTCGCGCAGCTTCTGCGGGGTCATCATTCGACGCTGATCGTCGAGCACCACACCACCCACTTCATCAGCAATATGCTGAGCGGACTGCAGCATCAGCTTAAAGTTTTGCAGCTCGTCGCCGTAGGACGGCACCTGCATAAAGATAGTGACGCCCGGGGTCACGAAATCACCGGTCATTTCCGGATCGAAGGTGCCAGGGTTAACCATGTTAGCCAGGCTGAACAGCGCCGGGCCGCTTCCGTCTGGGCTCAGGTGGCGATGGAAAATGTTCATATCGCCAAACTTGAAGCCTGCCTGTTGAATACTGTTAAGCAGAACGTCACCGTTGAGATGGCTGCCGTGATGCGCGGCCACGTTCATGATGATCACCGCTTCTTTGCGCTGTGGCTTTTCGACAACCGGTTCTGGCTCGACGACCGGCTCTGGCTCAACGTGCGGAGCCGGAGCGGGCTGCGGCGCAGGCTGCACATGAACAGGCTGCTGCGGCTGTTGTACCGGCTGAGCGGGCTGCTGCTGGACGGGCTGCTGCACCGGCTGGTTTTGAACCGGCTGTGGCGCAGCGGGCTGCTGTTGCACAGGCGCTTGCGGCGCCTGACGCACAGGTTCTTCCACCGGCTGCGGCGCTGGCTGACGCGGCTGGGCAGAGGCATACGGCGGTTGATACTGGTGCTGCGGAGCGCGGGGGGCTTCATGCTCCCCATGAGCCGCGCCGGGCGCAGTATTGACCCGATGAACACGAACTTCACCCACGCCGTCGTCGTCGCTGCCGTCGATGTCATCTTCAGTGTCATCGTCGTCACGACTGGACTTCATGCGCTTCAGTGGGCGATCGCGAAACATCGAGGAACGCTCTTTACGGCTGGTCCAGAAACCATGTACCAGTAAAGCGATTATGGCGATCGCGCCAACAATGATTAATATCAGACGCAAATCCTGCATCATTATATTCTCTGTTGTTCTAACACCTTGCCACCACGGCAAACATTTACTCACTAAGAGTATTTGCCGTTTACGTCAAGTGCAAGTGTGTGCAGAGCATTCACAGCATAAAGATGAAGTAAATCGTGCTTTTTGCTGGTTTTTCGAACATTTCCGAACTGGTCATTGGTCCGCAAGTGGATAATATAGGCGGGCAATTCCACTGGTTGTGAAAAAAGGAGTACAGCCTAGTTATGGTTTCAACATCGTCTTCTCCCCCGCGCAGCGGCGTCTGGTATTTTTCACAGGGCTGGATACTGGTTTCACTGCCGGGTATCCGACGCTTCGTCATTCTGCCGCTGCTGATCAACATTATTCTGATGGGCGGCGCGTTCTGGTGGCTGTTAACAAAGCTCGAAAGCTGGATCCCGTCGCTGATGAGCTACGTACCGGACTGGCTGCAGTGGCTGAACTATCTGCTCTGGCCGGTGGCGGTCATCTCCGTACTGCTGGTGTTCGGCTATTTCTTCTCAACAATTGCGAACTGGATAGCCGCGCCGTTTAACGGCCTGCTGGCGGAACAGCTGGAGGCGCGGCTTACCGGCGCGACGCCGCCGGACACGGGCGTACTGGGGATCGTGAAAGATATCCCGCGCATTATGAAGCGCGAGTGGCAGAAATTTGCCTGGTACCTCCCCCGCGCGGTTGTGCTGCTTGCCCTCTACTTTGTTCCCGGCATTGGCCAGACGGTTGCGCCGGTGCTGTGGTTCCTGTTCAGCGCCTGGATGCTCGCCATCCAGTACTGCGACTATCCGTTTGATAACCACAAGGTGCCGTTTAAAGCGATGCGCACTACCCTGCGCACCCGGAAGGTCGCCAATATGCAGTTCGGCGCGCTGACCAGCCTGTTCACCATGATTCCCTTCCTTAACCTGTTCATCATGCCGGTTGCGGTTTGCGGCGCGACGGCGATGTGGGTGGACTGCTACCGTGCTAAGCACGCGTTATGGAAATAATGCAAAAATGTGTAAAGCAGGGGTGGCTTATGCCGCCCCTTATTCCATACTGATCCCCATTATTTCCTTGCAGTATATAGATATGCGAATTCCTTACTTCCCCCTACCTGCTTAGCAGGTATGCTGGGTCGGTATCCCAATTTCATACAGTTAAGGACAGGCCATGAGTAAGATTTATGAAGACAACTCGCTGACTATCGGTCATACGCCCCTGGTTCGACTGAACCGTATCGGTAATGGACGCATTCTGGCGAAGGTCGAATCACGTAACCCGAGCTTCAGCGTAAAATGCCGTATCGGTGCAAACATGATTTGGGATGCTGAAAAACGTGGCGTGCTGAAGCCTGGCGTTGAGCTGGTGGAACCGACCAGCGGTAACACCGGTATCGCTCTGGCCTATGTTGCCGCCGCGCGTGGCTACAAGCTAACGCTGACCATGCCGGAAACCATGAGCATTGAACGTCGCAAGCTGCTCAAAGCGCTGGGCGCGAACCTGGTCCTGACCGAAGGCGCGAAGGGCATGAAGGGTGCCATTCAGAAAGCGGAAGAGATTGTGGCCAGCGATCCGGCGAAATACCTGCTGCTGCAGCAGTTCAGCAACCCGGCTAACCCGGAAATTCACGAGAAGACCACCGGCCCGGAAATCTGGGAAGATACCGACGGCCAGGTTGATGTATTTATCTCCGGCGTGGGTACCGGCGGAACGCTGACCGGCGTGTCTCGCTATATTAAAGGCACAAAGGGTAAAAAAGACCTGATCACCGTTGCCGTTGAGCCAACCGACTCACCGGTTATCACCCAGGCACTGGCGGGTGAAGAGCTCAAGCCAGGCCCGCATAAAATCCAGGGCATTGGCGCAGGCTTCATTCCGGGCAACCTGGATCTGAAGCTGATCGATAAAGTCGTCACCATCACTAACGAAGAAGCCATCTCTACCGCGCGTCGCCTGATGGATGAAGAAGGCATTCTGGCGGGTATCTCTTCCGGTGCGGCCGTTGCGGCGGCGCTCAAACTTCAGGAAGATGAAGCCTTTACCAATAAGAATATTGTGGTTATCCTTCCTTCCTCGGGTGAGCGTTACTTGAGCACCGCACTGTTTGCCGATCTGTTTACCGAAAAAGAGCTGCAACAGTAGTGCCAGCATGTTAATAACGCGTAAAAAAGCACCTTTTCAGGTGCTTTTTTGTGGCCTGCTTCAAACTTTTGCCCCTCCTGGCATTGCTTCACCCCGTAGGGTCTGGTATTTAAACCAGCAATTATTTTGATGCGTGAAATTAATCAGTGAACGAAATAGCCTTGCTGAATCGATTTTATGATTTGGTTCAAGTCTTGCTTTCGCTGCATAATGTTTAATGACGATCGAAACGTCAGCGCTAACAATACAGGCTAAAGTTCAGTCGCCAGGCTAGACTTTAGTTCCACAACACTAAACCTATAAGTTGGGGAAATACAATGTTCCAGCAAGAAGTTACCATTACCGCTCCGAACGGTCTGCACACCCGCCCTGCTGCTCAGTTTGTTAAAGAAGCGAAAGGCTTCACTTCTGAAATCACTGTGACTTCCAACGGCAAAAGCGCCAGCGCAAAAAGCCTGTTTAAACTGCAGACTCTGGGCCTGACTCAGGGCACCGTTGTCACCATCTCTGCTGAAGGTGAAGACGAGCAGAAAGCAGTTGAGCATCTGGTAAAACTGATGGCTGAGCTCGAGTAAGTTTCCGGGTTCTTTTAAATATCAGTCACAAGTAAGGTAGGGTTATGATTTCAGGCATTTTAGCATCCCCGGGTATCGCTTTCGGCAAAGCACTGCTGCTGAAAGAAGACGAGATCGTCATCGACCGGAAAAAAATTTCTGCCGACAAGGTTGATCAGGAAGTTGAACGTTTTCTGAGCGGTCGTGCCAAGGCATCTGCGCAACTGGAAGCAATCAAAACTAAAGCTGGCGAAACTTTCGGTGAAGAAAAAGAAGCCATCTTCGAAGGGCACATCATGCTGCTCGAAGATGAGGAGCTGGAGCAGGAAATCATAGCCCTGATTAAAGATAAAGGCATGACGGCCGACGCGGCTGCGCATGAAGTTATCGAAGGTCAGGCAACTGCCCTGGAAGAACTGGATGATGAATACCTGAAAGAGCGTGCGGCTGACGTACGTGACATCGGTAAGCGCCTGCTGCGCAACATCCTGGGCCTGGCCATCATCGACCTGAGCGCGATTCAGGATGAAGTGATCCTGGTTGCCGCTGACCTCACCCCGTCTGAAACCGCACAGCTGAACCTGAAAAAGGTCCTCGGTTTCATCACCGACGCGGGTGGCCGTACCTCCCACACCTCTATCATGGCGCGCTCCCTGGAACTGCCTGCCATCGTGGGTACCGGTAGCGTCACCTCTCAGGTGAAAAACGGCGATTATCTGATTCTGGATGCCGTAAACAATCTGGTTTACGTCAACCCAACTAACGAAGAGATCGAAAAACTGCGCGCGGTTCAGGAGCAGGTTGCGACTGAAAAAGCGGAACTCGCTAAGCTGAAAGACCTGCCAGCCATCACCCTGGACGGCCATCAGGTAGAAGTGTGCGCAAACATCGGTACCGTCCGCGACGTTGATGGCGCTGAGCGCAACGGTGCGGAAGGCGTAGGTCTCTATCGTACAGAATTCCTGTTCATGGACCGCGACGCGCTGCCAACGGAAGAAGAGCAGTTTGCTGCTTATAAAGCCGTGGCTGAAGCGTGTGGCTCTCAGGCGGTTATCGTCCGTACCATGGACATCGGTGGCGACAAAGAGCTGCCGTACATGAACTTCCCGAAAGAAGAGAACCCATTCCTGGGCTGGCGTGCGATTCGTATCGCGATGGATCGTAAAGAGATCCTGCGTGACCAGGTTCGCGCAATCCTGCGTGCCTCCGCTTTCGGTAAACTGCGCATCATGTTCCCGATGATCATCTCTGTTGAAGAAGTGCGTGCACTGAAGAAAGAGATCGAAATCTACAAACAGGAACTGCGTGACGAAGGTAAAGCGTTTGACGAGTCAATTGAGATCGGCGTGATGGTGGAAACACCTGCTGCGGCGACTATTGCGCGTCATTTAGCCAAAGAAGTTGATTTCTTTAGTATCGGCACCAATGATTTAACGCAGTACACCCTGGCAGTTGACCGTGGTAATGATATGATTTCACATCTCTACCAGCCAATGTCACCGTCCGTACTGAACTTGATCAAGCAAGTTATTGATGCTTCTCATGCAGAAGGTAAATGGACTGGCATGTGTGGTGAGCTTGCAGGCGACGAACGTGCTACACTTCTGTTGCTGGGTATGGGTCTGGACGAATTCTCTATGAGCGCCATTTCCATCCCGCGCATTAAGAAGATTATCCGTAACACGAACTTCGAAGATGCGAAGGTGTTAGCAGAGCAGGCTCTTGCTCAACCGACAACGGACGAGTTAATGACGCTGGTTAACAAGTTCATTGAAGAAAAAACAATCTGCTAATCCACGAGATGCGGCCCAAATTACTGCTTAGGAGAAGATCATGGGTTTGTTCGATAAACTGAAATCTCTGGTTTCTGATGATAAGAAAGACTCCGGAACTATTGAGATTGTTGCTCCGCTCTCCGGCGAGATCGTCAACATCGAAGACGTGCCGGATGTAGTGTTTGCTGAGAAAATCGTTGGTGATGGCATTGCTATCAAACCAACTGGCAACAAAATGGTTGCTCCAGTTGACGGCACCATCGGTAAAATTTTTGAAACCAACCATGCGTTCTCTATCGAATCAGATAGCGGTATCGAACTGTTCGTTCACTTCGGTATCGACACCGTTGAACTGAAAGGCGAAGGCTTCAAACGTATCGCGGAAGAAGGCCAGCGTGTTAAAGTTGGCGACCCGGTGATTGAATTCGATCTGCCACTGCTGGAAGAAAAAGCCAAGTCTACCCTGACGCCGGTTGTTATCTCCAACATGGACGAAATCAAAGAACTGATCAAACTGTCTGGCAGCGTCACCGTGGGTGAAACCCCGGTTATCCGCATCAAGAAGTAATTCTTGCCGCACAGAAAAATGGCGCCTTCGGGCGCCATTTTTGTTTATGCAGGGAGGATAAGCTCGTCATAGCCTTTCGACTGGGTATAAAGCATCACGTCAGTCACCCGATCGCCGGCCATGCGAATGGCATCGGCAACGGTTTTCCCCTCTACAATGCCGCTCACCAACTCTGAACAGAACAGGTCGCCCGTCCCTTTCAGATCGGTTTCTACGCGCGGGTGCGCGCTGACGGTCACGCCTTCATTCGTCACCAGCACCACATGGATGTTTTCCGGGTCGTCTGCGACCGGCGCGCTTGTGATCGCCACCCATTTCAGGCTGTCAGAGAGCAGTCCCTGCGCCGCCGCGATGGCGCTTTCCGGCGTACGGCACGGTTTGCCGCTCAACACTTCGAGCTCATAGACGTTTGGCGTGATCCCCTGCGCCAGTGGCAGCAGGTGCTCCCGATACGCCTGCGGGATCTCGGGCTTCACGTACATCCCGCTGTCGATATCGCCGATAACCGGATCGACCAGCACCAGCAGGTCAGGATGCTGCGCTTTGACCGCCTTCAGCCACTGCGCCAGCAGTACGATCTGGCTGGCACTGCCCATATAGCCGGTGGTGACCGCCTTAAGCTCGCGCAGGATCTCTCGCTCTTCCAGCGCCTTCAGGTAGCCGCTGAACCACTCGTCGGGGATCACTCCACCATAAAACGTGTCATAGTGCGGCGTGTTGCTGAACAGTACCGTCGGCACGGCGGTAACGTTCAGCCTGTGGGTACGAATATTCGGAACCGCAATGCTGTTCCCCACGCTGCCGTAAACCACCTGCGACTGCACGGCGACAATGTCGGTTTGCTGCGCCCGGGTATTATCCCGGAATAGAATCATCTCCATGATGCTTAAATCCCCGCCCCCTGCGAATAACTTTCTTCACCAAAGACGCCGGTAGACAGATAGCGATCGCCGCGATCGCAAATAATCGCCACCACTACGGCACCCGGGTTTGCCTGTGCTACCCGAATCGCACCCGCTACCGCGCCGCCCGAGCTAACGCCGCAGAAGATACCTTCGCGCACGGCCAGCTCACGCATGGTATTTTCCGCCTCGCGCTGGTGAAGATCCAGCACCTGGTCCACAAGCTGCGCATTAAAGATGCCGGGCATATACTCCGCAGGCCAGCGGCGAATGCCCGGAATGCTGCTCCCCTCTTCCGGCTGCAGGCCAACGATGGTGACAGCTTTCGCCTGCTCGCGCAGAAAACGCGACACGCCGGTAATGGTGCCGGTGGTGCCCATGCTGGAGACAAAATGGGTGATGCGTCCGTCGGTTTGCTGCCAAATTTCCGGCCCGGTAGTGGTGTAGTGCGCGTACGGGTTGTCCGGGTTGTTGAACTGGTCGAGCAGCTTACCTTCGCCGCGCCCGGCCATTTCTAACGCTAAGTCGCGCGCGCCTTCCATCCCCTGCTCTTTGGTCACCAGAATCAGCTCGGCCCCGTAGGCACGCATCGCGGCGCGGCGCTCCTGGCTCATGTTGTCCGGCATCAGCAGCTTCATGCGGTAGCCTTTCAGCGCCGCAATCATCGCCAGGGCGATGCCGGTGTTGCCGCTGGTGGCTTCAATCAGCACGTCGCCGGGCTTAATTTCACCGCGTTTTTCGGCCTGGACAATCATCGACAGCGCCGCGCGGTCTTTTACCGACCCCGCCGGGTTATTGCCTTCGAGTTTGACCCAGATTTCACTGCCGTTGTCTGGCCCCATACGCTGAAGCTTGACCAGAGGCGTGTTGCCGATGGTGTTTTCTAATGTTTTCATGATCGCTGTCCAATAAAAAGCCCGGTGGCGCTTCGCTTACCGGGCCTACAGACGTCATATTGTAGGCCGGGTAAGCGCAGCGCCACCCGGCAAAACTACGTAATCCTAACCTATCAGGCTGACTCCGCCAGAGCAATATCCTCGCGCGTCTCAATCCGCTCGTTACCGTGATAAATCCGGGCATGCTGCAGCCCGACAAACAGGCGCTCTCCCCGGTGCGGCGGCACGTCGTCGCGCATAACCACGGTCAGCGGCTCGGTATACCAACCCAGCGGCTGTACCACCAATTGGGTGTAGTGACCTTTAGGGCTAGCTTCCAGCACCTGAACCGGCAGCGGTGAATCCAGGCTGGTTCGGCGGCTGACGTCCACCTCCCATGGGCGCAGGAACAGATCGACCGGTCCCTGATGCGCGGAGGTGTAGCCCAGCGGCCAGCGGTGCGCGCCGACGTGGAACTGCCCACCGCGAATGGTGCCCTGCAGACGGTTTACCTCGCCCATAAACTCCAGCACGAAGCGGGTCGCCGGCTCGCGCCAGAGCTGCTCCGGCTCGTCAACCTGCTCAATGTTGCCCTGGCTCATGACCACCACGCGGTCCGCAACTTCCATCGCCTCTTCCTGGTCGTGGGTCACGAAGACGCTGGTGAACTTCAGCTCTTCATGCAGCTGGCGCAGCCAGCGGCGCAGCTCTTTACGCACCTGCGCGTCCAGCGCGCCAAACGGCTCATCCAGCAGCAAAATTTGCGGCTCAACGGCAAGCGCGCGCGCCAGCGCCACGCGCTGTTTCTGCCCACCGGAAAGCTGGGCCGGGAAACGGTCCGCCAGGTGAGCCAGCTGCACCATCTCCAGCAGTTTGGTCACTTTCGCTTTAATGGTTGCCGCATCCGGGCGCTCGCGACGCGGCAGCACGGTCAGGCCAAAGGCGATGTTGTCGAACACGGTCATGTGACGGAAAAGAGCGTAGTGCTGAAACACAAAGCCCACTTTACGATCGCGGGCGTGCAGGCGGCTCACGTCGGTGCCGTGGAAGCGGATATGCCCGCTGGTCTGATGCTCAAGCCCGGCGATAATACGCAGCAGCGTGGTTTTTCCCGAGCCAGACGGCCCAAGCAGCGCCACCATTTGTCCGGAAGGGATATCCAGCGAGATATCATTCAGCACCTGGGTGCGACCAAAAGACTTCTTAATATTGGCAATCTCAATGCTCATGATTTCCCTCCTGATGCTGACGTTTTTCCTGATTTTCTAAACGCCACTGCACCACACTCTTCAAAAACAGGGTCAAAATGGCCATCAGCGTCAGCAACGCTGCGGCAGTAAACGAGCCAATGGTGTTGTAGTCCTGCTGCAGCAGTTCAATCTGGAGCGGCAGCGACAGGGTCTCACCACGGATGGAGCCGGAAACAACGGAAACGGCACCGAACTCACCGATCGCGCGGGCGTTGGTCAGCACCACGCCGTAAAGCAGCGCCCAGCGAATGTTCGGCAGCGTGACGCGACGGAACATCTGCCAGCCTGACGCGCCCAGCAGCACCGCTGCTTCATCTTCGTTGCTGCCCTGGCTTAACATCACCGGCACCAGCTCACGCACCACAAACGGACAGGTCACGAAGATGGTCACCAGCACCATGCCCGGCCAGGCGAACATGATCTGCAGGTTATGCGCATCCAGCCAGCCGCCCAGCGGACCGTTGGAGCCGTAAAAGAGCAGGTACACCAGACCCGCCACCACCGGCGACACGGCAAAGGGAATATCCAGCAGCGTCAGCAGCATCTGACGTCCCGGGAAGTTAAAGCGCGTCACCAGCCAGGCCAGCAGGGTACCGAATACCAGGTTCACCGGCACGGTGATCAACGCAATCAGCACCGTCAGCCAGATGGCATGCAGCATATCCGGGTCCGCCAGGTTCTCCAGCGCGGGCATCAGCCCCTTGCTGAACGCCTGAACGAAGATATAAACCGTCGGGACGACGAGAATGAGGGCAGACACCAGCACGCCCACGCCAATCAGAAACCATTTACCCCAGTTGATGCGGGGCGCATCGTATCGCTTCAATTGCGTAACTTCCGCCATCAGTGACCTACCACACGTCGACCAAAGCGACTTTGCAGAGTGTTAATCGAGTACAGCAGCAGCAGCGAGGCCGCCAGGATCACCGAGGCAATCGCGCTCGCCGCCGGGTAATCAAACTCCTGCAGACGGATGAAAATCATCAGCGAAGTAACTTCCGTTTTCCAGGCGATGTTCCCGGCGATAAAAATCACCGCGCCGAACTCACCCAGGCTGCGGGTAAACGACAGCGCGACGCCCGCCATCAGCGCCGGAGAAAGCTCCGGCAGAACCACTTTACGGAAGCTCTGCCAGCGCGTGGCGCCCAGCGTTTCCGCCGCCTCTTCATATTCCGGACCCAGCTCTTCCAGCACCGGCTGCACGGTACGGACCACAAACGGGATGCTGGTAAAGGCCATCGCCACCGCGATCCCAAGCCAGGTATAGGTCACTTTGATATCAAACTTCGCCAGCCACTCGCCGTACAGCCCGTTCACGGAGAAGAGCGACGCGAGGGTTAAGCCCGCGACCGCCGTCGGCAGCGCAAACGGCAGATCCATCAGTGCATCAAGCAGCGTGCGACCCGGGAAGCGATAGCGGGTTAAGATCCACGCCATCAGCAGGCCAAACACGCCGTTAAAAATGGAGGCGACAAACGCCGACAGCAGCGTCACCTTATAGGCCGCCACCACCTGCGGGTTGGTGATGACCTCCCAGTACTGCGCCCAGCTCATCTGAGCAAGTTGCATCACCAGCGCGCTGAGCGGCAACAGCAGGATCAGGCAGACGAACAGCAGGCTGGTCCCCAGGCTTAAGGTAAAGCCCGGCAGCACGCGTTTTGTCGAGACTGCAAACATTACTTACGCCCCGCCGCCAGCAATTTGTCTAACTCACCGCCGCTGGCAAAGTGCGTTTTCATCACCTCAGGCCAGGAGCCGAAATGATCTTCCACGCGGAACAGGGCGGTCTGCGGGAATTTGTCTTTCAGTTTGTTCATGACGTCCGGGTTGTTCACGCGGTAGTAGTAATCGGTAATGATGGTCTGCGCCTGCGGGCTGTACAGGTAGTTGAGATAGGCTTTTGCCGCTTTCTCGGTGCCGTTCGCCTGCACGTTTTTATCCACCCACGCTATCGGGAACTCGGCCAGGATGTTGGTTTTCGGGATAACCACCTCGAAGCCCTGCGCTTCGTACTGCTTGCGAATGTTGTTCACTTCGGATTCAAAGCTGATCAGCACGTCACCCAGACCGCGTTCGGCGAAGGTGGTGGTCGCGCCGCGGCCGCCGGTATCGAACACTTCGACGTTTTTCAGGAACTGGGTCATGAACTGCTCGGTTTTGGCTTTGTCGTTTCCGTCAGCCTTGTCCGCCGCGCCCCACGCGGCTAACCAGGTGTAGCGTGCGTTACCGGAGGTTTTTGGGTTCGGGAAAATCAGCTTCACGTCGGAACGCACCAGGTCGCTCCAGTCGTGGATATTTTTTGGATTACCCTTACGCACCAGGAAGCCCATGGTGGAGTAGAACGGCGAGCTGTTGTTCGGCAGGCGGCTCTGCCAGTCAGCCGGGAGCAGCTTGCCCTTGTCGTGCAGGATCTGCACGTCAGTCACCTGGTTATAGGTCACGACGTCCGCTTTCAGCCCCTGCAAAATCGCCAGCGCCTGCTTGGACGAGCCGGCGTGGGACTGCTTGACGGTCAGCTTATCGCCGTTATTGTCTTTCGCCCACTGCTGCTCAAACGGTGGGTTAAGGGCGGCAAACAGCTCGCGGGAAACGTCATACGAGCTGTTCAGCAGCTCGGTCGCCTGCGCCTGGGCCACCAGCAGTATACCTGCCAGCGCCAGAGTTCCTTTTTTCAGTACAGTAACGGCCATTGCGCACCCTTATAAATGTGATGACTATCTTATAGTCATAATATTTATAACGGGGATGAAAGGAGTAACGGTTTTATATACCGTTTGGTGATTTACAAGCAGAAAAGGGAATAAGGCATTAATCCCCTCTCCCCTGTGGGGAGAGGGTCAGGGTGAGGGGTGTTACAGCGCCAGCAGTCGCTCAACGGACGGCGCAAAGTAGTAGCCGCCGGTCACCGGTTTGGTGAAGCGCAGCATGGCGTCGCGCTTGCCGTCGGTGTCACCGAACATGCTCAGCAGTTGCTGCTCAATGTTGTGCAGGCGCGCGCAGTAGGCGCAGAAGTAGAGGCCGTGCGTGCCGCTTGCGGTGCCGTACGGCAGGCTCTGGCGAACAATCTTCAGCCCTTTACCGTCCTCTTTGAGGTCAACGCGGCTCAGGTGAGAGGTCACCGGACGCTCGTCGCCGTCAATCTCTTCGTTGGCTTCTTTAGTACGACCAATCATCATCTCCTGGTCGTGCACGCTCATGCGGTTAAGCTGCTTGAGGTTGTGCTCCCAGCGCTGGACGAACACATAGCTGCCGCCCGCGTCTACGCCGTCTTTAATCACCGCCACGTCGCGACGAACCTCTTCACCGGCCGGGTTTTCGGTGCCGTCAACGAAGCCGCTCAGATCGCGCTCCTCCACCCAGCGGAAGCCGTGAACCTCTTCCTGCACCTCAATACTGTCGCCAAAGGCCGCGACCGCCGCCTGCGCAACGGAGAAGTTCACGTCATGACGCAGGGAGAGAATGTGGATCAGCACGTCATACTGGGTAGCTGGTGCCAGACCTTTGCCGTAAGGGATAAAGTCTTTCAGCTCTTCCGCCCCTTCGCCGCCGCTCAGCTGACGCCAGACGTTATTGCCGAAGGCAACAACGGCACCGAGGTGGGCGTCGGGGAATTTGGCCTGGAAGGTCGCCAGCTTGTCCACAAACGCTTTACTGGCCGCACGCAGGGCATCCACGTCCCCTTTTACATTGGCTTCAATCCAAATCGCCGCGCGGCAATGTTCTGGCAAAATGCCACTCTGAACCTGAGACATCGCTCCTCCTGAAATAAAGATGCCACGTCAGCGTGGCATTGATGGCGGCTATTATACCCGGATTTCAGCGAGGCGGTTTGTTCAGGCGCAAATTACTGCTTCCAGACTATTTTGCTCACTTTCCAGCTCTTCAGCGTGTCGTCAGACGGCATCAATCCTTCCGGGCCGCTCCAGGTTCCGGTGAAGACATAGCTGATGTGCTGGCTGCCTTCCGCCTTACATTCCACCGCAACGCCATCGTCTGAAGGGGCGCTGCTGCAGTTGCCAAAGGCCTGTTTATAAAGATCGCTAAACGGGGTGCCGACCTTTACGCCGCTGGCGGTCGGGATAGCATCGTCCAGCACCGCAATGCGGTTCACCGTCCCTTTATCACCGTTAATTACCAGCGCCAGCTTGTCACCCTTCAGCGCTTCAAAGTAACGCACAATGTTGCCATTCTCGGTTTTCATCCCGCTACGCAGGCGGTAGTCGCTGCTCAGGGCATCCTGAATAGCGTCCTGATTGAGCGCGGTCGACGCGGTGATTTTTCCTACGCCCTGCTCGGTGACTTCGATGGAAGAGCCAAACCAGTTCCACGGATACGCGGCGGACCAGTTAATAGAAGAGAGCGTGGAACAGCCGGTCAACGCCAGCGGGAGAGCGCATAAAAGTAAACGCAGCGATTTCATTGAAACGTCCTTTCTAATTAAATCAACGCTTGTTGGAGTGCGGCATCGGCAAAAAGTGCCGCACTAATCTGACTCTTGCGTAAAACAGGCGCGTAATCGGGGATTCGTCAGCAGCCACAGCAGCGCCACGATATCCGCCACCACCAGCGCGATGCCAATACCCGAAAGCGGTTCACCCAACCACCAGAGCACGGGTTGCCAGAACAGCAGTGCGATCTGGGCGAGGATCAGCAGCCAGCGAAGGGCGCGCCACAGACGCGGGATTACGTGCCGCCGACCGCTGCATAAAAAAGCCACCACCGCCGGTACGCCCGGCAGTAAGCCGAGCCAGAAAGCATCGTGATCGGGATAAAAGAGATTCAGCAGCGTATCGCCCTGCCCGCGCGACGCGCCGGCCATCACAAACAGCACCCAGGTGCGGGCCTGCAGGAGCAAAACGCACCAGAATAAAAACGGCAGCCTGACGCGGCCCTGTGCATCAAAGTCAGCCGGGTGGATCTCAGTACTCTTCATCTTCGATCAGACGCTTACCTAAGCTCAGCACGTCAGCGTGCTCATAGCCCAGACGTTCATACATGCCCAGCACCACGTCGTTATCTTCCCGCACCATGATCTGAATTTTCGGACAGCCGCGGGCGATCAGCTTCTTCTCGAGCCGATTAAGCAGCGCGTTGGCGATGCCGCGCGCCCGATATTCCGGGTGGACGCCCAGATAATAGGCCGAGCCGCGATGGCCATCGTAGCCGCCCATCACGGTACCGACGACCTCGCCGTTCACTTCCGCGACCAGAAACAGGCTAACGTCGTGATTCAGCTTACGTTCGATATCCATTTCCGGATCGTTCCACGGACGCAGCAGATCGCAGCGCTCCCAAAGGGTGATCACCTCTTCGAAATCTTCCTGGCGAAAAACGCGTATCTCCATGGTATTAACCGCCTTTTCGGGTTTAAAAACAGTGATTATGGCGTGAACGGGGCGTTTAGCCAATAACCGGGGAAAATCTCGCCAAAATTTGGCATAATGTCACTTTGTCACGTATTGAAATGAAAAGTAAAACAATTCTCAATAAGGACTGTCGTAACGGGAAACACGATACGATATAACACCAGGACCCCTTTTTTTAGTATTCAGGCCGCATGAGCACATTCAAACCATTAAAAGCACTCACATCGCGTCGTCAGGTTCTCAAAGCGGGGCTGGCGGCCTTAACGTTAACGGGCATCGCAAAGCAGGCTCAGGCAAAAGACGAGAGCACGCTCAAAACCAGTAACGGACACAGTAAGCCAAAAACCAAAAAGCCGGGCGCAAAGCGTCTGGTGATGCTCGATCCGGGCCACGGCGGGATTGATACCGGTGCCATTGGCAAAAACGGTTCGAAAGAAAAACACGTCGTGCTGGCGATTGCAAAAAATGTGCGATCGATTTTACGCAGCAACGGCATTGACGCCCGCCTGACGCGCACGGGCGACACGTTCATTCCGCTGTACGACCGCGTCGAGATCGCCCACCAGCACGGTGCGGATCTGTTTATGTCCATTCACGCGGACGGCTTTACCAACCCTTCCGCCGCGGGCGCGTCGGTATTTGCCCTCTCCAACCGTGGCGCCAGTAGCGCCATGGCGAAGTACCTTTCCGATCGTGAAAACCGGGCGGATGAAGTGGCTGGTAAGAAGGCCACTGACAAAGATCATCTGTTGCAGCAGGTGTTGTTCGATCTCGTGCAAACGGACACCATCAAAAACAGCCTAACGCTCGGCTCGCATATTCTCAAACGGATTAAGCCGGTGCACCGCCTGCACAGTAAAAGCACCGAACAGGCGGCGTTTGTGGTGCTGAAGTCACCGTCCATCCCGTCCGTGCTGGTGGAAACGTCCTTTATTACCAACCCGGAAGAAGAACGACTGCTCGGCACCACGGCGTTTCGCCAGAAGATCGCCAACGCCATCGCCTCCGGCATTATCAGTTACTTCAACTGGTTCGATAACCAAAAAGCGCACTCCAGGAAACGTTGATGAAACCCAATGCTCAACTGGTAAAAACCTTCCTGCTGCAGCTGCAGGATGCGATCTGCCAGAAACTGGCCGCCGCAGACGGCGGTGAATTTCAGGAAGATAGCTGGCAGCGCGAAGCCGGCGGCGGCGGGCGCAGCCGCGTGCTGCGAAACGGCGGTATTTTTGAACAGGCGGGCGTAAATTTCTCCCACGTTCACGGCGACGCCATGCCCGCCTCCGCTACCGCGCATCGCCCTGAGCTGGCGGGCCGCAGCTTCGAAGCGATGGGCGTTTCGCTGGTGGTGCATCCGCATAACCCGTTTGTGCCCACCAGCCACGCTAACGTGCGTTTTTTCATTGCGGAGAAGCCAGGGGCCGATCCGGTCTGGTGGTTTGGCGGCGGTTTCGACCTCACGCCCTACTACGGCTTCGAAGAGGACGCCGTGCACTGGCACACCACCGCGCGGGATCTTTGCCTGCCGTTTGGCGAAGACGTCTACCCGAAATTTAAAAAGTGGTGCGACGACTACTTTTACCTGAAGCACCGCGATGAGCAGCGCGGCATTGGCGGGCTGTTCTTTGACGATCTCAACGTGCCTGATTTTGACACCGCGTTCAGCTTTATGCGCGCGGTGGGCGAAGGCTTTACCGATGCCTATATGCCCATCGTCGAACGCCGTAAAAACACCGACTACGGCGTGCGCGAGCGTGAATTCCAGCTTTACCGCCGCGGGCGCTACGTGGAGTTCAACCTGGTGTGGGATCGCGGGACGCTGTTCGGCCTGCAGACCGGCGGACGCACGGAGTCGATTCTGATGTCGATGCCGCCGCTGGTGCGCTGGGAGTACTGCTACGAGCCAAAAGAAGGCAGCCCGGAGGCTGCCTTGTGTGAGTTCCTTAAAGTACGCGACTGGGTTTAACTGCCGGATGGCGCTGCGCTTATCCGGCCTACTCAACCTGTAGGTCGGGTAAGCAAACGCGCCACCCGACTCACAAGGCTTACAGCGGCTGCGTCTGCGCCTCAACCACAGCCAGCGCCACCATGTTCACGATGCGGCGCACGGAGGCAATCGGCGTTAACACATGCACCGGTTTCGCCACGCCCATCAGCACCGGTCCTACGGTCACCCCTTCAGAGCTGGAGACACGCAGCAGGTTGTAGCTGATACGCGCCGCTTCCACGTTCGGCATAATCAGTATGTTCGCCGACCCCTTAAGCGGGCTGTCCGGCATACGTTCGTTACGAATGCTTTCCACCAGCGCGGCATCGCCGTGCATCTCCCCGTCAATCATCAGCTCCGGCGCGCGCTCGCGCACCAGCTCCAGCGTCTGGCGCATTTTGCACGCCGCGGCCGATTTGGACGAACCGAAGTTAGAGTGCGACAGCAGCGCTACCTTCGGCTCGATACCAAAGCGACGCACCGTTTCCGCCGCCATCACGGTGATCTCCGCCAGCTCGTCCGGGGACGGATCGTCGTTAACGTAGGTATCAGCAATAAAGGTGTTGCCGCTCGGCAGCAGCAGCGCGTTCATCGCCCCGGCGGTGTGGACGCCGTCGCGATAGCCGAAGATCTCCTGCACCACGCTAAAGTGCTCGTGGTAATCGCCGATGGTGCCGCAGATCAGCGCATCCGCCTCGCCGCGATGGACCATGATCGCGCCGATCACCGTCGTGTTGCTGATAACGGCTTTCTGCGCCTGCTCCTGGGTGATCCCCCGGCGCTTCATGATCGCGTAGTATTCGCTCCAGTACTCTTTGAAGCGCGGATCGGATTCGTTGTTCACGATCTCGAAGTCCACGCCCGGCTTAATCTGCAGGCCCAGCTTCTGGATCCGCATCTCGATCACGCTCGGACGACCGATCAGGATCGGCTTCGCCAGCCCTAAGGTGATCAGCTCCTGGGTAGCGTGCAGCACGCGCGCCTCTTCACCTTCCGCCAGCACCACGCGCTTCGCGTCTGCGCGGGCCTGAGAGAAGATCGGCTTCATGAACAGGTTGGTTTTATAGACAAACTCGGTGAGCTTATCGACGTAAGCGTCGAAATCCTGAATCGGACGCGTTGCCACGCCGGAGTCCATCGCCGCTTTGGCAACGGCTGGCGCAATTTTGACAATCAAACGCGGGTCGAACGGTTTTGGAATGATGTAGTCCGGGCCAAAGCTTAGATCCTGATCCCCGTACGCGGAGGCGACCACTTCGCTCTGCTCGGCGTGGGCCAGCTCGGCGATGGCGTGAACGGCGGCAAGCTTCATCTCTTCATTGATCGCCGTCGCGCCAACGTCCAGCGCGCCGCGGAAGATGAACGGGAAGCAGAGCACGTTGTTGACCTGGTTCGGGTAGTCCGAACGGCCGGTACAGATAATGGCGTCTTCACGCACCGCTTTCGCCAGCGGCGGCAGGATTTCCGGCTCAGGGTTCGCCAGGGCCAGGATCATTGGCGCACGCGCCATCTTCTTCACCATCTCCTGGGTCAGCACTTTCGGACCGGAGCAACCGAGGAAGATATCCGCGCCGTCGATCACGTCCTCAAGCGTGCGCTTGCCGTCGTCTTCTACCGCGTACGCCGCCTTGGTTTCCGCCATGTTCGGCTCACGGTCTTTGTAGATAACGCCCTTGGAGTCGCAGACCACAATGTTGTGTTTCTGCATGCCCAGCGCCACCAGCAGGTTCATACAGGCGATGGCCGCGGCGCCTGCGCCAGAAACCACCATGCGCACATCGGAGAGATTTTTCTCGACCACGCGCAGGCCGTTCAGAATGGCGGCGGTGCTGATAATCGCGGTCCCGTGCTGGTCGTCATGGAACACGGGAATGTTCATACGCTCGCGCAGCTTCTGCTCGATATAGAAACATTCCGGCGCTTTGATGTCTTCCAGGTTGATCCCGCCGAAGGTCGGCTCCAGCGCGGCTACCACGTTGATGAATTTATCGGGATCGAGTTCGTCCACTTCGATATCGAACACGTCGATACCGGCAAATTTCTTGAACAGTACGCCCTTCCCTTCCATCACCGGTTTACCGGCCAGTGCACCAATGTTGCCCAGGCCCAGCACCGCCGTCCCGTTAGAGATAACGGCGACAAGGTTACCGCGCGCGGTGTATTTGTAGGCCGCAAGCGGGTCTTTTTCGATTTCCAGACACGGTGCCGCCACGCCCGGCGAGTAGGCCAGCGCCAGATCGCGCTGCGTCGCCAGCGGCTTGGTTGGGGAAACCTGAATTTTACCGGGGACAGGGAACTCGTGAAAATCGAGGGCACTCTGTTTCAACTGCTCATCCATCTTATTTTTCCTTTCACGTATCGATCAAAAGGGTGACGTAAGCGATCCTGATGCACACCCTGGTGTGCCGCCTAGTATCGCCTCAGGACAGCGCATAAACTTTGAAGGCTGCCAAACTCTCACCATCACACATTAAAAATTGTTATCAATTTATAACAGCCATGTTACCCGTCTCAAAAGCAATGCCTGCCCCGTCTGCTATGCTTTTTTGTTAAGTCCATCATGATTTTCTCAGAAGTGTGAACTAACGCACTCATCTAACTCTTTTATTTCCAAGGAGTAATGATTTATGAACCAGCTAGACGGCATCAAACAATTCACCACCGTGGTTGCAGACAGCGGCGATATCGAGTCGATTCGCCACTATCAGCCGGAGGACGCGACCACCAACCCTTCGCTGCTTCTGAAAGCGGCGGGGCTTGCCCACTTTAGCCATCTGATTGATGACGCGATTGCCTACGGTAAACAGCGCGGGAAAACACAGGAACAGCAGGTTGCTGAAGCCAGCGACAAGCTGGCGGTTAATTTTGGTGCGGAAATTCTGAAAAGCATTCCGGGGCGCGTGTCGACCGAAGTGGATGCCCGCCTCTCATTCGATCAGGAAAAGAGTATTCACAAAGCGCGCCGTCTGGTGGAACTCTACCAGGAACAGGGGATCGATAAGTCACGCATTCTGATCAAGCTCGCGTCCACATGGGAAGGCATCCGCGCGGCGGAGGTTCTGGAAAAAGAGGGGATCCACTGCAACCTGACGCTGCTGTTCTCGTTTGCCCAGGCGCGCGCCTGTGCCGAAGCGGGCGTGTTTCTGATCTCGCCGTTTGTCGGGCGCATCTACGACTGGTATCAGGCGAAACAGCCGATGGATCCGTACGTGGTAGAGGAAGACCCTGGCGTGAAGTCGGTGCGTAATATCTACGATTATTACAAGCAGCACCGCTACGAAACCATCGTGATGGGCGCCAGCTTCCGCCGCACCGAGCAGATCCTCGCGCTCGCAGGCTGCGACCGTCTGACCATCTCCCCCGATCTGCTGAAAAAGCTGCAGGAGAGCGACGAAACGGTGATCCGCAAACTGGTGCCGACCTCTACCGTACTGCCAAAACCGAAAGCCATGACCGAAGCGGAGTTCCGCTGGGAGCACAATCAGGACCCTATGGCCGTGGAAAAACTGGCTGACGGCATCCGCCAGTTCGCCGTCGACCAGCGCAAACTTGAAGATCTTCTCGCCGCCAAACTTTAACCTTGCCACGGAGTGAACTATGTCCCGTAAAGAGCTTGCCAACGCCATTCGCGCCCTCAGCATGGATGCCGTACAAAAAGCCAATTCCGGCCACCCTGGCGCCCCGATGGGGATGGCCGATATTGCCGAAGTGCTGTGGAACGACTTTCTGAAGCACAACCCCACAGACCCAACCTGGTACGACCGCGACCGTTTTATTCTCTCCAACGGCCACGCCTCGATGCTGCTCTACAGCCTGCTGCACCTTTCCGGCTACGATCTGCCGCTGGAAGAGCTGAAAAACTTCCGCCAGCTGCACTCTAAAACGCCGGGCCATCCGGAGATCGGCTATACCCCGGGCGTGGAAACCACCACCGGCCCGCTGGGTCAGGGTCTGGCGAATGCCGTCGGTCTGGCGATTGCCGAGCGCACGCTGGCGGCGCAGTTTAACCAGCCGGACCATCAGATTGTCGACCACTACACGTATGTCTTTATGGGTGACGGCTGCCTGATGGAGGGGATCTCCCACGAGGTCTGCTCGCTGGCGGGCACGCTGGGGCTCGGGAAGCTGATTGGCTTCTACGACCACAACGGCATCTCCATTGACGGGGAAACCGAGGGCTGGTTTACCGACGACACGGCGAAACGCTTTGAGGCCTATCACTGGCACGTGGTGCATGAGATCGACGGCCACGATCCTGAGGCGGTGAAAAAAGCGATTCAGGAAGCGCAGAGCGTGAAGGACAAACCGTCCCTGATTATCTGTCGCACCACCATCGGCTTCGGCTCGCCGAACAAAGCGGGCAAGGAAGAGGCGCACGGCGCGGCGCTGGGCGAAGAGGAAGTGGCCTTAACCCGCCAGAAGCTGGGCTGGAAGTATCCGCCATTTGAGATCCCGAAAGAGATCTACAGAGCCTGGGATGCCCGCGAAGCGGGTGAAAAAGCCCAGCAGGCGTGGAACGAAAAATTTGCCGCCTACAAAAAAGCGCACCCGGAGCTGGCGGCAGAGTTTTCCCGCCGCATGGGCGGCGGGCGGCCGGAGGACTGGGACGATAAAACCCAGGCGCTGATTGAAAATCTGCAGTCCAACCCGGCGAAAATCGCCACCCGTAAGGCGTCGCAAAATACCCTCAACGCCATTGGCCCAATCCTGCCTGAGCTGCTCGGCGGCTCAGCGGATCTTGCACCAAGTAACCTGACCATCTGGTCCGGCTCGAAATCGCTGAAAGAGGATATTGCCGGGAACTACATCCACTACGGCGTGCGCGAGTTTGGCATGACCGCGATTGCAAACGGCATCGCCCATCACGGCGGCTTCGTGCCCTACACCGCCACCTTCCTGATGTTCGTCGAGTACGCCCGAAACGCGGCGCGCATGGCGGCGCTGATGAAGGCCCGGCAGATC
Organism: Enterobacter sp. 296B2; assembly: GCF_034106185.1. NCBI lineage: Bacteria > Pseudomonadati > Pseudomonadota > Gammaproteobacteria > Enterobacterales > Enterobacteriaceae > Enterobacter > Enterobacter sp. 296B2. Next base: position 150,630 of record NZ_JAWNCA010000005.1, on the reverse strand, counting down.
ATGGTCTACACCCACGACTCCATCGGCCTGGGGGAAGATGGCCCGACGCACCAGGCGGTGGAACAGCTGGCGAGCCTGCGCTTAACGCCAAACTTCAGCACCTGGCGTCCGTGCGACCAGGTGGAAGCGGCGGTGGGCTGGAAGCTGGCGGTTGAGCGCCACAACGGCCCCACGGCGCTGATCCTGTCGCGCCAGAACCTGGCGCAGATCGAGCGCACCCCGGAGCAGGTTAAAAACATCGCCCGTGGCGGGTACATCCTGAAAGACAGCGGCGGCAAGCCGGACGTGATCCTGATTGCCACCGGTTCCGAGGTGGAAATTACGGTGAAAGCGGCGGAGAAACTGACCGCCGAAGGCCACGCGGTGCGCGTGGTGTCCCTGCCTTCAACGGATATCTTTGACGCCCAGGATGAGGCGTATCGGGAATCGGTGCTGCCGTCCAACGTAGCGGCACGCGTGGCGGTGGAAGCGGGTATTGCCGACTACTGGTATAAGTACGTGGGGCTAAAAGGAGCGATTGTTGGCATGCGGGGTTACGGTGAATCGGCACCTGCCGACAAGCTCTTCCCGTACTTCGGCTTTACCGTTGAGAACGTGGTGGAGAAGGCGCTGAGCGTGCTGTAGTGCGTTCTTCGTTGCCGGGTGGCGCTGTCGCTTACCCGGCCTGCGGTTCGAGGTTTTGTAAGTCGCCACCCGGTAAAACTAGCGTGTGATCCACAGCGTGGGCCAGGCGTCTGGCCCATTCCAGTTATCGCAGCTTGGCTCTTCCGCATAGCGCACCAGGCGGAAGCGCTGGCCGTCAAAACGCCAGCGCGTCTGGATCCCGCAGTCCCCGATACCGCGTCCCAGCGCCAGCGTCGTCAGCTCGCGCGTTTTTTCATCAAAGCTGGCGTTCATCAGCTCCATGTCGCTGCTCTGGCTGGAGGGGGTAAACGGCAGACGTAACCTGACGCTGCGGGCAGTGAACGGTTTTTTACGTGATACCAGCCACGCCAGATCGACCGTGTTATAGGCTCCTGCCTCACAGCTGACGATTAACAGCGCTTTGTCGTCGGTTAATGCGGTGACGCGTACTTCACGGCGGTTAGGATCCAGCGAGCACTGGCTGTTGTTCATCCGCCAGGTTCCATAATCCAGCAGATCGTTCAGCTCGCTATGCGTCAGCGGCGTCGGCGTCGGGTTCACCACGGCCACCTTTTTTAATGCTGGTGCAGGAGGCACGCTCAGAGGCGGGCTATCCCCTTTTTTAATCCATGCCGTTTCGCTGCCAACGCGCTTCTGCTGGGCGTCAATAAACAGCAGCGCCGCCTTCAGCCCGACCAGCGAAATCGTCTGCTTCCCCCCGCGCAGGGTCAGCGCCTGCCCTTCCTGAATAGTTTTCAGAAACGCGTTGAGGGTACCCGTATCGTCGGTCTTGAGATGCCAAGGCGTTAACTGCCAGTGCTGTGAATTGAGTTTTAGCGGAACGTTGTCGAGCAGAAGGCGCGGGGCGATGTCCGGCTCTTTTACCGGCGGGGCCGAAAGCCCGCCGAGATCGATGCGCAGGCTGGCGTCCGTTTTCGCGCCGGCGCTACGGCTCAGCGTCATAACCAGACCGCGATGTTCCCCCGTATTCCGGGCAACACAAAAATTCTGGTTATTGCAGGTGACCTGCCAGTCTGAGAAAGACTGCTGCGCAGGTGCCGCCCACACCAGAGGCACGGGTAGCACGCAGAAAAAGAAGAGAAGCAAAACGCAGTAGCGCATGAATGGCACAGCCCCGGAAACGAAAAGGTCAATCTGGGGCGTATCTTCGTGCCCAGGGCGGGCGGGCTCAATCGGATTTATCGGATAGATTTATCTGAAATGCAGGCTATTGCGACATCGGTTTGGGGTTCATTAACCCGCTGGTTTGCAGATATTGCAACAGGATCACCGCTTTACCATCGCGGATCTCGCCGCTTTTCACCATCTCAACGGCCTGAGCGAAAGGCATTTCCAGCACTTCAATATCTTCATCCTCCACGCCGCCACCGCGATGCGTGCGCTGGGCATCGGTGTACTCCGCAATGAAGAAATGGACCAGCTCGGTCACGCCGCCAGGTGACATGAAAAGCTCAAAGACTTTTTGCACCGCGCCCACTTCAAAACCGGTCTCCTCGACGGCCTCCTTGCGGATGCAGACTTCCGGCTCATCGTCATCAAGCAGGCCGGCGCAGGTTTCAATCAGACGCCCGTCCGCGTTGCCGTTGACCCAGGTCGCGACCCGAAACTGGCGAATCAGCACCACGCTTTGCTTTTCACGGTTATACAGCAGAATGGTTGCGCCATTGCCCCGGTCGTAGACTTCGCGTTTGTGGCGAATCACGTCACCGTTCTTACGGGTTAAATCGTAAGTGATATTCCGCAGGACAAAGTAATTTTCAGAGAGGATTTTGTCTTTGATAACGGTAATGTTCAGGGACATACGGGCTCCACGGCAAAATGAGTCTGTTTATACTACGCCGTGAAGCCCGCTTTGTCGCCCGTCGGTTAAGACGGCGCGTCTCTTCTCGTCAGATTTCATGTTAATCCCCAAAGCGGCTTTTGGATCAATAACCTTATTTTTAGTATGAATAAGCTATTTGCTCACTACCGCGTTATCAGGCAATGTACAACTGCCCGTAACCTGTGGCAGAGCCATTTTATTCAGAGAGCCGTTCCGTGACCGTTAAACGCCCCGTTTCCGGAAGCCTTGCCTGGGCTTTCTTTTCGATCATTGCCCTGTCCGTGCTGACCAGCACCGTCGCGCTGCTGACGCTTGCCAGCAGCCAGCGTGACGCCGAAGCCATTAACATTGCGGGTTCGCTGCGCATGCAGAGCTACCGCCTCGGCTACGAGATGCAGCGCAACAGCCCCTCCCTTAAGGCGCATCTTGAGAACTGGCAGCAGACGTTAAGCGCGCCTTCCCTGGAGAAGCTGAACCGCTGGTACGTCCCGGAAAACGTCAAGGCGCGCTATCAGCAGCTTCATGTGGCCTGGCGGGAAATAGATAAGCACATCGCCCGCGGCGACAGCGCATGGTATGACGCTAACATTGAGGATTTTGTCGGCCGCATTGATGCCTTTGTTCTCGCCCTCCAGCACTACACCGAAAATAAAATCCAGACGGTGACCCTTCTCTCTCTGGCTGGCGCGCTCGGGATCCTGCTGCTGACGCTGTTTACCCTGCGGCGCATCCGCCGCCAGGTGGTGTTGCCACTGAACAACCTGGTAGCCGCCAGTGAACGGATTGAGCGAGGGGAATTTACCACCCCGGCGCCGGACACCGCGCTGCCCAACGAGCTGGGCCAGCTTTCCCGCGCCTTCAACCATATGTCGGGCGAGCTACATACTCTCTATCGGTCGCTCGAAGCCTCCGTCGCGGAAAAGACGCGGCATTTGCATGAAGCCCACCAGCAGCTCGACATGCTGTTCAAATGCTCTCAGGCGCTGAATACCGGACAGATTGACAGCCTGTGCTTCCGGCATATTTTACAGATTGTCCATGAATACACGCAGATGAATTACCTGGAGCTACGCACCAGCGACGACTGGCGGCTGTGTGAAGGGACAGAGGTGAGCGGCATTTCTCTGCAAACCCTGCCGGTGCTGATGCAGGACACCCTTTACGGCGAGCTGCGCTGGCAAAGCGAGACGGGCAGCGTTCCTCTTCCGCTGATGAGAAGTGTCGCGACCATGCTCGGGCGCGGGCTGTACTTTAACCAGGCGCAGAAACACTACCAGCAGCTGCTGCTGATGGAGGAGCGCGCCACCATCGCCCGCGAGCTGCATGACTCGCTGGCGCAGGTACTCTCCTATCTGCGGATCCAGCTCACGCTGCTTAAACACGCCGTGCCGGCGGAAAATGCCCCCGCGCAGACCATCATCACCGACTTCTCCCGCGAACTGAACAACGCCTGGCAGCAGCTGCGCGAGCTGCTGACCACCTTCCGCCTGACGCTAAACCATGCGAATTTACCCGCGGCGCTTCAGGAGTCCCTCGATGCCCTGCAGAGCCAAACGCAGGCGAAGCTGTACCTCGACTGCCGCCTCTCCTCGCTGGCGCTTGACGCGCAGAAGCAGGTGCATTTGCTGCAGATCGTGCGGGAGGCCGTCCTGAATGCGATTAAGCACGCGCAGGCCAGCGAGATCACCGTCAGCTGCGTGACCGCCGTGGACGGCACGCACAACGTCAGCATTCGTGACAACGGCATCGGAATTGGCGAGGCCAGCGAACCGCCGGGACACTACGGGCTGAACATTATGCGAGAACGCGCGCAACGGCTCGGCGGAATGCTGCACTTCTCGCAGCCGCAAAACGGCGGCACGCAGGTCAGCGTGACGTTCCCCGCACCCGCGCCGTTAACAGGTAAATAACGGTAAAGGGGGAAGCGCCGGGAAAAGCGCATGATAATTTACATTATCTCCTTTATTTCTCCACGTTTGGCCTGGGCCTTGCCGCTAAAGTGATGCGGGCAATAAACAATAATGACGTGCAGCAAAACGAGGTCACTTTTCCATGGCGAATTTTTTCATCGATCGCCCCATTTTTGCCTGGGTGCTTGCCATCCTGTTGTGTCTGACAGGCGTCCTGGCGATTACTTTTCTTCCCGTTGAGCAATACCCCGATCTGGCACCGCCTAACGTGCGTGTCACCGCCAACTATCCCGGCGCTTCCGCACAAACGCTGGAAAACACCGTGACGCAGGTTATCGAGCAGAACATGACGGGTCTGGATAATCTGATGTACATGTCCTCCCAAAGCAGCGCCACGGGACAGGCCACGGTCACCCTGAGCTTTGAGGCGGGCACCGACCCGGACGAAGCGGTGCAGCAGGTACAAAACCAGCTGCAGTCGGCCATGCGTAAGCTGCCCCAGGCGGTGCAGAACCAGGGGGTCACCGTGCGTAAAACCGGTGATACCAACATTCTGACTATCGCGTTTGTCTCCACCGATGGCTCAATGGATAAACAGGACATTGCGGACTACGTCGCCAGTAATATTCAGGACCCGCTCAGCCGTATTAACGGCGTAGGGGATATCGACGCCTACGGTTCACAGTACTCAATGCGTATCTGGCTCGATCCTAACAAGCTGAACAGCTATCAGATGACCGCAACCGACGTGACGGACGCCATCAAAGCCCAGAACGCCCAAATTGCCGTGGGGCAGCTGGGAGGCACGCCTTCGGTTGATAAACAGGCCCTGAATGCCACCATCAATTCACAATCCCTGCTTCAGACGCCGGACCAGTTCCGCAACATCACCCTTCGCGTGAATCAGGACGGTTCAGAGGTGCGCCTGGGCGATGTCGCTAAGGTGGAAATGGGTGCGGAGAAATACGATTACCTGAGCCGCTTTAACGGCAATCCGGCCTCCGGTCTTGGGATCAAGCTGGCCTCCGGCGCGAACGAAATGGCGACGGCGAAGCTGGTGCTGGACCGTCTGGATGAGCTGTCGCAGTATTTCCCGCACGGGCTGGAGTACAAAGTCGCCTATGAAACCACCTCCTTCGTTAAAGCCTCGATTGAGGATGTGGTGAAAACCCTGCTGGAAGCGATCGCACTGGTGTTCCTGGTCATGTACCTGTTCCTGCAAAACTTCCGCGCCACGCTGATCCCCACCATTGCCGTCCCGGTAGTGCTGCTGGGTACTTTTGCGGTGCTCTACGCGTTCGGCTACAGCATCAACACCCTGACGATGTTTGCCATGGTGCTGGCGATTGGCCTGCTGGTGGACGATGCCATCGTGGTCGTGGAAAACGTCGAGCGCATCATGAGCGAAGAGGGGCTTTCCCCGCGTCAGGCCACACGCAAATCCATGGGGCAAATTCAGGGGGCGTTAGTCGGTATCGCGATGGTGCTGTCGGCGGTCTTTATCCCGATGGCCTTCTTTGGCGGTACAACCGGGGCGATTTACCGTCAGTTCTCAATTACCATCGTCTCGGCGATGGTGCTCTCCGTGCTGGTGGCGCTGATCCTCACCCCCGCGCTCTGTGCCACCCTCCTTAAGCCGCTGCACAAAGGGGAACATCACGGACAGAAAGGGTTCTTCGGCTGGTTTAACCGTATGTTCAACCGCAATGCCGAGCGGTATGAATCTGCCGTCGGTAAAGTGCTGCACCGCAGCCTGCGCTGGATGATGATTTACGTTGTGCTGCTGGGCGGCATGGTGTGGCTGTTTCTGCATCTTCCCACCTCGTTCCTGCCTCAGGAGGACCGGGGGATGTTCATCACCTCGGTGCAGCTCCCGAGCGGCTCCACGCAGCAGCAAACGCTGAAGGTGGTCCAGAACGTGGAGCAGTACTTCTTCACCAAAGAGAAAGATAACGTTGTCTCGGTCTTCTCCACTGTCGGCTCCGGCCCGGGCGGGAACGGGCAGAACGTCGCCCGCATGTTTGTCCGCCTGAAAGACTGGGACGAACGCGACGCCAGAACGGGAACCTCGTTCGCCATCATTGAACGGGCAACCAAAGCTTTTGCGGGCATTAAAGAGGCGCGCGTTTTTGCCAGCAGTCCGCCCGCGATCAGCGGCCTGGGCAGTTCCGCCGGGTTTGATATGGAGCTGCAGGATCACGCCGGCGCGGGTCACTCGGCGCTGATGGCCGCGCGCGACAAGCTGTTAGAACTTGCAGGTAAAGATCCCGGCCTGACCCGCGTTCGTCACAACGGTCTTGACGACAGCCCGCAGCTTCAGGTGGATATAGACCAGCGTAAGGCGCAGGCGCTGGGCGTCTCGATCGACGATATCAACGACACCCTGCAAACCGCGTGGGGCTCAAGCTACGTAAATGACTTTATGGATCGCGGCCGCGTGAAAAAAGTGTATGTTCAGGCAGCCGCGCCTTTCCGCATGTTGCCGGATGACATTAACCGCTGGTTTGTACGCAATAATTCTGGCGGGATGGTTCCCTTCTCCGCCTTTGCCACGTCGCGCTGGGAGAGCGGTTCGCCGCGCCTGGAGCGCTACAACGGCTATTCGGCAGTTGAAATCGTCGGGGAAGCCGCGCCGGGCGTCAGCACCGGTACCGCCATGGACACCATGGAAAAACTGGTGCAGCAGCTGCCCGCTGGTTTTGGTCTGGAATGGACGGCCATGTCTTACCAGGAGCGCCTCTCCGGGGCACAGGCGCCCGCGCTTTATGCGCTTTCTCTGCTGGTGGTCTTCCTCTGCCTTGCCGCGCTGTATGAGAGCTGGTCGGTTCCGTTCTCGGTCATGCTGGTGGTGCCGCTTGGGGTTATCGGTGCACTACTGGCGACCTGGATGCGCGGCCTGGAGAACGACGTTTACTTCCAGGTGGGGCTACTCACGGTGATCGGCTTATCGGCGAAAAACGCCATTCTGATCGTAGAATTTGCCAACGAGATGAATGCTAAAGGCCACGAGCTGATGGCCGCCACGCTGCACGCCTGCCGTCAGCGCTTGCGTCCGATCCTGATGACCTCGCTGGCGTTTATTTTTGGCGTACTGCCGATGGCAACCAGCACGGGTGCAGGCTCAAGCAGCCAGCATGCGGTGGGTACCGGCGTCATGGGGGGGATGATTTCGGCCACCATCCTGGCGATTTATTTTGTTCCGCTGTTCTTTGTGCTGGTGCGTCGTCGCTTCCCGCTCCGGGAGCGACAGGAATAACCCGCAGCCATAAAAAAGGCGGCTTTATCGGCCGCCTTTTTATTGTGTGATTAATTCACACTATGGTTATTTTACTTATTTTAGTGCTCTTGCAATTCTTACTGAATGTCATTTACGAAGCATGCCTTCGATAAAATCTTTCCAGTTCCCCAGTTCACGTTCAATCATAACAACCTCTCTTATTATTATGCGCATTCTACGAAAACGTATCATCATTGTGAAGACTATTTAACCAATCGCTGCGATTGTACCCCGCCACTGCCGGGGATTTATGATAAATATGAACCGAGAACCTTAAATTTTGTGTGATGGGCAGCAATATTTTGAAATAACCCTACGAACGGGTGAGTTCTATTTTACTCGCTGAGTTTATGGGGAATTTAAACCCTATGGACATCTATGCTTAAAGGGTGAAAGAATATTCAGCGTACAAGTGTGAGTTGAATTAAGATGAAGCGTAAATCCAGACAATTCCTGAATGTGTTATATTCCACTTAAGGATATATCTTCGAATTTATTGAACATTTAATCGCCATAAGAGCAAAAGGATTCAACATGGTTGTGATGTACGGCATTAAAAATTGCGACACCATCAAAAAAGCGCGCCGCTGGCTGGAAGCAAACCACGTGGAGTACCGCTTCCACGATTACCGTGCCGACGGGCTTGATGCACAATTTCTGCATACCGCCATTAACGAACTGGGATGGGAAGCGCTGCTGAACACCCGCGGCACCACCTGGCGTAAGCTGGACGAATCCGTGCGCGCCAGCATCGTTGATGCCGACAGCGCGGCAAAGCTGATGCTCGATATGCCAGCAATTATCAAACGCCCATTGCTCTGCAAGCCAGGTCAGCCTATGCTGCTGGGTTTCAGTGAAACCCTTTATTCTGACTTTTTCGTTGAGGTGTAGTGTATGTCATGCCCGGTCATTGAGCTGACTCAACAGCTTATTCGCCGTCCTTCCCTTAGCCCGGACGACGCAGGTTGTCAGGCATTAATGATTGAGCGCCTGCGTGCCATCGGTTTTACCGTTGAGCGCATGGATTTTGGCGATACCCAGAACTTCTGGGCGTGGCGTGGCCAGGGCGAAACGCTGGCCTTTGCCGGGCACACTGACGTCGTTCCCGCGGGTGACGCAGATCGCTGGATTAACCCGCCGTTTGAGCCAACCATCCGCGATGGCATGCTCTTCGGTCGCGGTGCGGCGGACATGAAAGGCTCGCTGGCGGCGATGGTGGTGGCGGCAGAGCGCTTTGTGGCTCAGCATCCGAACCACAAAAACCGTCTCGCGTTTTTGATCACCTCCGATGAAGAAGCCAGCGCCCATAACGGTACCGTAAAGGTCGTTGAGGCGCTGATGGCGCGTAACGAGCGTCTCGACTACTGTCTGGTCGGCGAGCCATCCAGTACCGAAGTGGTGGGTGATGTCGTCAAAAACGGTCGCCGCGGCTCGCTGACCTGTAACCTGACCATTCACGGCGTTCAGGGGCACGTGGCTTATCCACATCTGGCCGATAACCCGGTCCACCGCGCCGCGCCAATGCTGAACGAACTGGTGGGCATCGAGTGGGATAAAGGCAACGAGTTCTTCCCGCCGACCAGCATGCAGATTGCTAACGTTAAGGCCGGGACCGGCAGCAACAACGTGATCCCGGGGGACTTCTTCGTCCAGTTCAACTTCCGCTTCAGCACCGAACTGACCGACGAGACGATCAAAGCCCGCGTTGTCGCTCTGCTGGAAAAATACAACCTGCGCTACACCGTCGACTGGTGGCTTTCCGGCCAGCCGTTCCTGACGCAGCGCGGCAAGCTGGTGGATGCGGTAGTGAACGCCATCGAGCACTATAATGAAATTAAGCCGCAGCTGCTGACGACGGGCGGCACCTCAGACGGACGCTTTATCGCCCGCATGGGTGCACAGGTTGTCGAACTGGGTCCGGTTAACGCGACGATTCACAAAATCAACGAGTGTGTGAACGCTGCCGATTTACAACTGCTGGCCCGCATGTATCAACGTATTATGGAGCAACTCGTCGCCTGACGAACGCTCAGAGAGGAATAGCGAATGGATTGGCTTGCAAAGTACTGGTGGATTCTGGTTCTGGTGTTTCTGGTAGGCGTACTGCTTAACGTGATTAAAGACCTTAAGCGCGTTGACCACAAAAAATTTCTCGCCAACAAACCGGATCTTCCGCCGCACCGGGATTTTAACGACAAGTGGGACGATGACGACGACTGGCCGAAGAAAGACCAGAAGAAGTAATCCCCTCACCCCCGGCCCCTCTCCCCAGAGGGGCGAGGGGGGCCATGTTCCCTCTCCCCTTAGGGGAGAGGGTTAGGGTAAGGGGATAAATGTTTATATAAATTCAACAATATCATCATCATTCGGCTTGCCGCCGCTGAGCGCTTCATCAAAGTAGTGTTTCGGCACGGTATAACGCAGATGGTCGAGCGCAAACTGCATACTGCGGTCGTCAATCGCGTGGCCCAGACCGTCAACAATATCCAGCGTCACATCCCCGCCTTCGCGCACCAGCGCTTCCTGGGCTGCCACCGCATGCGAAAGCTCAATCACCCGGTCTTCGCCGCCGTGAATAAGATGGATAGTGGTCTGCGTGGTCGCGCTGGTCGGTAGCGTCGCGTAGCGCCCGTTAAACGCGATCACGCGTGAAGCCAGACCGGGCTGCGCTTTTACGCTTTCCAGCGACATGATTGACCCCTGAGAGAAACCAATCAGCGCCGTTGCGTCAGCGCCTACGCCGCTCTGCTGCTGCCAGTAGCGTACGATGTCGATAAACGTGGGCATAATGGCATCAATGCGTGCCTGACGGTTCTCTTCCGTCACGCCCTGAACCGGGAACCACTGCCGTCCGTTCGGGCCGCACGGCTCCACGCCGCCGATGCTGACAATTAGCGCTTCCGGGAAAACGGGGGCAAACCAGCGGCCAATCTGCCCCATGTTAACGGCATTATCGCCCACACCATGAAACAGGAGCAGTAACTGTTTAGCCGGTTTGTCAGGGCTTTGAACAACAAAATGGTCGTGTTTCATGGCGGTCTCCTTAATTGATGAGCAGGATTTTACGCCTCTGCGGGGTAATGACCATGCCACTTTACTGAAGAAGTCATTGAAAAAATTGCCATTGCAAAATGTCTGCTTTCAACCGCTGGCAGCGGGAATAGTCAAGACTCTCAAGCGCTTGCGCAGCTTCACTCCGCAGCTTAGCCAGCAACGCTTTTCGCCCCGTCTCGTCCGTCTTTCCCTCGATTTTCCCGCGCAGAGCCGGGAGCGGCATGTCTGTGGTTAACACCAGCCGCGTCAGCGCGGCAACCGAGGTTGAAAACGCCCGGTGCGCAAAGGCAAACCCCGCCAGCTCCAGCCAATCGTCACTATTAAGGGTAGCTTCCCAGGCATCGCTTACCGGGATCTTTTCGCCGTTCCGGGCCGACAGGACGCGCATATCGCGACACAAGCGCTGATGTTCCTGAGCGCACAGCCGGTGCCCGGCCTCGCTCTGCGGCAGTATGGCCATCGCCGTGTAGCACCCGCTGCTGGCTTCCCGATGGCTGCCCATTCGCACCAGCACAAAGCCGCACTGCTGCCAGAAACGCCACAGCTCGTCGGTATAGCCAAAACTGACCGAGAGATAATCTTCACCGCTGGCGCTGCGAATAAGCCGCTCGCCAATGCCTTCCCGTTGACGGTGGGGATGTACCGCAATGCGGCTAATCCGTCGCCCCTTCAGCGTCGCCGCGAGTGGCGATCCGCCGTGCGCCGCCAGCGACTGCGCCACAAGGTTCCCGCGTGGACGACGAAAGCCCGCCCACACCGCGCGGCTCAGCTCAGGAGGCAATCCCCCCTCTTCCACCAGCCAGAGCGCGCCAGCGATATCCACACCCGCGTGTGCAACCGCAAAGTGCTGGCCGGGTGCGTCCATCATCCGACGTAAATCGAGCGGAGACGTCCGGTAGTGCGCGGCACACAGCAGTTCATACACGCTTGCCACGCGTGCCGGGTCGCTCTCCCACATCCGCGGCTCCAGCGTTCGTAAACGCACGTCACCTTCCGGCTTGCGGTCAATAAGTGCATCGTCAAACAGCAGCGTATTCCCCACTATCCGCTCAAGCGGACACCCGGCTGCCCAGCGAATGGGGGTGGATAAGGTATAGCGCCGCAGCCCGCTGAACCGGGCGCAGAACTTGAGCAGAAACCCCCTGCCCGTGCCTTCATAACCCTGGACCGTGGTGGTCAGCAGTACGCGGGGAAAACGCGCCACCAGCTTGTCCAGCAGCGGGCCAGGGATGGCGGCGGCTTCATCAACAATCAGCCAGTCGGCTTCTGTCGCGGAGGCCAGCAGCGCATCCGGGGCCATAAAGTGAAAACGCTCGCCGGCGAAGCGCGCAATAACATCCGTTGCCCCTTTTGCCGGTGCCGTCACCACTGCATTTCCGTGGATGCCGTTGAGCAGCATCCCCGCCAGGGCTGACTTTCCGCGTCCGCGCGGTGCCGTCACGGCAGCGACGCCCGAAGGCATGGCCAGAAGCGCGTCGAGGATCTCCGCCTGCTCGCGCTGCGGCTCGCCGCTGGCAGGCTGCCAGGCGGGAAGATCCGGCGCAGCGGGAAGAGAGAGAGGACGATGCTGTTGCCAGACGATGGCATCCGCATCGGCGGCAAGCGTCCGGCAAAAATGGTGAACGAAATGCGGGGTGGCGATTGGCTCCGCGCTGTCGCTCCAGCGTACGGAATCGCCGTCGGGCCTGTCGGCCCACTCTGAGAGCGGGGGCACCAGCAGCACCAGCAGGCTACCGGCGCGCAGCGTCCCGCTGAGCGCGGCAAAGGCTGAAACGTCAAACCCGGCACGCGAGTCAAAAACGGCGTGAAGGTATTCGCGTCCCAGCAGTCCGCTAACGGCTTTAGAGGGATTGTCATCCAGCCACAGCCAGTCTCCCGTCAAGGCATCACGCAGGCCAGCCGCCTGGCTGAACGTCCACTGTTCATCACCCGTGAGCACCACCAGACGGCGGTGCCCGGTACGCTCAAGCTCGCGCGTCAGATGTTCAAACGACACCATCACATGGCTTTGCCGAAGGTATTACACTGGGCCGGATCGCCGCTGTCAAAGCCGCGCTTGAACCAGCTGTAGCGCTGCTGCGACGTACCGTGAGTGAAGCTGTCCGGCACGACATGACCCTGGCTCTGCTGCTGTAAACGGTCGTCGCCGATAGCCTCAGCCGCATTTAATGCCTCTTCTAGATCGCCGGATTCCAGCACGCCCTGCTGCTGCATGCTGTGGCCCCAGACGCCCGCAAAACAGTCCGCCTGCAGTTCCATTTTGACGGAAAGGCGGTTCACTTCAGCCTGAGACGCATTCTGCTGAAGCTGGCGCACTTTGGGCTCAATCCCCAGCAGCTTTTGCACGTGATGGCCGACTTCATGCGCGATAACGTAGCCCTGGGCAAAATCACCGTCAGCGCCAAGCTTGCGTTTCATGTCATCGTAAAAAGAGAGATCGATATAAACGGTGCCGTCTGCCGGGCAGTAGAACGGCCCCATCACAGATTGCCCGGTACCGCATCCGGTGCGGGTTGCGCCCCGGTACATCACCAGCTTCGGCTGCTGATAGGTGCGCCCCATCTTCTCAAACTGCTGACTCCATGTGTCTTCAGTTGTGGCGAGAATAACGGAGGTAAATTTGGCCGCTTCATCTTCATTCGGGCTGATGGAGCGCGGAGATTGTTGCTGCTGTTGCAGCGGTTGACCGGTCATCAGACCGGTGAGATCGACGCCGTAATAGCCCGCGACCAGCACCACAATCAGCAGGATGATACCGCCCTTGCCGCTGGGTAAGCGGAAGCCGGGCCCGCCCATTGAAGGACCGCCGCCGCCATCACCGCGTCTGTCTTCTACATTGTCACTTTCACGACGCCCTTGCCAGCGCATAACCACCTCGAACTATTCCATTAATAATAGCTATGATCGTAGGCGGTTAACGGCAAGATTACCATAGGAAACAAAGGTAAGACGCCAAAGGATGCGAACATCCTTTGGCAACAGAGGGACTTAGTCGAGCTTAACGCCTAAACGGTGAGCAACCGCTTCGTACGCTTCAATCAGGCCACCCAGGCTCTGACGGAAACGGTCTTTGTCCATTTTATCCAGGGTTTCTTTATCCCACAGGCGGCTGCCGTCCGGGGAGAACTCATCACCCAGCACCACTTCACCTTTGAACAGACCAAACTCCAGCTTGAAGTCGACGAGGATCAGGCCCGCGTCATCAAACAGCTTTTTCAGCACGTCGTTGGCTTTGTAGGTCAGTTCCTGCATGCGCGCCAGGTTCTCTTTGCTCACCCAGCCGAAGGTTTCGCAGTAGGATTCGTTGACCATCGGATCGTGCATGGCATCGTTTTTCAGGAACAGGTCGAACAGCGGTGGATTCAGTTCGATACCTTCTTCAATGCCCAGACGCTTCACCAGGGAGCCTGCCGCACGGTTACGAATCACGCACTCAACCGGAACCATATCCAGTTTTTTCACCAGACATTCCGTATCGGACAGCAACGCTTCCATCTGGGTTGGGATACCCGCTTCGGCCAGTTTGGTCATAATGAAGTGGTTGAACTTGTTGTTCACCATGCCTTTACGATCGAACTGCTCAATGCGTGCGCCATCCCCTGCTGACGTATCATTGCGGAACTCGAGCACCAACAGATCCGGGTTCTCCGTGCTGTATACGGTCTTCGCTTTGCCACGATACAACTCAGCTTGCTTCTGCATCTTCATTACTCCTGGTGTGATAATTTGTGTTCAAAACCGGGTATATTATGCCACGCACACGTTTGCGTAGCACGAAAATAAAAAGGGCGGGATTAACCCGCCCTCGTATTTATTTGCTGAATGCAGCCTGGAACACAGCAACCAGCGCATCGTTCTGCGCCTGGGTCAGCGTGTGACCTTTTGGATCGATAAACTGCAGACTGCTGCGGTTATCAAGGTCGCCTACCTGAATCTTGTAGTCACCGGAAGCAAGCTGAGGATCTTTGGCGCCCAGCTCCTGCCACGCGCTGTCGGACAGCGGCTTATAGGTCGCCGTCATGCTACCGGTTGAACGGGTGCTGTCGGTCACTTTCATGCCCACTTTTTCCAACGTCGCCGGCAGACGCTGCCAGGTCTGGTTAAACGGTGCACGCACCACCAGCATTGGCAGGCCGGTATCATCCGCGCCGCTCTGAACGTCGTAAGTGACGCCGTTACGGTTCTGCGCGGCGTTGGCGGCATCGGTAGCGGTCTTATCCAGACCTGCGGCAATCACGTTCAGCATTTCAGTGCTGTAACGCTGCATAGAGGCGGCATCCGCAACCGGTTTACCCGCCTGCTCCAGGTTCAACAGCTTAACGTTAACAGCCTGCTGGTAACCCTGTGGTTTCACGGAGACCTGATAGCGTCCACGGTACTGCTGATCTTCATCAAGACGGTTCCACTCGATCCAGTCGGTGGTTAACGTCTGGCTGGCGTCATCACGTTTATCAATGGTGTAGTTCTTCGCCTGAATAACGCTGACCACCTGTGGCCACAGATTGCTTCCGCGCGCGCTTTCAACCAGCAGAGAGGCCGTATCACCGGTAAACTGGGTACGCGCACCGCTCACCAGCGCCAGAGGCTGAGCTGGCGGACGAATATCAAGCGCTTTACCGACCAGACCACTGCCGTTGGTCACGGGGATATTATAATCGCCGTTTTGAATCGGCAGGATCATACCAGCCGGTGCATGAAGTTCAGCAAGCGGGGTCGCATCCAGATAGGATTCATCACCGCTCACCTGGCGCTTGTAGCGCGAGTCTGAACTACAGGCAGCGAGCAGCATAACAAGCGAAACACTCGCAACCTTCGCCAGGCGCGACTTCTGTACTGAATAAGCCATCAAATCTCCCTAAACTTTACAGCAAACCGGCATGCTTCAGCGCTGCCCTGACGATATCGCGACCTTGGTCGGTAATCGGTGTCATAGGCAAACGCAGCGTATCGGATGCTACAAGCCCCAACTCCTTACACGCCCATTTCACTGGGATCGGATTGGGTTCGACAAATAATTTATTGTGCAGCGGCATCAGACGCTGATTAATGACGCGCGCTTCATCATAGTGACCGGCTGCGGCCAGTTTGCACATTTCAGCCATATCGCGCGCCGCAACGTTTGCCGTTACGGAGATCACGCCATGGCCACCGAGCTGCATAAAGTCCAGCGAGGTCGCATCATCACCACTCAACAGGATAAAGTCGTCTGAAACCAGCTCTTTGATCTGATGAACGCGGCTTAAGTTCCCTGTCGCCTCTTTAATACCGATAATATTTTTTACTTCCGAGAGACGACCAACGGTTTCCGGCAGCATATCGCAACCGGTACGGGACGGCACATTATACAGAATTTGTGGCAAGTCAGTATGTTCAGCGATGGCTTTGAAGTGCTGGAACAAACCTTCCTGAGTAGGACGGTTGTAGTAAGGGGTTACCGTCAGACAGCCCACGATGCCGCTGTCGTTAAAACGTTTGGTCAGGCTGATCGCTTCTGCGGTTGCATTAGCGCCTGTTCCCGCAATGACCGGAATACGTCCGTCAGCCAGTTCCAGGGTCAGCATAACCACATCGCCGTGCTCTTCGTGGCTCAGCGTTGCAGATTCACCGGTAGTCCCTACCGAAACGATCGCCGAGGTTCCATTGGCGACATGGTAATCAATCAGCTTCTTCATGCTGGACCGGCAGACATTACCTTTTTCATCCATCGGTGTAACAAGCGCGACAATACTTCCCGTGAACATGAGCCATCCTCTGTGCGAACAAGAGTCTCAATGGTACGTTTGGAACTGTAATAAAAGCAAGCGACCTGAGGCCCTCTGGCGGTTGTATGCACGTTTTTTTTATGCTTTCCTTAGGAAGACTTAACCATGCAAAGGAAGAACAGGTTTGACAACCTCATCACAACATTACCTGGTTATCACTGCGCTGGGTGCCGACAGGCCGGGTATCGTGAACACCATCACCCGTCACGTGAGCAGCTGCGGCTGTAATATCGAAGACAGCCGCCTTGCGATGCTCGGCGAAGAGTTCACGTTTATCATGCTGCTGTCCGGAACATGGAATGCCATTACCCTTATTGAATCCACCCTGCCGCTGAAAGGCGCGGAGTTGGATTTGCTGATCGTCATGAAGCGCACTACCGCGCGCCCGCGTCCGGCCATGCCTGCGACCGTCTGGGTGCAGGTTGAAGTCCCTGATTCTCCACATCTGATTGAGCGCTTTACCGCGCTGTTCGACAGCCATCAGATGAACATTGCCGAGCTCGTCTCCCGCACGCAGCCGGGCGACGAGAGCGCCGTTCCCACGCTGTTTATTCAAATTACCGCGCACAGCCCTGCCTCGCAGGATGCGTCAAATATCGAGCAAGCGTTCAAAGCCCTCTGTACAGAATTAAACGCGCAGGGCAGTATAAGCGTCGTCAATTATTCGCAGCACGAACAGGATGGAGTTGAGTAATGAATCCACTGAAAGCCGGTGACATCGCACCGAAATTTAGCTTACCGGATCAAGACGGCGAGCAAGTAAATTTGACCGACTTCCAGGGACAGCGTGTTCTGGTCTATTTCTACCCGAAAGCCATGACCCCCGGCTGCACCGTACAGGCCTGCGGCTTACGCGACAACATGGACGAGTTGAAGAAAGTCGGCGTGGAAGTGCTGGGAATCAGCACCGATAAACCAGAAAAGCTGTCACGATTTGCGGAAAAGGAGCTGCTGAACTTCACGCTGCTTTCCGACGAAGACCACCAGGTATGCGAGCAGTTCGGCGTCTGGGGTGAAAAGACCTTTATGGGTAAAACCTACGACGGCATTCACCGCATCAGCTTCCTGATTGACGCTGACGGTAAAGTTGAACATGTATTTGACGACTTCAAAAC
The DNA here is from genome assembly GCF_034106185.1 of Enterobacter sp. 296B2. Lineage (NCBI taxonomy): Bacteria > Pseudomonadati > Pseudomonadota > Gammaproteobacteria > Enterobacterales > Enterobacteriaceae > Enterobacter > Enterobacter sp. 296B2. The sequence goes on along the minus strand of NZ_JAWNCA010000005.1, from coordinate 133,045 downwards.
CAGCAACCACCACGACGTGGTGTTGAACTGGCTGAAAGCAAGCGCCTGATAAACAGCAAAACGGCAACTCAGGTTGCCGTTTTGAGTGTTTTCCCCCTCTCCCCGTGGGAGAGGGCCGGGGTGAGGGCATCAGCCCGCACAAAAACTACTTCTCTTCCATCGCCGGCACATCCGGCCACGCATGCACCACCGCTTTAATCAGCGTCGCCAGCGGAATAGCAAAGAACACGCCCCAGAACCCCCACAGCCCGCCGAAAATCACCACGGATAAGATAATCACCAGCGGATGCAGGTTCACCGCCTCGGAGAACAGCACCGGCACCAGCAGGTTACCGTCCAGCGCCTGAATGATGAGGTATACCGCAAAGCAGCTCCAGAACTCCGTGCCCAGGCCAAACTGGAACAGCGCAACGCCCACCACCGGAATGGTCACCACAAACGCGCCGATGTAGGGGATCAAAACCGAAAATCCGACCAGCACCGCCAGCAGCAGCGAGTAGTTCAGGCCGAAGATCAGGAAGCCAATCCAGGTCGCGACCCCGACCACTATCATCTCCAGCACCTTGCCGCGAATGTAGTTGGTGATCTGCTGGTTCATCTCTTCCCAGACCTGCCCGGCCAGGCCGCGATTGCGCGGCAGCACGCGGCGGACTGCGTTAAGCATTTGCTCTTTGTCTTTGACCAGGAAGAACACCATTAACGGCACGAGCACAAGGTAAACCGCCAGCGTCAGCAGCCCCACCAGCGAGGCCAGAGAGTATTTCACCACCGAGTCGCCCATCGTCATGATGCGGGCGCGCATGTTTTCGGCCATCGCATCAATAATCCCGGCATCCATCAGCGCGGGATAACGACGCGGCAGCGTGGCGGCGAAATCAGAGAGTTTATTCAACATGCCGGGCATATCGCGGATCAGGTAGATCCCCTGCTGCCAGGCAACCGGCATCACCACGAATGCCATCAACATAAGAATGCCGACAAACAGCACCAGCACGATACTCGTTGCCCAGCGGCGTGAACAGCCGATATGTTCCAGGCGCGCTGTTGGCCACTCCAGCAGGTACGCCAGCACAATCGCCACCAGCAGGGGGGCGAGAAGACCGCTGAAGAAGAACAGAATACCGAACCCGGCAACCAGAATAACCAGCAAAGCAATGGCTTCCGGGTCACTGAACCGACGCCGATACCACTGCATTAACATTTCGAGCATACAACCCTTCCCTGAATCGATTGGCGGGAGTGAGACGATGAATTGTATCTAATTGTCACAAAAAAGACTTTCGCTTTTTGTATCCCTGTCACAATCCGCAAAAGCCTGATGAATGGGATTTTCTTCATGCGGTAACACGGCTACACTCGCAGGGCAGCAGAGATGAACGATATGCCGGTTCATCGGTCAAATTAGCACCTCCAACATACAGGACAGTGGTTATGTTCAGGCAGTTGAGAAAAACACTGGTTGCAACACTGATTGCCGCAGTGACGGTCGGTCAGGTGTTGCCCGCTTTCGCTGACTCGTCCGATTCATTGCCGGACATGGGCACCACGGCAGGAAGCACGCTCTCTATCGGGCAAGAGATGCAGATGGGTGATTACTATGTGCGCCAGCTGCGCGGTAGCGCCCCGCTGATCAACGACCCTTTGCTGGTGCAGTACATTAACGGGCTGGGGATGCGTCTGGTTTCGCACGCCGACTCGGTAAAAACCCCCTTCCACTTCTATTTAATCAATAACGACGAAATCAACGCCTTCGCCTTCTTTGGCGGTAACGTGGTGCTGCATTCGGCGTTATTCCGTTACTCTGACAACGAAAGCCAGCTGGCCTCGGTGATGGCGCACGAAATTTCGCACGTCACCCAGCGCCACCTGGCGCGTGCGATGGAAGACCAGAAGCGTAACGCCCCGCTCACCTGGGTGGGCGCACTGGGCTCTATTCTGCTGGCGATGGCCAGCCCACAGGCCGGGATGGCGGCCCTGACCGGTACGCTGGCGGGAACGCGCCAGGGGATGATCAGCTTCACCCAGCAAAACGAGCAGGAAGCAGACCGCATCGGCATCCAGGTTTTACAGCGCTCCGGCTTTGACCCGCAGGCGATGCCGAGCTTCCTGGAAAAACTGCTCGACCAGGCGCGTTATTCATCCCGTCCACCGGAAATTTTGCTTACCCACCCGTTACCGGAAAGCCGTTTGTCGGATGCGCGCAACCGTGCCAACCAGATGCGCCCGGTGGTCGTGCAGTCGTCGCAGGACTTCTACATGGCTAAGGTAAGAACGCTCGGCATGTACAACTCCGGGCGTAACCAGCTCACCAGCGATCTGCTGGATACCCTGGCGAAAGGCAACGTGCGGGAAAAAAATGCCGCGCAGTATGGTCAGGCGCTGCAGGCGATGGAAGCCAGCAAATATGACGAGGCGCGTAAAGCGCTGCAGCCGCTGCTGGCAGCCGACCCCAATAACCCGTGGTATCTCGATCTCTCGACGGATATCGATCTGGGACAGAAGAAAGCCACCGATGCGATTAACCGCCTGAAAGGGGCGAAAGACGTACGGACCAACCCGGTGCTGCAGCTTAACCTGGCGAACGCTTACTTACAGGGCGGTCAGCCTGCGCAGGCCGTGACCATTCTGAACCGCTATACCTTTAACAATAAAGACGACCAGAACGGCTGGGAGCTGCTCGCCCAGGCCCAGGGTCAGCTGGGTAACCGCGATCAGGAGCTGGCGGCGCGTGCTGAAGGGCTGGCCCTGGCGGGTCGCCTCGATCAGGCGATTTCCCTGCTCAGCAGCGCCAGCTCGCAGGTGAAGCTCGGCAGCCTGCAGCAGGCCCGCTACGACGCGCGTATCGACCAGCTGCGCGGCCTGCAACAGCGCTTTAAGCCGTACGAGAAGATGTAATAAAGGAGAAGTCATGACAGACGCGGTAAAAATTTACCATAACCCTCGCTGCTCCAAGAGCCGCGACACGCTCAGCCTGCTGAAGTCTAATGGCATCGACCCGGAGGTGGTGCTGTATCTGGAGACGCCGCCGGACGCGCAGACAATCCGCGAACTGCTGCACATGCTGGGGATGGGCAGCGCGCGCGAACTGATGCGTCAGAAAGAGGATCTGTATAAATCGCTTAATCTGGATGACAGCCGTCTCACCGAGGCTGAGCTGGTACAGGCGATGGTCGACAATCCAAAGCTGATTGAGCGTCCGATTGTGGTAGCGAACGGCAAGGCGCGCATTGGCCGCCCGCCGGAAGATGTGCTCGACATCCTCTAGTCCTTACGCCGCAGCGCTTCCAGAAACGCCTGCGGCGTACTTTCTCCCAGCTTTTTCTGCGTTTTGCCCCGGTTATAAAACTCGCACAGCGCGATTAATACCTCTCCGGCAGGTTCATCATTCACGCGCGGAATAATATCGCGTAATGGCACCGCCACCTGAAGCGCATTTTGTTTTTGGGGATGCGTTTTTACAGCCACATCTTTTACAGCCTGTGTCGGCTCAAAGCCAAAAGTCTCGATAGATTGTATATCAGCGGGACAGGCCTCCAGCAGCGCCTGCGTCCAGGTAGTAAGCAACCGGGGTGAAAGACCCGCGTAGAGCCGGGCATAGCACCAGCCGCTTACCGGTTCACGCGCCCAGAGCAGATGCTGTTCTCCCCCATCGTCCATATGCAGCGACAAAGGCAGATGATGCAGCATCAGCGTATGCGGCAGGATGCCGGCCTTCAGCGCTTTTTTCCCCTGCAGTGAACTCCCCTTATGTTTCGCGGGTGCCGGTTTGAGATAGCGATTGAGCGTTGCCCTTGAAACGGGGATCCCCAGCACGTCGTTAACCATCTGCAGCAGTTCATCCAGCGGCGCCCCTGAGATGTCGCGCAGGGCATTGACCAGCGCAACCTGCTCCTGTCTCAGCGCTTTGTGTATCACTTTTGGCGTGGTGTGATTATCCGAAACCCGATCTCGGTTGCGCCAGCGCCTGACTGTCGTGACCGAGATCCCCAGCTCAACGGCCAGCTCTCTGTCGCTTTTATCTGACTGCTGCAGATAGCGGCGGATACGCGGCGTGGTGGTGGCGTTGGCGTGTAGCTTAATTTCCATCGCAACAACTCCATTAACTAATCATGTGAGATTTATATTACAAAGGCGGTTGCTTTGTGACCGATTTCACCTTTCGCTCGCCGTGCTTCACTGATAATCCACAGACATAACATAAACAACACCCCTCAATCTTGTACGGAGTTCACAATGAACAATGTTCTGGGATTTCTTGAAGCAAAACTGATGCCGCTGGCGGCCAAAACGGCCCAGCAACGTCATCTCGGGGCCATTCGCGGCGCCTACGTGTCATTCATGCCGTTTATCATCGTTGGCTCTATTCTGCTGGTGATCTCGTCGTTCCCGAATCAAGCCTATCAGCAGTTTATGTCTCAGGCCTTTGGTGAGAGCTGGAGCGCCATTATTGAAATCCCGTTCAACGCGGTCTTCTCCACCATGTCGCTGTTTATCAGCTTCCTCGTGGCCTACCGCCTGGCCGAACATTATGGCGAGGACCGCATCTCCTGCGGCATTCTGGCGCTGGTCGCGTTTCTGATCCTGACGCCGTTTATCAAGGTGGCAGTAAACGGCGGTATCACCGTCATTCCGGTGGAGTGGATTGGCAGCAAAGGTCTGTTCGTGGCGATGATCGGTTCCCTGCTGTGGACGGAGCTGTTCTGCTGGCTGAAGCGCAAAAATCTGGTCATAAAAATGCCCGACGGCGTACCGCCTGCGGTGCAGGAGTCGTTCGCGGCGCTGATCCCCGCCCTGCTGGTGATGATTCTGGTGCTGGGTATCCGCATCGTCTTCGAAAACACCCACTACCACACGATTCATCAGTTTATTTATGAAGTCGTTGCCACGCCGGTACGCCACTACGGCACCTCATACTTTGGCGCGCTGATGACCGTCTTCAGCATCACCATTCTGTGGTCCGTGGGCATTAACTCCGGCTCGATGATAAACGGCATTATTCGCCCGCTGTGGATGGAGAACCAGACCGACAACATCACTGCCATTCAGGCCGGGGCAACGCCGCCGCACATCATCACCGAGCAGTTTTTTGACATGATCTGGATGGGCGGCGCGGGTGCCACGCTGTCGCTGGTGATAGCGATGCTGATTTTCGCCCGCAGCAAAAACATGCGCGAAGTGGCGCGCCTCGGCGCCGGGGCTTCGGTGTTTAACATCAACGAACCGATTCTGTTTGGCCTGCCGGTGATCATGAACCCGATCATGCTCATCCCGTTCAACCTGGTACCGCTGGTGCTGGTTACCGTGCAGTATGCGGCGATGAAGGTTGGCGCGGTCGCCGTCACCACCGGGGTGTTTATTCCCTGGACGCTGCCGCCGGTGATCAGCGGCTTTATCGTCACAGGACACCTGAGCGGCAGCGTGATGCAGCTGATTAACCTGCTGATTGGCGCCATGCTGTACCTTCCTTTCATGCGTATCGTGGACAAACAGTACCGCGCGGCGGAAATTGCCACCGTTACGCACACCGACACCACCCTTGCAAAACAGGAGTAAAGCATGTGGGGAATTATCGCCACCTGGCGAATGGCGCTTGAAGGCGTGACGGAATCCGCGTCTGCGCTGGCGGCGGGAAAACCGGTCGCGCCGGCGGTGGTTGATGCCGTCGCCGCCGTCGAAGACTTTCCGTTTTATAAATCCGTCGGCTACGGCGGGCTGCCTACCGAAAACGGCGAGGTCGAGCTGGACGCGGCCTACATGGACGGCGACACGCTGGCATTCGGTGCCGTGGGGAATCTGGTGGATATCGCCAACCCGGTGCGCGTGGCGCACGCGCTCAGCCGCCAGCGCTACAACAGCCTGCTGGTCGGCCAGGGCGCACGGGAATGGGCGCTAAGCCAGGGCTTTGCCGACAAAACCATGCTCACCGACCGGGCCATGCAGCACTACCGTAAGCGCTGCCGCGAGACGCTGGATAAAGGCTTGAGCCCGTACGACGGGCACGACACCGTCGGCATCATCGGCCTCGATAAACAGGGCTCGATGAGCGTCGCCACCTCCACCAGCGGCCTGTTTATGAAAAAACGCGGCCGCATTGGGGATTCGCCAATTATCGGCTCTGGGTTCTACTGCGACAGCGAAACCGGCGCGGCCACCGCCACGGGCGTCGGTGAAGATCTGATGAAAGGCTGCACCAGCTACGAAATCGTCCGCCGCATGGCGCAAGGGATGTCTCCCCAGCAGGCGGCAGATTCGGTGGTGTTCGAGCTGGAGGACAAGCTGATGTCGCGCTTCGGCCGCGCGGGCGATCTCTCCGTGGTATGCATGAATAACAGGGGCGAATTTGGTGCCGCCACCAACATCAAAACCTTCTCGTTCGTGGTGGCGACGGCCCGTCAGCCTCTCACCGTTTATCGTACCGAGCGCCAGCGGGAGAAAACGCACTATCACGCGGTAGACGATGAGTGGATGCAGGCCTATGCCGCGCGGATCCGTGCGCCGATTGAGGAGTCATGATGATTGAATATCAGTTTATCACCGCGCTTTCTGACGCGGCTCCGCAATGCCATTTGATTGCCTCCACCTCCTGTACGCACTTGCCCGAAACGGCGCTTGTCGCGGAAATGCGCAATTTTGCCAGCATAGCTGACACCCGCTTTGGCTGCGCGCCGTTTGCCCGCATCACTCTGCTGCCGGAGGCGCTCTGGTATGACGCACTTACTGAAAGCCTGCTTGCCGCCCTGCGACCGCTGATTGCCTCTCCCGTCAGCGCAGATATCGCGCTGGACGTAACAAATATCGACGACGTCGTCCTGGCGCAGGTACTGCGCTTTCTCTTTAATCAGGCGCACAGGCTAAGCGATTTGCAGTTGAAGAAAACCAGTGACGAAGTCCGTCTTCAGCGCATCACCGCGCTCTGTTTACCAGAACAGCAGGACCGACTGGCGGTTATTTTCCGCCAGCAGCAGGCTATCGCCCACGGTATGGTCGCGGCGCGACGCCTGGCGGATATCCCGTCCGACCGCTGCACGCCGCAGTTTGTCGTCGAAGAGGCGCAAAAACTCTGCGCTACCTTCCCCACCCTGCGCTGTGAGGTGTTGGATGAAAAGCAAATCGTTGAGCATGGGCTGGGGCTGCTTAACGCCGTCGGCAAAGGGGCGACCTGTCCACCGCGTCTGCTGGCGATTCATTACGACGGCGTGTCTGACGGACCGGTGCGCTGCTACGTGGGTAAAGGCATCACCTTCGATACCGGCGGCCTGTGGCTGAAGGAAGGCGCGGGCATGTACACCATGAAATACGACATGTGCGGCGCGGCCAACGTGCTGGGGCTGATGCTGACCACCGCAGAGCTGGCGCTGCCCGTGCGCATCATGGGCGTGCTGGCGCTGGCGGAAAACGCCATCGGCCCGGACGCCATGCAGCCCGGCACGGTGGCGACCGCCTGCAACGGCACCACCGTTGAAATCAACAACACCGATGCCGAAGGCCGACTGGTGCTGGCCGACGCCATCGCCTGGGCCAGCCAGCGCCATCCGCAGGCGCGCTATATCATTGATATGGCAACCTTAACCGGTGCGGTGGTGAAGGCGCTGGGGTATGAGCTGAGCGGGCTAATGACGCAGGATGAAGCGCTGCGCGCCGCGCTGACGCGGGCGGGTAAGCAGAGCGGCGACGAAGTGTGGTCCCTGCCTTTAGATGCGCGGCTGAAAAAGCAGACCGACAGCGCCATCGCCGATCTGTGCAACACCCCGACAAACAACGCGGCGATCAGCGCCTCGGCGGCGTGGCTGCTGCACCATTTCTGCCCGCCGACGATCCCGTGGGCGCATCTGGACATCAGCGGCACGGCGCTGTGGCGCGAAAATGGCAGGAGCGTGGCGTCGGGAAGACCGATTCCACTTTTGGTGGAGCACTTGCTGGGAGATCTTTAGCCCGGTGGCGCGGGCCTACGGATGCCATATGTAGGCCGGGTAAGGCGTAGCCGCCACCCGGCATAACTACAGCTTGAGAATATCTTTCACAAACGGAATGGTCAGCTTGCGCTGGGCGGTAATCGAGGCGCGATCGAGCTGATCGAGCGTATCAAACAGGGTGCGCATTTCGCGGTCCAGACGCTTGAGCAGGAAACGGCCCACGTCTTCCGGCAGCTCAAAGCCGCGCTGCTTTGCGCGCAGCTGTAACGCCTGAAGCTTATCTTCATCCGACAGCGGCTGGAGCTTGTAGATTTGCCCCCAGTCCAGACGAGACGCCAGATCCGGCAGCCCCAGATTCAGCTGTCGCGGCGGTCGATCGCCGGTGATCAGCAGCCGGGTTTTTCCCGACTCCAGAATGCGGTTGTAGAGGTTGAAGATCGCCATTTCCCACGGCTCGTCCCCCGCCACGCATTCGATATTATCGATGCAGACCAGCGAGAGATGTTCCATTCCCTCCAGCACCTCAGGCACGAACCAGGTACGTTTATCCAGCGGCACGTAGCCTACCGCGTCACCGCGGGCCGAAAGCTCCGCGCAGGCGGCATGCAGCAGGTGGCTGCGCCCCGCGCCTTCGCGTGACCAGATATAAATGTATCCGCTGTGATCCTGGCGCAGCACGTTTTGCAGTGCAGCCAGTAAAGAGGGGTTATCACCCGGCCAGAAACTCGCGAAAGTTTCGTCGTCAGGGAGATAAAGTGGCAGAGAGAGCTGTGCCGGTCCGTTCAGAAATACCTCAACCAGAGATCTTACATAAAATCGGCGATGAGTTTAACACGGAACCAGCCGGGAGAGAACCGGGCGGATCGTCCACCCGGTTAAAGGATCAATGTGGCGCTTTTTCGCTTTCGTCAGCGTCCAGCACCACCTCTTCCGGGCGGATCACCGAGATCAGCTTGAAAATCAGGCTCAGGCCCACACCGACGATGGTCGCCAGCGCCATGCCCTTCAGCTCGGCCGCGCCAATATGCACCTTCGCACCGCTCACGCCGATGATCAGGATGACGGAGGTCAGGATCAGGTTTTGCGCTTTGCTGTAATCCACTTTGGATTCAATCAGCACGCGAATACCGGACGCGCCGATCACCCCGTACAGCAGCAGGGAAACGCCGCCCATCACCGGAACCGGGATAATCTGGATCGCTGCCGCCAGCTTGCCCACGCAGGAGAGCAGAATGGCGATGATCGCCGCGCCGCCGATAACCCAGGTGCTGTAGACGCGGGTAATCGCCATCACGCCGATGTTTTCACCGTAAGTGGTATTTGGCGTGGAACCGAAGAATCCGGAGATGATAGTCGAGAAACCGTTGGCAAACATGGAGCGGTGCAGCCCCGGGTCGCGGATCAGGTCGCGCTTAATGATGTTCGCCGTCACCACCAGGTGACCAACGTGCTCGGCAATCACCACCAGCGCGGCAGGCAGAATGGTGAAAATAGCAAACCATTCAAAGCGCGGGGTGTAGATGGTTGGCAGCGCGAACCAGGGTGCCTGAGCAATCGGGGTGGTATCCACCACGCCCATGACGAAGGAGAGCGCATAGCCCGCCAGCACGCCGATCAGGATCGGGATAATCGCCATAAAGCCGCGGAACAGCACGGAGCCAAACACCGTCACGCCCAGGGTTACCAGCGAGATAATGATGGTTTTGGAATCCGGCGACTGGCCGTCCGCAGGCAGCAGGCCGGCCATGTTCGCCGCCACGCCCGCCAGTTCCAGACCGATGACCGCAACGATAGCGCCCATCGCCGCAGGCGGGAACATCACGTCCAGCCAGCCGGTACCCGCTTTCTTCACGATGAAGGAGACCAGGCAGAACAGCACGCCGCACATGATAAAGCCGCCCAGCGCGACTTCATAACCCAGCGGCAGCAACAGTAGCACCGGTGAGATAAAAGCAAAGCTGGACCCGAGATACGCCGGGATTTTGCCTTTACAGATAAAGAGGTACAGCAGCGTACCGACGCCGTTGAACAGCAGCACGGTAGCCGGGTTAATGTGAAACAGGATTGGCACCAGCACGGTTGCGCCAAACATGGCGAACAGGTGCTGCAAACTAAGCGGGATAGTCTGTAAAAGCGGCGGTCTTTCACTCACCCCGATAGCACGGCGCGTCATAGTGTTTTCCTCTGTGTAGTATCGTTGTTGGTGTTTTATTCAAAAAAAAGCCGACTATCAAAGTCGGCTTATTTATCGTTATTCGATTATTTCGTACCAAAGATCTTATCGCCGGCATCGCCGAGCCCCGGGATGATGTACCCGTGCTCGTTCAGCCCCTGGTCGATAGAGGCGGTATACAGCTCAACGTCCGGGTGCGCTTTTTCCAGCGCCGCGATCCCTTCCGGTGCAGCCACCAGAACCAGCACCTTAATGCTGCTGCAGCCCGCTTTTTTCAGCAGGTCGATGGTGGCGATCATTGAACCGCCGGTCGCCAGCATTGGGTCAACCACCAGCGCCATACGCTCGTCGATGTTAGAGACCAGCTTCTGGAAATAAGGTACCGGCTCCAGCGTCTCTTCGTTACGGTAGATACCGACCACGCTGATGCGCGCGCTTGGGACGTGCTCCAGTACGCCTTCCATCATACCGAGACCGGCACGCAGGATAGGCACAACGGTAATTTTCTTACCTTTGATCTGCTCAACCTGCACCGGGCCGTTCCAGCCTTCGATGGTCACTTTTTCTGTTTCCAGATCAGAGGTCGCTTCGTAGGTCAGCAGGCTGCCCACTTCAGAAGCCAGTTCGCGAAAACGCTTCGTGCTGATGTCATGCTCACGCATCAGGCCCAACTTGTGTTTAACGAGTGGGTGTTTCACTTCCACAATCTTCATTCTCTTTCTCCTCTGAGGTGGCATCCGCAAAAAAATCGCGGGATTATACCGCTTTTTTCGGATTGCGCCATACCCATGTTGCTTGACAGGGATCAAGCAAAGACAAAAAACCGGAGACAGGTCTCCGGCTTAAGTGTGAGGTTCTGCCCGGTGGCGCTACGCTTACGCGGGCCTACGTGTAGTGTAGGTCGGGTAAGCGTTAGCGCCACCCGACAATTACAGGTTATCGCCGTTGCTCGCGATCACCTGCTTATACCAGTCGAACGATTTCTTCTTGCTGCGGTTCAGCGTGCCGTTACCTTCATTGTCTTTATCAACAAAGATAAAGCCGTAGCGTTTTTTCATTTCGCCCGTACCGGCAGACACCAGGTCAATACAGCCCCACGGGGTGTAGCCCATCAGATCCACGCCGTCTTCTACCACCGCTTTTTTCATCTCGCGGATGTGAGCGGCCAGGTAATCAATGCGGTACTGGTCGTTCACCGTGCCGTCGCTCTCCTGCACGTCGATTGCGCCAAAGCCGTTCTCAACGATAAACAGCGGGAGCTGGTAGTGATCCCAGAACCAGTTCAGGGAGTAGCGCAATCCCACCGGGTCAATCTGCCAGCCCCAGTCGGATTTCTGCACGTAAGGGTTGGAGACCAGGCTCTTACTCTCGTCGTAGTCCAACTGCGGGTTATCCGCCGTCGCCTTGGTGGCGAAGGACATATAGTAGCTGAAGCCAATGTAATCAACGCAGCCCTGCGTCAGCGCCGCTTTGTCCTCTTCGGTGATATCCAGCGCGAAGCCGCGACGTTCAAAGTAGTTGAGCAGATGCTGTGGATACTTGCCGCGCACGTGCACGTCGGTGAACCAGTAACGGCGGTGCATGGCGTTCATCGCCATCATCATGTCGTCCGGCGCGCAGGTCAGCGGATAGATGGGACACATGGCAATCATGCAGCCGATCTGCAGCGACGGGTTAATCTCGCGCCCCGCCTTCACCGCCAGGGCGCTGGCCACCAGCTCATAGTGCGCGGCCTGGAACATCACCGGCTCGCGGTCTTCACCCGGCGCATATTTCAGCCCGGAGTTGGTGAACGGCGCAAAGTCTTCGTGGAAGTTGGCCTGGTTGTTGATCTCGTTAAAGGTCATCCAGTACTTCACTTTATGCTGGTAGCGCTCAAAAACGACCTTCGCAAAGCGGACAAAGAAGTCAATCAGCTTACGGTTGCGCCAGCCGCCGTATTCCGTGACCAGGTGGAAAGGCATCTCAAAGTGGGAAAGCGTAATAACCGGTTCAATGCCGTACTTCAGGCATTCGTCGAACAGATCGTCATAGAATTTCAGGCCCGCCTCGTTCGGCTCAAGCTCGTCGCCTTTCGGGAAGATGCGCGTCCAGGCGATGGAGGTACGGAAGCATTTGAACCCCATCTCGGCAAAGAGTTTGATGTCATCTTTATAGCGGTGGTAGAAATCGATGGCCTCATGGTTAGGGTAGTTTTTCCCCTCCAGAACGCCGTTGGTGATTTCACGCGGTACGCCGTGCGCGCCCGCGGTCATGACGTCGGCCACGCTTACGCCCTTGCCGCCCTCTTTCCAGCCGCCCTCAAGCTGGTGTGCCGCCACGGCCCCACCCCACAGAAAATCTGCTTTAAATCCTGACATTCGCTTTCCCTCATTCTGCGTTATTTTCTGCAAAAACAATTACAGAAACCGGTTTCATTTCGATGATGTGCAAAGGAGATATCCGTTGCAAGCAGTTCTCAGAAACCGGTTTCATTTTCGTGAACGGAGTCAAGTTTGGCTGCATTTACAGGCTATGCAGAAAAAAAGATCTCCACGTCCAGAATAGGCTCGCAAACGTTTGCCTGGACTGTTAGAATTGCGCCGATTTTTCTTACTAGCTATGCAATCGCGTGGGGATTTAAGCCGTGACCAACAAAACTTCTCTCAGCTACAAAGATGCCGGTGTTGATATTGACGCAGGTAATGCGCTGGTTGACCGAATCAAAGGTGTGGTGAAGAAAACCCGCCGCCCGGAAGTGATGGGTGGTCTGGGTGGATTCGGCGCACTGTGCGCGCTGCCGCAAAAATATCGTGAACCTGTTCTGGTCTCGGGTACTGACGGTGTAGGCACCAAGCTGCGCCTGGCGATGGATTTAAAACGTCACGACACGATCGGTATCGATCTGGTCGCGATGTGTGTGAACGACCTGGTGGTTCAGGGCGCAGAGCCGCTGTTCTTCCTCGATTACTACGCGACCGGCAAACTGGATGTGGATACCGCAGCCAGCGTCATTAACGGTATCGCCGAAGGCTGTCTGCAGTCCGGCTGTGCGCTGGTAGGCGGTGAAACCGCTGAAATGCCGGGCATGTACCACGGCGAAGATTATGACGTCGCGGGCTTCTGCGTCGGCGTAGTAGAAAAATCAGAAATTATCGACGGCAGCAAAGTGGCCGATGGCGATGTGCTGATCGCACTGGCCTCCAGCGGCCCGCACTCTAACGGTTACTCTCTGGTACGTAAAATCCTCGAAGTGAGCGGCTGCGACCCGCTGACCACCGAGCTGGACGGCAAACCGCTGGCCGACCACCTGCTGGCGCCAACCCGTATTTACGTGAAGAACGTGCTGGAACTGATTGAGAACGTTGACGTGCACGCTATCGCCCACCTGACCGGCGGCGGCTTCTGGGAAAACATCCCGCGCGTCCTGCCGGACAACACCCAGGCGGTGATCGACGAATCCTCATGGCAGTGGCCGGCCGTCTTTAACTGGCTGCAGACCGCAGGGAATGTGAGCTCTCACGAAATGTACCGCACCTTTAACTGCGGCGTGGGCATGGTTATCGCCCTGCCGGCAAGCGAAGCGGATAAAGCGGTTAAGCTGCTGACAGAGAAAGGTGAAAACGCGTGGAAAATCGGTACGATTAAAGCCTCCGATTCCGAACAGCGTGTGGTCATTGAATGAAAAACATCGTGGTGCTCATTTCCGGCAACGGAAGCAATTTGCAGGCAATCATAGACGCCTGCAAACAGAAGAAAATCAATGGCACCATTCGGGCAGTTTTCAGCAACAAGGCCGACGCGTTCGGCCTTGAGCGCGCGCGGGAAGCGAACATTCCTGCGCACGCGCTGGAAGCCAGCCAGTTCGCCGGGCGTGAAGCCTTTGACCGCGAGCTGGTGCATGAGATTGATGCCTACGCGCCAGACGTGGTCGTGCTGGCGGGCTATATGCGTATTCTGAGCCCGGCCTTCGTCGAACACTTCGCCGGTCGTCTGCTGAATATCCACCCTTCCCTGCTGCCAAAATATCCCGGCCTGCACACCCATCGTCAGGTGCTGGAAAACGGCGACGAGGAGCACGGCACTTCTGTCCATTTCGTCACCGACGAGCTGGACGGCGGCCCGGTTATCCTGCAGGCGAAAGTCCCGGTCTTTGACGGCGACAGCGAAGAAGACGTGACCGACCGCGTGCAGGCCCAGGAACATGCCATTTACCCGCTGGTGGTGAGCTGGTTTGTCGACGGGCGTCTGGAGATGCGCGACGGCGCGGCCTGGCTGGACGGCGTGAAGTTACCCCCGCAGGGCTATGCGGCGGAAGAGTAGTTTGTTATGTCGGGTGGCGCTGCTGCGCTTACCCGACCTGTACATTGCATTCCCCGATATTCCCTCCCCCAACCCGCTAAAATCCCCAACAAAAAAAATAACTGTCATACTTTTCTGGCACTGTTGGACATATCGTGGAAATGCTCGCCATAATAAGGACGAGACGGATTTACCACGTCCTGTGATTGAACTGGAGTGTGAGCTGTAATGGGTCAGGAAAAGTTATATATCGAGAAAGAGCTAAGCTGGTTAGCATTTAACGAACGTGTACTCCAGGAAGCGGCAGACAAAAGTAACCCGCTGATCGAACGCATGCGTTTTTTAGGCATTTATTCCAACAACCTGGATGAGTTCTACAAGGTTCGCTTTGCCGAGCTGAAAAGACGGATCATCATCAGCGAAGAACAGGGCTTAAACTCGCACTCGCGGCATCTGCTGGGCAAAATCCAGTCCCGCGTGTTGAAAGCCGATCAGGAATTTGACGGCCTGTATAACGAACTGCTGCTGGAGATGGCGCGCAATCAAATCTTCCTGATTAACGAACGTCAGCTTTCCGTTAACCAACAAAGCTGGCTGCGTCACTACTTTAAACACTACCTGCGCCAGCACATTACCCCGATTCTCATCAACCGCGAAACCGACCTGGTGCAGTTCCTCAAGGATGACTATACCTACCTGGCGGTGGAAATTATTCGCGGTGAATCCATCCGTTACGCCCTGCTGGAGATCCCGTCCGATAAGGTTCCGCGCTTTGTGAACCTGCCGCCGGAGACCCCGCGCAGACGCAAGCCGATGATCCTGCTGGACAACATCCTGCGCTACTGTCTGGACGACATCTTCAAAGGCTTCTTCGATTACGATGCCTTAAACGCCTACTCGATGAAGATGACCCGTGACGCCGAATATGACCTGGTGCACGAGATGGAAGCCAGCCTGATGGAGCTAATGTCCTCCAGCCTGAAACAGCGCCTGACGGCCGAGCCGGTGCGCTTTGTTTACCAGCGCGATATGCCGGACGCCATGGTGGAGATGCTGCGCGAGAAACTGACCATTTCGCGCTATGACTCCATCGTGCCGGGTGGCCGTTACCACAACTTTAAAGACTTTATTGGCTTCCCGAACGTCGGCAAAGCCAATCTGGTGAACAAGCCGCTGCCGCGACTGCGCCATTTGTGGTTCGATAAGTTCCGCAACGGGTTCGACGCCATTCGCGAGCGCGACGTGCTGCTCTACTATCCGTATCACACGTTTGAGCACGTGCTGGAGCTGCTGCGTCAGGCCTCCTTCGACCCGAGCGTGCTGGCGATCAAAATCAACATCTACCGCGTGGCAAAAGATTCCCGCATCATCGACGCGATGATCCACGCGGCGCACAACGGCAAAAAAGTGACCGTGGTGGTTGAGCTGCAGGCGCGCTTCGACGAAGAGGCAAACATTCACTGGGCGCGCCGTCTGACGGAAGCGGGCGTGCACGTGATCTTCTCCGCGCCGGGGCTGAAAATTCACGCCAAGCTGTTCCTGATTTCGCGCAAAGAGGGCGACGACGTGGTGCGTTATGCCCACATCGGCACCGGGAACTTTAACGAAAAAACCGCACGGATTTACACCGACTACTCGCTGCTGACCGCCGATGCCCGCATCACTAACGAGGTGCGCCGGGTCTTTAACTTTATCGAAAACCCGTACCGCCCGGTAAGCTTCGATTATCTGCTGGTCTCCCCGCAGAACTCGCGCCGCCTGCTGTACGATATGATCGATAAAGAGATCGCCAATGCCCAGAAAGGCTTGTCGTCCGGCATCACGCTGAAGCTTAACAACCTGGTCGACAAAGGACTGGTGGACAGGCTCTATGCAGCGTCCAGCTCCGGTGTGCCGGTTAACCTGCTGATCCGCGGCATGTGCTCGCTTATCCCCGAACTGGAAGGCATTAGCGACAATATTCGCGTTATCAGCATCGTTGACCGCTACCTGGAGCACGATCGGGTCTATATTTTCGATAATGCGGGCGATAAACAGGTCTATCTCTCTTCGGCAGACTGGATGACGCGCAATATTGACTATCGAATTGAAGTCGCAACCCCGCTGCTGGATCCGCGTCTGAAACAGCGTATCCTCGACATTATCGAGATCCTGTTCAGCGATACGGTAAAAGCGCGCTATATCGACAAAGAACTCAGTAACCGCTACGTACCGCGCGGCAATCGCCGTAAAGTGCGGTCACAGTTGGCGATTTACGACTATATCAAATCACTCGAGCAACCCGATTAACCTATGCCGATAAATGATAAGACCCCACGCCCGCAGGAATTCGCCGCGGTCGATCTTGGCTCTAACAGTTTTCACATGGTCATCGCCCGTGAGGTGGATGGCGCGCTGCAGATCATCGGTCGTCTGAAGCAGCGCGTACACCTGGCGGATGGGCTTGATGAGCGCAGCATGCTCAGCGAAGAGGCGATGGAGCGCGGCCTGAACTGCCTGTCGCTGTTTGCTGAACGCCTGCAGGGCTTCTCGCCCTCCAGCGTGTGCATCGTGGGCACCCACACTCTGCGCCAGGCGCTGAACGCGCCGGAGTTCCTCAAGCGGGCCGAAAAAGTGATCCCCTACCCGATTGAGATCATCTCCGGTAATGAGGAAGCGCGTCTGATTTTCATGGGCGTTGAACACACCCAGCCGGAAAAAGGCCGCAAGCTGGTGATCGACATCGGCGGTGGCTCAACGGAGCTGGTGATCGGCGAAGATTTTGAGCCTCGCCTGGTGGAGAGCCGTCGTATGGGCTGCGTCAGCTTCGCGCAGATGTACTTCCCGGGCGGCACCATCTCCCGCGAGAACTTCCAGCGGGCGAAAATGGCTGCGATCCAGAAGCTGGAAAACCTGGCCTGGCAGTACCGCATTCAGGGCTGGAACGTGGCGCTGGGCGCGTCGGGCACCATCAAGGCGGCGCATGAGGTGCTGCTTGCGATGGGTGAAAAAGACGGCTTTATCACGCCTGAACGCCTGACCCTGCTGACTGAAGAGGTGCTGAAGCATAAAAGTTTTGACGCCTTAAGCCTGCCGGGGCTTTCCGACGAGCGTAAGGCAGTCTTCGTGCCGGGTCTGGCTATTCTCTGCGGCGTATTCGACGCGCTGGCGATTAAAGAGCTGCGCCTCTCCGACGGCGCGCTGCGTGAGGGGGTGCTGTATGAGATGGAAGGCCGCTTCCGTCATCAGGATATTCGCAGCCGCACCGCCCAGAGCCTGGCCAACCAGTACAACATCGACCGCGAGCAGGCGAAGCGCGTGCTGGAAACCACGGTGCAGATGTACGAACAGTGGCAGGAGCAGAACCCCAAGCTCGCGCACCCGCAGCTTGCCGCCCTGCTGAAATGGGCCGCGATGCTGCACGAAGTGGGGCTGAACATCAACCACAGCGGGATGCACCGCCACTCGGCCTATATTCTGCAAAACAGCGATCTGCCCGGCTTCAACCAGGAGCAGCAAAGCATGATGGCAACCCTGGTGCGCTATCACCGCAAAGCCATCAAGCTCGACGATCTGCCGCGCTTCACGCTGTTTAAGAAAAAGCAGTTCCTGCCGTTAATTCAGCTTCTGCGTCTGGGCGTGCTGCTGAATAATCAGCGGCAGGCGACCACCACGCCGCCGACGCTGAAGCTGAAAACCGACGATCACCACTGGACGCTGAGCTTCCCGCACGACTGGTTTAGCCAGAACGCGCTGGTCCTGCTGGACCTGGAAAAAGAGCAGCAGTACTGGGAAGCTGTCACCGGCTGGATGCTCAAAATCGAGGAAGAGAGCGCCGACGTCGCCGCGTAACGGCTCAGGCGTCCGCGGTGGACGCCTCAGCTTCCAGTAGTGACTCAAGCGGTGCCGGTCTGCCAATCAGATAGCCCTGCACATAATCGATACCTAGCGCGTGAACCGCGCTACGTATCTCTTCGGTCTCGACATATTCCGCCACCACCAGCATCTTCTTCATGCGCGCCAGATGGCAGATAGACGCCACAATCTGGTAATCCAGACTGTTGTTGACGATATTACGGATGAAGTCGCCGTCTATTTTGAGAATGTCCGCATCCACGCTTTTCAGCCGCGCGTAGCTCGCATACCCGGTACCGAAATCATCAATCGCAATGCGCACCCCCATGTTCTGCAGTTGCCGGAGAATGTGGAGCCCCTGCTCCGCGTTGCAGAAGGTGCTGCACTCCGTGACTTCAAAGATCAGCTGCCACGGCTCAATGGCATATTTCACCAGCAGGCGGCTCACCTCAAGCGGGAACTGCACCCGACACACCGTTGAAGGGGCCAGATTAATGGCAAAGCGCTGGCCGGGCAGCCGTTCGCGATGCGCGGCAAGGAAGCGCAGCGTATGCTCCAGCACCCACAAATCCACCCGCGAAGAGAGGCCAAACTCCTGGGCTATCGGCAGAAATTGTTCAGGGGAGATCAACAGTCCGTTTGCGTCTGTCATCCGCAGCAGGACCTCGTGATAGCTATCGCCACGCAGGCCGCGCACGGGCTGAACGAGCAGCGTGAATGCGTTGCTATCCAGCGCACGCTGCAGGCGACTCATCACCGCGACTTTATCCTTCAGGCTGCGCTGCATATGCACGGCTCCGCGCTGCTGAAGATTTTCCGGGTGGTTAGAGGAGAGCGACAGATCGGCAACCACGCCCAGCTCACCCAGCACCAGATAGAGGTGGTTAACCGGCGAACGCACATAGCAGTAGCTCACGCCCACCTGCGGCTGCAGCGGCATGCCGTCCCAGACAAAGCGAAACTGCTTGATGTGCTCGTCCAGGGTTTCAATCCGCTGCTGGTGCGATTCGGCGTTAAGGCGAACCGCCATGTCACAGCCCGTCAGGTGATAGACCTGCTCATTGGGCTGGAGCGTGCCATTAATCCATTGCGCCAGCTGCTGTTTGTACTGAATACGCAGTAACACGCCATAGTTACGGCCCAGGATTTCCAGCTCCGGAACGCGGAGTAAACAGAGCGCCGACCAGGGGTTTTTCGCCAGAGCGCGCGAGAGCGCGCGCAGGTTAGGCATATGCAGGACCGGGTCGAGCAGCGCCAGCCTGCGGGCGCGTTTGTTCACCGCTCGCTGCCGGGTCGCCAGCATCGACATGTAAATCACCACAAACGAGAAGACCAGATAGCTGGAAGAGGTGATCGCCAGCTGAATGTCGTACCCCTGGTTCACAGGGATATAGCGGTAAAAATAGTGAATAGAGACCAGCAGGATCGGGATCCAGATAATCGAAATCAGCTTATAGCCAAAACGCATCGCGCCCCAGAGCATCACCGGCATCAGCAGCGACAGGGTGTAGTTAGTGGTGAAAATCGAACTGTTTTCATTCATCGGGAGCAGCAGCAGCGAAAGCAGCCCGCCAAGCGCAATGGCCCAAATCAGAAACTCAGCGAACGTCACCTTTTTGTCTATCTGGGTACGGATCTGCGAGACGAGGCTTTTGAGATAGCGCGGATGACGAATCAGGCGGATCAGCAGATAACTTAACGGCACGCCCGTCAGGCCGCTGACCAGCAAGGCCTGATAGTTGATCAGCGTGCGAATATTGAGGGGGTTAAGCCCCGCCAGGCTCTGGCGGCTCTCATATACGCCCAGATACACCGCAAACTGGAACAGCACCAGAAACAGCGTCGCGGGACAGAAGGCCTGCCAGAAGATGCGCTGCGCCATCAACCGTACGTCGCCGTACGCCGTCATATTGCGTCTGGGCGCAAACACCCGGTAGCCGCCCCAGCTCAGCACTAAAGGGACGATAAAATGGAGCACGCCTGCAACGGTTTCAAACATCCCGACCGACGGGTAATAGCGGATAAACAGCGACAACACGATCCCGGGAAGAGCTCCAGGACCAAAAAACATCATCAGCGAAAGCAAAAACGAGAGCGGTAAATAATAAAGTGCCACTATCCCGTCGCCCAGCTGCGTGAACGTATTCGCCACGCTCAGTACGGGAAGTAAAACCACCGGTAAAATAAGCGGCAATGCCCACCAGCGGTGTTTATTGTTTTTCAGGAAAGCGAAAATATTCATAGATGCCCGGTTAAACCCCTTTTTCTCCAGAGGGAAAATAAAGACAGGCATCCAACCTGACCTGGCGCCGCCCGACGACATGCAGGGCGAACGGTATGGAGGAGGGATTTTAAATATCAGGGCCGGGAATCCGTTGACATAAATCAAACTATTTTACGCAAATAAGCCTTGCACAGCGTTTTTTTGAAATAATTTTCTTCATATTATCAATATGGTAAATGCAATTATTAATTTCAATAACAATAATTAATGTATACGTTGACGGTTATTTACACATGGCGGAATTGACCCTCTCTTTCCGCTGTGCCTTAATATCACCGTCGCCCAAAAGGGCATGCCCAGGAAAAAAGAGAGTGAGTCAGGCCACGCGTATGCGCAAACGACACCGTTTTAACACCCGAATGACCCGCATCATACTGCTCATCAGCTTTCTGTTTTTCTTTGGCCGCTTCGTTTACTCTTCCATCGGCGCCTGGTATCACCATCAGGACAAAACCCAGTCACAGCAGTCCAGCCTGAACGTCGACGCCGCTGACCGCTAGCCCGCCGCAGTGTCTTGCACCAGCCGAATAATCCCGGCAATCCCTTTGCTGAGGATCTTATCCTGCCGCATCACGATGGCCAGCTGCCGCTGCAGCATGGGCGTGAGCGACATGACGCAGAGCCCTTCACGGTCAGCGTCATGCTCAACCGCCATTCGCGGAACGATACTGTAGCCCAGCCCCACGCGAACCATACGCTTAATCGCCTCAATGCTGCCAAGCTGCATCACCGGCGCGATCGCTAACCCATTGGCCGCAAACCAGCCATCAATCAGCGCCCGCGTACTGCTGCCTGACTCAAAGACAATCAGCGGCTGAGCATGGAGCGCCTGTGGGGTTAATTCCCGGAAAGCATCCTGCTGCTCCTGCGCCGCGATAAAAACAAACTCCTCGTCCATCACCGGCATAACGTCCAGCGCTCTGCCGCTCACCGGCAGCGTCACCAGCCCCATATCAAGACGGTTCTCTTCGATGGCCCTGACGATATCGAGGGTGTTGCCCGTTGTTACGCCCACCCGCAGGAGCGGATAGTCGCGGCGCAGCTGTTCCAGCAGGGGCGGTAGAAGATGGATGCAGGCCGTCGCCCCCGTGCCAAGGGTAATGGTCCCGCTGACATCGTGGCTGAACGCGCTCACGGACAGGAGGGTTTCGTCCACGACCTGCTGAATGCGCTCCCCGTGCGCCAGCAATGCCTCTCCGGCCGCCGTGGCCTTAATGCCCCGCCCGGTACGTTCCACCAGCCGCGTTTGCAGAAACTGCTCCAGCTGGCGTATTTGCATGCTGACCGCGGGCTGGGAAATGCCCAGCAGATCCGCCGCCGCCGAAAAGCTGCCGCGCTGGATCGCCAGGCGGAACGTCGCGAGATAGCCGAGGTTAAGCGTCGTCATTCAAAGTTTCTCTTATACAGCGCATAAGGTTGCAGGCCTGCCAGCACAATACCGCGCTCGCTATGCTCAGGACAACTGCATAACGGAATGAAAAACAATGGAAACACCTGCCCTGCCTCGTCGCCTTGCCCTCACTGCCGGATGTCATCAACTCCTCAACTGGGGGATCTCATTTTATATGCCCGGCACATTTGCGCGGGCGATTTCAGCCGACCGGGGTTGGTCAGCACCGCAGATTTACCTCGGCCTGACGCTGGCGATGCTGGTGATGGCGGCGGTCTCCCCTTACGTCGCCCGTCTGCTGGCGCGCTTTGGCGGACAGAGGGTGGTGATGGGCGGAACGCTGCTGATTGCTGCAAGCTGCGCCGGTATGGCGTATACCCGGACGCTGTCTGGCTGGTACTGCGCCTGGCTACTGTGCGGCCTCGGGATGCGCCTGTCGCTGTATGACGCACTGTTCGCCGCGCTGGTTAACCTTTACGGCCAGCAGGCACGCGGGACCATCTCACGTATTACGCTGATGGGCGGGCTGGCGTCCGCCGTCTTCTGGCCGCTGGGAGAGGCTTTACTCAATGTGATGGCATGGCAGGACGCGCTGAAGATCTACGCCCTGTCCGGATTACTGAGCGCCCTGCTTCTTCGCCACTTCCCGCGTCAGCGCTTTGTGGTGAAGCCAAAAGCGAGCGCGCCGGTCTCGCCCCAAGACAGGCGTAACAGCTGGCTGTATGCGACCTTTATTGCGCTCATTACCTTTGTCTCAAGCGGGACCTCTACCCACCTCCCCGAGTTTATCGCCAGTTTCGGCCTGCCGGTCGCGGTCGGCATGCTGTGGGGGATCGGCCAGACGGGCGCACGCTTTATGGAGGTGCTGGCGGGAGCACGCTTAACCCCTTTAAAACTTACGCTTTTTACTGCCATTGCCATGCCGCTTTGTTTTCTCATCGGGCTGAGCAGCACCCTGTTTGTCTGGTGTGCCGCCGGATTTGTGCTGGGCTATGGCGCAATTAACGGGCTGGTAACCATTATCAAAGCGACCCTGCCGCTGGAGCTGTTCAGCGCGGAACGTTACGCCAGCCGTACAGGAATGCTTCTCATCCCGGGGCAGCTGATGGCCGCAGCTTCTCCGTTTGCCTTTGCATGGCTGAATAAAACGCTGGGTATTACGGGCACATTGTGGTTTTCGATGAGCCTGACGTTAATTATCGCGGGCCTGGCCGTAAGTATGTTGAGATCGCAACAGCAACAGGGCCTCCCAGCCCTGAGCGACTAGAGCACAAAGCCACCGTCAATTGTCAGGCTCGCCCCCGTCATATATCCGGACTCCTCGCCAGCAAGCCATGCGGCAAGCGATGCGATCTCGTCCGGCTGCCCGATGCGCTGCAAAGGGATATGCGCCACGATCTGCTCCGCCATTCCGGCCGTCATATCCGTGGCGATGGGGCCGGGCTGGATATTGTTAATAGTGATCCGCTTAGGTGCCAGATCCAGCGCCAGGTTCTGCACCATCGCAGCCACCGCGGCTTTACTCATTGCGTAAACGCTGCTTCCCGCATGCCCGGTCCGCACTGCGGTGTTGCTGCCAATGGTGATCACTCTTCCGCCTTCCGCCATCCCTTTTACCGCCGCCTGAATGGAGAGGAAAACGCCGCGCACGTTCACCGACAGCGTGGCATCCAGATCTTCCAGCGAGTATTCCTCAAGCATCCCCAGCCGCAGTACGCCTGCGTTCACTACGGCGACATCCAGCCTGCCGTAATGTCTAACTGTGGTATCAACCGCAGCCTGTATAGCGGCAGCATCCGCGCTATCCGCGTTAATTGCCAGCGCCTGCCCGCCCGCATCAGCAATGGATGAGACAAGCGCATTAGCCCGATCCGGGCCTGATACCCACGTCACGGCAACGCGATACCCTTCCTTCGCCAGCCGCGCCGCAATAGCCGCGCCAATACCACGCGCCCCGCCGAAAACCAAAGCGACTTTTTGACTATTCATCATGTTTTCTCCGGTTAGTTTCCGCACCCGATGGATGCGCCTGGAGACACCATGCCAGCAAACGTCCTGCTGTGCCCGGGCAGAATGTATCGCACTGTATCTCTCCCACCAGGCTTACGCGTCGATACAAAAATCCCGCATAAGCAAACAGACGCGATACATAAAAATGGTCTGCTGTCTCTCGTGACATTACCCACGAGGAGATACCGAAATGATTCGCAAGCATCTGTTACTTCCTGTGCTCGCCCTGACGTCTTCCGTCTGCGCTGCCCCCCTGAGCGGCCTCAGCGCCGCCGACGTTAACGGCCCTGCCGCCGTTGCGCCGCTGGAACACCCGCAGCCGCCCGCCAGGCTGATCGTCGATCCCCCGCTCGCTGGCCCGCTGAGCAAAGGCGCGGTGTTTATTCAGTACCGGGCCGAAAACCTGCGCATCGAACCGGTGTTCGGCCCCGAGGCGCTCAAGGTAACCCCGCGTATCGGACACATTCACGTGGTGGTGGACGGCGCGCCGTGGCACTGGGCTGACGCCAGCGGCGAGCCGGTGATCCTGGTGGGACTGCCCGCCGGCAAGCACAAGGTAACGATTATCCTGGCCGACCCGACGCACAAGCCGCTCGATCACAAAACCATTGAATTCACCGTTCCGCCCCACGCGGCGGTCCACCATTTTTAAGGAGTCTGAAGATGAAAGCACTGTCTGTAGTGACGGCGGGCCTGCTGGCCTTTTCCGCCAGCGCCTTTGCACAAAGTAAAACCAGCGTTGTGCTGGTGCACGGCGCGTTTGCCGACGGCAGCAGCTGGAATAAGGTGATCGCCCTGCTGCAGAAGCAGCACGATGAGGTGATTGCCGTCCAGCTCCCGCTCACCTCGCTTAAGGATGACGTTGCGGCCACAAAGCGGGCCATCGCCCGTGCGCAGGGTGACGTGGTTCTGGTGGGCCACTCCTGGGGTGGCACCGTGATTAGCGAGGCGGGTAACGATGCGCGGGTAAAAACGCTGGTGTATGTGGCGGCATTCGCGCCGGATTCCGGCCAGTCGACGGCAGATCTGGCAGGAAGCTACCCTGCACCACCGGGCAGCGCGGGCATTGCCAAAACGGCTGACGGCTATTTATTCCTGCCGACAGGAGCCGTCAGGAAGGACTTCGCGCCGGATGTGAAGCCAGAAGAACAAAACGCTATCGCGGCCACGCAGGGGCCAATTAAGGCCGATGCGTTTGGTGAAAAGGTCACCCACGCGGCGTGGCATGATAAACCAAGCTGGTTTGTGGTCAGCAAGAATGACCGAATGATCAACCCGGAGCTTGAGCGCGCCATGGCGAAGACGATCCATGCGAAAACCGCCGAGGTGGCGGCGAGCCACGTGTCGATGGTAAGCCAACCGGAGGCCATCGCCCGGACGATTGAGCAGGCGAGGCGGATGCACTGAGGACAATTCGCCCGGCGGCGCTACGCTTGCACGGGCCTACGATTTCGTAGGTCGGGTAAGCGCAGCGCCGCCCGACAAAAAAGGCCGTCTCAACCCCCGCCATCCGCGGGATAATCATGATTAATCCACGCGTGGTCCTTTTCCCACGTAAACATCCATTTGCGCACCGGGCCGGCCATCACATTAAGGTAGTAACTGTCATACCCGGCCATCGTCGCCACCGGGTGATAGCCCTTCGGAACCATCACCACGTCGCGATTGTAGACCGCCATACACTCATCCAGCGTTCTGTCGTCGGTGTAGACCCGCTGCATGCAGAACCCCTGTTCCGGATTGAGGCGATGGTAGTAGGTCTCCTCCAGATATGTCTCCTGAGGCGGGTTATCCGTGTCGTGCTTGTGGCTCGGGTACGAGCTGGTGCAGCCCTCGTTAGTCCATACCTCCACCACCAGCAGGCTGTCAGCCGGTTTGTCTTCCGGCAGAATGTTGTGCACGTAGCGCTGGTTGTGGCCCTTGCCGCGCGCCTCGGCGTCGATGTCCTGCGGGGCTATCAGCCGCGTCGGATACGTGCCCTTGCCCGGCGCGGCGCAGACCGCCAGCTCAAGCTTCGTCAGCGCCTTCACCTGCACCGTTTCCTGCGGAGTGACGTACACCGCCCACGGTTTGATGCGCTCGAAGGGGCTCATCCGCTCGCCGATATCGTTAAACTGCGCGGAAGGAGTGGTGATAGAGGCGCGCCCGGCGACCAGCACCAGGCAGCGTTCTTCCCTGACGGCGGGCAGCGTCAGCGTCTGCCCCTCCAGCAGCTCATACGCCTCAAACCCGACGTAGCCCCACCCCGCGCTTTCCGGCGTCACGGACTGGGTTCGCCCCTCTGCGTTCGGCTGTTGCCAGCGTGATAACAGACGTGACATGTCCCCTCCTCAAATCAGTCCGGCGTCGCGCGCCAGGCGGCTCAGGTTGTTGTACCCCAGACGGGCGTAGGTCAGCGGATGGGCGATCGCCGGATCCTGCTCCGCCTCGACTACCAGCCAGCCGTGATAATCCTGCGCCTTCAGCAGCCGCATAATCGGCGGGTAATCGACGCAGCCGTCGCCCGGCACGGTAAACACGCCGCTCAGCACCGCATCGAGGAAGCTGGTTTTGCGGTTTTTGACGTCCGCCAGCACGTCGGCGCGCACGTCTTTGCAGTGAACGTGGTTGATGCGCGACGCCCAGCGCTGCGCTACCGCCAGCGGGTCGGCCCCGGCAAAGGTCAGGTGGCCGGTATCCAGCAGCAGTCCAACCTCGTCGCCGGTGTGGGCCATCAGGTTGTCCACGTCCTCGGCGGACTCAATCACCGTGCCCATATGGTGATGGTAGGCAATCTGCACCCCCTGCTGCTGGGTGTAGCGGGCAAATTCGGTGAGCTTCTCGCCGTACTCCTTCCAGCGCTCATGCGGGAAGCGCGGGCGCAGATGCACCGGCGTCTGCTGCTCGCCGTGAATGCAGCCGCTCACCTCCGCAAAGACCAGCACCTTTGCCCCCAGCTCACGCAGCAGCGTCAGGTGGGACTGCACGGCGGCAATCTCCTCCTCCACGCTGCGCTCCAGCAGGCGACCGGAGTACCAGCCGGAGACCAGTTGCAGGTCGTGGCGCTGCAAAATCGGGCCAAGCAGGCGCGCTTCGCGCGGGAATTTGTTGCCCAGCTCGAAGCCGGCGAAACCGGCCTCTTTCCCTTCGCTCAGACAGGTCTCCAGCGACGTCTCCGCGCCGAGGGAAGGCAGATCGTCGTTCGTCCACGTCAGCGGGTTAATGCCTAATTGCACACTCATTGTCGTCTCCATTATGCGTGTCCGCGCTCGCGCCACCAGGCGATAAGCTGCAGGTAATTGTCCCGGATGCGCGCCACCAGCTGCGCATCGTCAATATCGTGCTTCAGCCATGCGCGGGAGGCATCGCCAAACAGCGTGCGCCCCACGGCGAAGCCTTTTACCAGCGGCTGCCCCGCTGCGGCTTTGAAGCCGGCGCGCAGCTGTTCTGCCGGGGCGTCCAGGCCGAGGATCACCACCCCGCGGCAGTGCGGGTCCCGGCGGTCTATAATCTCGCCGAGCGCCGTCCAGCCGTCGGCGGAAAGCGGCGGCAGCTTCCACCAGTCCGGGTAGATGCCCAGGTTGTAGAAGCGGGAGATGGCGCGCAGGTAGAGCTCGTCGCTGCGCGGCATGGTCGCAGGCAGGATCACCTCCAGCAGCAGCTCGTGCCCGGACCGGCAGCAGGCGTGGTACACCTCGGCAATTTTCTGCTCCTGTTCCAGGCGCAGGCCGTGGGCATCTTCCGGATGGAAGAAGACCAGACACTTCACCACGTGCTCCTGCGGCCAGCTGATAAGCTGGGTGCCGATGTTGCCGTGCTCCATCTCCAGCGGCCGGGAGCCCGGCAGCTCGATGGGGCGACCAATCCACCATCCTTCCCCGGTGATCGCGTTCAGCGCGTCCTGACCAAAGGTGCCGTCGCACAGCAGACCGGCTTTGCCCTCCAGCCCGGCGCGGCTCGCCGCCTCGCGGCTGGCCTGCAGGATCAGCTGCTTCAGTGCCGGAATGCGCTTAAGCGACGCGCCGCACTGCATCGCCATATCCTCAAGCTGGCTGCGGTGATCGAACGCCATTACGCACAGCTCCGGCCATTCGCGGCGGCGGGTGGTCACCCGGTGGAGATGGTTAAGACGCGGGTCGAGATCCGGGCGCGGTACGTTCGCGGCGCGGGAAAGATAGTCATCCAGCTCGATTTTGCTCGGCATCGCCGGGGCACAGCCGTGGCGCGAGACCACCAGCGCGCCACAGGCGTTGGCATAGCGGCACGCCTGCTCCCAGCCCTCGTCGTTCAGGTAGCCGCGCAGCAGGCCGGACATAAACGCGTCCCCCGCGCCGAGGACGTTCAGCACCTCCACGCGCACGCCGGTGACCGTCAGGCCGTCGTCCAGCCGGGGCGGAATGGCGTCGGTATAGACCGAGCAGCCAAGCGCGCCGCGCTTGCAGACCAGCGTGGCTTGACTGACGGCGCGCACCTGCCCCAGCGCCTGCAGGGTATCCTTGCTGCCGCCTGCAATGTGAAACTCCTCTTCGGTGCCGACAATGACGTCGAAGAGGTGCAGCACCTCCTGCAGCTCGCGGGTGACCTTATCGGCGGCGATAAAGCGCGTTTCGCCGTCGCCTAAGGAGGTGAGCCCCCACAGCACCGGACGGTAGTCGATGTCCAGCACCGTGCGCACGCCGTGACGGCGGGCATAGCCCAGCGCCGTCAGCACCGCCTCGCGGGTCTGCGGATGAGAAAGGTGAGTCCCGGTGATGGCAAGACAACGTGCGGAGGCAATGTAGCTTTCGTCCACATCGCTGGCCGTAATGGCCATATCCGCGCAGTTATCGCGATAAAAAATTAAGGGAAAGGTGTCCCGGTCTTTAATGCCAAGTAGCACCAGCGCCGTGAGGCGTTGTTTATCGGTAATCAGATGGCTGGTATCGCAGCCCACCTGGCTGAGCTCTTCCCGCAGGAAGCGGCCCATATGTTCATCGCCAACGCGCGCCAGCATCGACGAGCGCAGGCCCTGGCGCGCGGTGCCGTACGCCACGTTGCCGGAGGATCCTCCGAGGTATTTGGCGAAGCTCGACACATCTTCCAGGCGGGCACCAATCTGCTGGCTGTAGAGGTCTACCGCCACGCGGCCCATGCATATCACATCAAACTGCTTTTCCACGTTGATACCTCATCAGACAATGTCGTTCACGTTCAGCCAGCGGCCTTCCCGGTGCGAGAGCGCAATCGCGTCCAGCACGCGCGACACCTTCCAGCCCTCTTCGAAGTCCGGCCACATCGGCGCGTCGGCGGCAATCCCGTCCACCAGGTCGCGCACCTCCACCGTTTTTTGATCGTTAAAGCCAATCCCGTGGCCCGCGCCCATGCAGAACGCGGCGTAGTCCGGGTGCGCCGGGCCGACGAGCAGCGTGCGGAACCCCTGACGGTTCACCGGATCGTCATGCAGATAGAGCTTCAGCTCGGCCATGCGCTCCTGGGTGAAGCTGATGGCGCCCTTCGTCCCGGTGATGACGTACGACAGCCCCATCTTGCGGCCGCAGGCAACGCGGGAGGTTTCAATCACGCCCTGCGCCCCGCCCGCAAAACGCACCATCGCGTGGGCCTGATCCTCGTTTTCAACGGCAATCATATCTGACGATCCGGCCTTTGCCGGGCGTTCAGGGACCACGATCTTCAGATCGCCGCAGACCTGCTCGATATCACCCACCAGGTACTGGGCCATATTGACGATATGCGCCGCGAGGTCGCCCAGTGCGCCCAGCCCGGCGGTCTCTTTAAAGCAGTGCCAGTGAATGGGAGCGCGCGGGTCGGCCATATAGTCTTCGTTGTGGGTGCCGTAGAAGTGGATCACTTCGCCAATCTCGCCGCGGGCAATAATCTCCTTCGCCAGCTGCGCCGTCGGGTTCTTCATGTAGTTGAACCCCACCAGCGTTTTCACACCGGCCCGCTTCGCGGCGTCGACCATCTCGCGCGCGTCGTGGGCGTTAAGCGCCAGCGGCTTCTCCGAGTAGACGTGCTTGCCGTGGCGGATCGCCTCCAGCGCCATCTCCTTATGCAGGTGGTTAGGTGAGCAAATATCCACCACGTCAATGGCCGGGTCGGCCACCAGCGCCCGCCAGTCGCCCGTGGAACGGTTGAAGCCAAACGCCCGCGCGCGCTCTGCCGCCAGCTCCGGCGTGACTTCCGCTACCATCTCGCGCACCAGCCTGCCGCGCAGGTTGAACACCGTCGGGGCCTGGGCATAGGCGATAGCGTGCGCCCTGCCGATATACCCGGTGCCAATTAATCCAATACGAACCTCTTTCATCGTGTTCCTCACAGTGCGCCGCGACGGCTTTTGGCATAGGTATCGAATGCCACCGCCAGAACGATAATTAATCCGGTGATAATCTGCTGGTAGTAGGCCGAGACGTTCATCAGCACCAGGCCGTTAATCAGAATGCCCATGATGATGGAGCCGATAATGGTGCCGCCGATGCGCCCGTAGCCGCCCATCAACGAGGTACCGCCAATCACCACCGAGGCGATGACGCGCAG
This sequence comes from Enterobacter sp. 296B2, assembly GCF_034106185.1. Taxonomy (NCBI): domain Bacteria; kingdom Pseudomonadati; phylum Pseudomonadota; class Gammaproteobacteria; order Enterobacterales; family Enterobacteriaceae; genus Enterobacter; species Enterobacter sp. 296B2. The sequence goes on along the minus strand of NZ_JAWNCA010000005.1, from coordinate 102,647 downwards.
CTCAAAGGAGATCCCGGCCACCGCCTCGGCGCTCCCCAGACGCGCGCTCAGGATGAAGCCCGCCAGCCCCGCCAGACAGCCGATCAGCACGTAGACGCTGACCAGCACGCGCTTGACGTTGACCCCCGCCAGACGCGCCGCCTCCGGGTTGCCGCCGATGGCGTAGACGAAGCGGCCCCAGCGGGTTTTGTGCAGCGCCAGATAGCCGCCGACGGCGACGATGGCAAAGATCCAGATCGGAATGGAGATGCCGAGTAGCTCCCCGCGCCCCCACCAGCGGTAGCCCTGATCGAAACCGGCGATCGGCGCGCCGTCGTTAATCACCAGCGTCAGGCCGCGCCAGATGGTCATCCCGCCGAGGGTGACGATGAACGGCGGCAGGCGCAGGCGGGTGACGCCCAGGCCGTGCAGGAAGCCAATCGCCGTGCCCATCGCCAGACATATCCCCAGCCCGATCAGCCAGCTCATGCCGCCCCATGCATTCGGGTCTACGGTGGTGAAGTTATCACCCTTGATCACGTACGCTGCGGTCATTGCGCACACCGCCAGAATGGAGCCCACGGAGAGGTCGATCCCGGCGGTCAGAATGACGAACGTCATCCCCACGGCCATGATCCCGTAGATGGAGACTTCGGTCAGGATGTTGAAAATATTGCGTTCAGAGAAAAAGTTGCTGTTCTGCGACTGGAAGAAGATCAGCAGCAGGATCATGAAAATCAGCACCCCGAAGCGCTCGAAGAAGGCGATGGGATCGATGCGTCCGGCGCGTTTGACCGGGGCCTGCGTTTTAGAAATCATCTGCGTCATGAGAAACTCCGTTATGCCGCGTTCAGGGCGTTGTGGTTGATGGCCATCATTGTCATCAGCCGTTCTTCGTTAGCGTCGTCACCGTGGATCTCGCCGGTCACCCGGCCTTCGCTGAGGGTGATGATCCGGTCAGACACCGCCATCACTTCAGGCAGATCGGAGGAGATCACGATCACCGCCACGCCCTTTTTCGCCATGTCAAACAGCACCTGGTGCACTTCCGATTTGGTCCCCACGTCGATGCCGCGCGTCGGCTCATCGACGATCAGCACCCGCGGGTTAAGCGCCATGCAGCGCGCGAGGATCACCTTTTGCTGGTTGCCGCCGGAGAGCTTGCGCACCTCCTGCGCGCTGTTGACCATTTTGATCTGCAGCGCCTGGCGGTAGGACTCAATCAGATCGTCCTCTTTGCGGGTGTTCACGAACCAGCGCCACTGCAGCAGCGAGGAGAGACAGGAGAGCGACAGGTTGTCGCGAATGGACAGCCCCAGCACCGCCCCCTCTTTTTTGCGATCTTCCGGCACCAGCGCCACGCCCTGATCGAGGGCATACAGCGGGTCGCGCGGCTGGTACGGCACGCCGTCCAGCTCAAAGCTCCCCGAGGTAAACGCGTCTGCGCCAAACAGGCAGCGGGCCACCTCGGTACGTCCCGCCCCCACCAGCCCGGCAATGCCTAAGACTTCCCCGGCGTGGACGTGGAAGCTGATGTCGTGCAGGGCGATACCGTGCGGATCCAGCGGCGGCTTTTCGCGGCTCAGCCCCTTCACCGCCAGGCGGACGGGTTTGTCTTCATGATGGGTTTCACTGGCGGGGCGGCGGTTAAAGGCCACGTCGCGCCCGACCATCAGTCGGATCAGCTGTTCGACGTTAGTCTCCGCCACCGCGCCGGTGCCGGTGAAACGGCCGTCCTGGAAAACGGTGAAGCGATCGCAGAGCTGGAAAACTTCGTGCAGGCGGTGGGTAACGTAAATAATGCTCACGCCGCGGTTTTTAAGCTCCCGCACCACGCGGTGCAGGCTTTCCACCTCGCTGTCGCTCAGCGCGGCGGAGGGCTCGTCCATGATGATCAAGCGGGCGTTGAGGGTCAGCGCCCTGGCGATCTCCACCATCTGCTGCTGGGCGACGCTCAGACGGGCGACAGGGGTAGTCGGCGCAACGTTCAGTTGCAGGTAATCGAGAATAACCTGCGCCTCCTGGTTGACCGCCTTTTCGTCGACGATCAGGTTACGCCTGCGCGGCTCGCGCCCGAGAAACATGTTTTCCGCGACGGTCATGTTGGGCAGCAGGTTGAATTCCTGATAGATGGTGATAATGCCCTTGTTCTGGCGTTCCACCGGGGAGTCGTCCACCGGCAGCGTTTCGCCGTTGAACCAGATATCCCCGCGGGTTTGCGGCTGCGCGCCCGCGAGCGCCTTCAGTAGCGTGGATTTTCCCGCCCCGTTTTCCCCCAGCAGGGCGTGGATCTCCCCCGCGCCGACGGTCAGTTGGGCGCTGCTCAGCGCCCAGACGCCGGAAAAGCTTTTTGCCAGGTCGGTCACTTTCAGTAAGGGTTGCGACATCGGTCTGCTCCTCCTCATGATGAGCCGCCAAAGGCGGCTCGGGACATATCAGTTACCGGCCTCACCGATACGCTCAGCCTGCTGCAGGTTCTCTTTGGTGATCAGCGTCGGCGGGTAGTCGGCCCCGGTGATGGCTTTCTTCTCGCGTACATTGGCCACCAGCTGGCTCATCGCCGTCTGCACCGCAAAGCCCGGACGCTGATCCGCCGTTACCGCCAGCCAGCCGTCGCGCACGCGGGCCAGCGCTTCCGGCACCGCATCAAACCCGGTTACGAGGATCTCACCCGGCTTCACGCCCTGGCTTTGCAGCGCTTCAATCGCCCCCAGCGCCATGTCGTCGTTGGCGGAGAGGATCACCTGCGGGCGTTTCGGCAGCGAGGGCAGCACGCTTTCAACGATGCGCATCCCTTCGGAACGCATCCAGTTGCCGGTCTGATCGGCGACGATCTTGTACTTATCCCCGCCCGCCTTCAGGCTGTCGCGGATCCCCTTAGTGCGTTCAATATTGGAGGAGGAGCCCGGCTGGCCGGTCAGCAGAATGATCTCCGCGCCGTCGGGGAATTTGGTTTTAACGAAGTCGCCAATCGCCTGGCCGCCTTTGTAGTTGTTGGCGCCAAAGTGCGGCACTTTCTTCTGGCTGTCGACGGAGCGGTCAAGGGTGACCACCGGCAGCTTCGCATCCTGAATTTCATCCACCGCGCTGGAGACCGCGTTCACGTCGTTCGGGGAGACGATAAAGCCCTGCGCCCCGCGGGTGATGGCGTTTTCCAGGTCAGCCACCTGCTTCGGTGAACTGCCCTGCCCGTCCAGTACCTGAAGCTTCACGCCCATCTCTTTTGCGGCTTTCACCGCCGTGCGCTGCATGTGAACTTCAAACGGCATCGCCAGGTTTGGCGTACTGAAAACAATCTGCTCGTTTTCGGCGAGGGCGGCCCCGGATGTCATGGCGATGAGGGCGGCTAAGATCAGTTTTTTCATTATTATGTCTCTCTGTGTAGGGTTGGTGTGTTTAGAGGACGATCTCGCGCTGGCTACGCAGCGACTCCAGCGCTTTATCCGCAAGGTACAGCGCACGTTCACCATCATCGCCGCTGCAGTCAGGCACCGCTTCGCCGCGTAATACCGCAACAAAGTGTTCCCATTCCGCGGCGTAAGCGGATTTGTAGCGCTGCAGGAAGAAGTGTTCCGGCAGCGCGCTGGTGCAGCCCTGTTTGCCATAGTGCTGCACCTGGTTTTCCAGGATATTGCCCGCGCACAGCAGCCCTTCGGAGCCGTGCAGCTCCAGGCGCTGGTCGTAGCCGTAAGATGAGCGGCGGCTGTTGACGATGGTCGCCATTGCGCCGGAGGCGTATTTCAGAACGATAAACGCGGTGTCGATATCCCCCGCCTCGCCAATCGCCGGATCCACCAGGTTGCTGCCCTGGGCATACACCGACACCGGCTCTTCGCCCATGATGAAGCGGGCCATGTCGAAGTCGTGAATGGTCATATCGCGAAACATGCCGCCGGAGACGCGCACGTACTCTGCGGGCGGCGGAGACGGATCGCGGGAGATGATGAGCAGCGATTCCGGTTTGCCGATGCGCCCGGCCTGGGCGTCGGTTTTCACGCGGCGGAACTGCGGGTCAAAGCGGCGGTTAAAGCCGATGAACAGCGGCACGTCGTACTCTTTAACCACCTTCAGGCAGTCGCGCACGCGGGCGAGGTCAAGGTGTACCGGCTTTTCGCAGAAGATGGCCTTACCGTGGCGGGCGGCCATTTCAATCAGATCCGCGTGGGTATCGGTGGCGGAGGCGATCAGCACGGCATGAACGTCAGGGTCGGTCATCGCCTCAATGAGGCTCTGCTGGCGGGCCTGATATTGGGTGGCGATGCGGGTGGCAAATTCCTGATTCGGGTCAACCACGGACCAGAGCGTGGTCGCGCCGTGGCTGGCGATGTTAGCTGCATGTACCTGGCCAATTCGGCCAGCGCCCAGTAAAGCAATGTTAAACATAACGGCTCCCGGTGTTGGTGAATGCTGTGAACTAACGACCCCATAAATAAAACATTTATTTCATTTTTATAAATAGTGAAAATTATGTTTTTGAGTGCGGGTTAACATTTTTGAGATGAATGAGATAAATTTTGTTATCAATCTCACAACATTGAGGAAGGGATGCCCCTCACCCTAACCCTCTCCCCAGAGGGGAGAGAGGACGGTTGAGTGCGGGCTTTTCCCCCTCGCCCCTCTGGGGAGAGGGCCGGGGTGAGGGGGAAAACAAAATGAAATGAAAATTTCGTTACGAAGAGAAATCTCAATACTGGCGGGCTTTTTTCACCTGCGCCTGGGTGTGCTCCGCGGCCTCACGCACGGCAGACGACTCTGCCACCTGCGCGTCACCGGTTCGCCACCAGGAGGCGTAATCGTGGGTCATGGTCTTCGGCAGCACCTTGATGTCCAGCAGCGTCGGGCCCGGATGCGCCCGGGACGCCTCCAGCGCTGCCAGCAGGCTTTGCTCATCGTTTACCCGCCACGCGCGGCAGCCGTAGCTCTCCGCGTTTTGCGCGAAATCGACCTTCACCAGCGGCCCGTCGAGCCGCCCGGTTTCCGGGTTGCGCTGGCGGTTTTCCGTGCCAAAGCTGCCCATCCCGTGCCCCATCTGCAGGTTGTTGATGCAGCCGAAGCTGGCGTTATCAAACAGCAAAACGGTGACCTTAATCCCCTCCTGCACGGCGGTTTGCAGCTCGGAGTGCAGCATCATGTAGGAGCCATCCCCCACCATGGCGTACACCGGCAGCCCGGGTCTGGCGAGCTTCGCGCCGATGGCCGCCGCAATCTCGTAGCCCATGCAGGAGTAGCCGTACTCCAGGTGATAGCTGTCCGGCGTTTTGACCTGCCAGAGGCGCTGTAAATCGCCCGGCAGCGAACCGGCCGCGCCCACCACAACGGCGTTATCTTCAACATGCTGGTTGATCAGCCCCAGCACCCGCGTCTGGGTCAGGCGGGTGTTGAGCGTCTCGCCGTATTCCGCCAGCTGCGCATCCATGTGCCCCGCCACTTCAGGCGCGTCGTCAGGGCGCCACTGGCGATCCCACAGGCGGCGGCACTCGTCGCGCCAGGCGGATTTCGCCTGGGCGATCGTTTCTCCCCAGCCGCTGCGGTAATCCCTGAGCGCGTGGGTTAATGCCTGGAGTCCGGTTTGGGCATCGGCAATCAGCGCGGTGGCGTCCAGCTTCAGGGCGTCAAACTCGGCCACGTTCAGCAGCAGGAATTCAACGTCCGGGTGGGAAAAGAGCGCCTTAGAGCCGGTGGTAAAATCGGTCAGGCGGGTGCCGATGCCGATCACCAGGTCAGCCTGTGGCGCAAGCTGGTTAGCGGCCATTCCCCCCGTTACCCCTACGCCGCCCAGATTAAGTGGGTGGTCACTTACCAGCGCCCCCTTTCCGGCCTGGGTTTCGGCAAACGGCAGCTGCAGCGTCTCGACAAATTCGCGAAACGCCTCATGCGCGCCGGAATAGCGCACACCGCCGCCGCACACCACCAGCGGACGACGTTTGCGGGCGATCAGCGCCCGCGCCTGCGCCAGACGCTGCGGGTCAGGCGGACGACGCTCAATGTGGTGCACGCGACGCGCGAAGAAGCTCAGCGGGTAATCCCAGGCTTCTCCCTGCACGTCCTGCGGCAGGCAGATGGTCACCGCCCCGGTATTGGCGGGGTCAGTAAGCGTTCGCATCGCGCTTAGCATGGCGCTCATCAGCTGCTCGGGGCGGTTAATGCGGTCCCAGTAGCGGGAGACCGGACGGAAGCAGTCGTTGGTGCTGATGCTGAGATCGTGATACTGCTCGATCTGCTGCAGCACTGGGTCCGGCTGTCGGCTGGCGTAGATATCGCCCGGCAGCAGTAAAAGCGGGATGCGGTTCGCGGTGGCGGTTGCCGCGGCGGTCACCATATTGGCGGCGCCCGGCCCGACCGAGGAGGTGACGGCAAAAATGCGCTGGCGGCGGTGCTGTTTGGCGAATCCCGTCGCCATGTGAGCGATACCCTGCTCGTTGCACCCCTGCATGATTTTCAGATGACCGGGCTCCTGCTCCAGCGCCTGGCCGATACCCAGCACGTTGCCGTGCCCAAAGATGGTCGCCACGCCCTCGACAAAGGGCGTTTCATTGCCATCCACGCTGACGTACTGTTGATTAAGGAACCGGACCAGCGCCTGGGCCATGGTCATACGTTCGGTTTGCATAACGCCTCCTGTCAGCCCAGCGTCGGCATGGAGAACGCAGCGCTTGTCTCCTGCTGCATTTCCGGCCAGCGCGCGGTGATGGTTTTCATTCGGGTGTAGAAGCGCACGCCGTCGCTGCCGTGGACGTTGAGCGCGCCAAAAATCGAGCGCTTCCAGCCGCCGAAGCTGTGGAACGCCATCGGCACCGGGATCGGCACGTTGACTCCCACCATGCCCGCCTGCACCTCTTCGCAGAAGCGGCGAGCGCAGCCGCCGTCGCGGGTGAAAATCGCTGAGCCATTACCATATTCATGGCGGTTAATCAGATCCACCGCGCTGGCGTAATCTGCTACGCGCACCACAGAAAGTACCGGGCCGAAAATTTCTTCTTTATAGATGGTCATCTCCGGGGTGACGTTATCGAACAGCGTCGGCCCGACGAAGTAGCCCTGCTCGTGCCCCTTCACGCTGAAGCCGCGACCGTCCACGCGAAGTTTTGCCCCCTGCGACTCGCCGCTGTCGATGTAGCCCAGCACCTTGCTGCGGTGCGCGGAGGAGATAAGCGGCCCCATTTCGTTTTCCGGCGTCTGGTCCAGGCCCGGCCCGACGCGCAGCGCGGCAATCTGTTTTTCCAGCCGGGCGCAGAGGTCATCGGCGGTTTTATCCCCCACAACCAGTACCACCGAGAGCGCCATGCAGCGTTCCCCCGCCGCGCCGTAGGCCGCGCCCATAATGGCGTTGGCCGCCATCTCCATGTCGGCATCCGGCATGAGAATGCAGTGGTTTTTCGCGCCGCCCAGCGCCTGACAGCGCTTACCGTGGGCGGACGCGGTCTGGTAAATGTATTCCGCAATCGGCGTGGAGCCGACAAAGCTCACCGCCTGTACGCGCGGGTCGGTCAGGAGCACGTCAACGGATTCCTTATCTCCCTGCACCACGTTGAAGACGCCGTCCGGCAGGCCAGCCTCTTTCAGCAGCTGGGCCAGCGCGAGCGCAAGAGAGGGATCTTTTTCAGAGGGTTTCAGCACGAAGGTGTTGCCGGTCGCCAGCGCAATCGGGAACATCCACATCGGCACCATCGCCGGGAAGTTAAACGGCGTGATCCCGGCGCAGACGCCGAGCGGCTGCATCAGCGAGTGGCTGTCGACGCCGGTACCGACATTCGCCGAGTGTTCACCCTTTTGCAGATGCGGGATACCGCAGGCAAATTCCACCACTTCCAGACCGCGGGTCAGTTCACCCACCGCGTCGGAGAAGACCTTGCCGTGCTCTTCGCTGATGATGCGGGCCAGGCGCTCCATGTTCTCCTCCAGCAGCGCCTTGAAGCGGAACATCACGCGCGCGCGCTTAAGCGGAGCCTGGCGCGCCCACGCAGGAAACGCCTGCTGCGCGGCGGCAATCGCCTGTTCGGTTTCCCGCGCCGTACTCATCACCACCTGGCGGATTTGCTCGCCGGTGGCCGGGTTGAAGATCGCCTGAACGCGCTGGCCTGAACCGGTGACACATTCGCCGTGAATAAAATTCGCTACCGTCTCCATCCTTAACCTCTCGCTGTTGATACGTGACTGTTACCTGAACGCTGTGTACTGAACACTATATATGAAACAAATATTCCATTTTAAGTTGAAATAAAATAAATAATGATTAATGTGATCAAGGATGGATTTTTATGTTAACAGCCAGCAACACTGACGCCGCGTGCGCTATTAAGGGATTTCGGGCGAGGAAATGACTGAAGCTTCTGTTTCATTTTTGCTGCCAGATGGATGGCCGACATTTAAAAGACGCGGTTTTGCGTTTAGAATCATAAGACTGTATTTGGGGGATAACATGACGACAGCAACCAGCCTGAACGAACTGCAGCAGCAAATCCGCGATCGCTACGATAGCCTGAGCAAGAGGCTGCAGCAGGTGTCCCGCTACGTGCTGGATAATACCAACAGCGTGGCCTTTGATACGGTTGCCGTCATTGCCGAGCGCGCCGACGTGCCGCCGTCGACGCTGATCCGCTTTGCCAACGCCTTTGACTTCACCGGCTTCAACGAAATGAAACAGCTGTTTCGTATGAACCTGGTTGAGGAGACCGCCAGCTACAGCGACCGCGCCCGGCTGTTCCGCGAAATGGAGAGCGAGGCCGTGCCGGAAACGCCGCTCGATATCCTGCAGGAGTTCGCCCGCTCGAACGCGCAGGCGCTACAGCAGTTAGCCGCCCGCGCCGAGCCGGAGATGCTGGAGCGCGCGGTACAGCTGCTGGCAGATGCTGACACCATCTACATCGCCGGACTGCGCCGCTCCTTTAGCGTTGCCGCGTATCTGACCTACGCCCTGAGCCACCTCGAGTGTCGCCCTATCCTGCTCGACGGCATGGGCGGGATGCTGCGCGAGCAGATCAGCCGCATTAAGGCGCGGGACATTGTGGTGTCGATCAGCTTCTCGCCGTACGCGGAAGAGACGGTGATGGTCAGCGAAACCGCCGCCAGCGTCGGCGCACGGCAGATTGTGATTACGGACAGCCAGATAAGCCCCCTGGCGACGTTCAGCGATCTCTGCTTTGTGGTGAAAGAGGCGCAGGTGGATGCGTTCCGGTCACAGTCGGCAACGCTGTGCCTGGTACAGTCGCTGGTGGTGGCGCTGGCGTACCGGTTGGGTGGTGGGGATAAATAGCCCACGGTACCGCTCAACAGGCCGGGTAACATAAACCCGCTACCCGGCATAATCGCCGTTTCCGGTGAACATCCGCCCGATCTTAGCGGTTTTCGATCTCAGGACACTCAGGATAGCTGACCGAAGCGAGGGCATTTAGACGCTGCCCCGTAATCTGTAACACGCGCAGCAAAAGCATGATGCCGCGGCGGGTATCAGGGTCGTTGAGCATAGTAAACACCTGACGAAGCGAAATATCCCCTTCCCGGTTAACCTGCTCCCCCCACGCCATGCGTAGCGCGGTTCCCCCTTCCCAGCCGACGGTCACGACATCGTCAAAAACGCCAGCCAGTTTTTCGACCATCGCGTTATCGGCCATTTCCAGCAGGTCTGCGACGACGGCAAGCAGATCAACCAGATTATTCAGGCGATTGCCCGCCATAAGTGGGGCAAGGCTTTTTAGTAACTGTACCTGGTCACTCATCAGAACATCCCCCTCACGACGCCCCAATAGAGACCACGGTTAAAACCGTTTCGCAGCATGCCGCCGAGTTTTGTCGCCGGCATGGGGGTCACGTCATTGCGATAGTCATATACCAACGGCATGCCGGCCCAGAGCCCCATCTGCGCGACGGCCTGAACCCGTCCATCATAATGGTTACCGCTTCCGGGCGGTCTGCCGTAGAGCTCCGCCACAATGTTGTCAGCAATGACGGGCGCCTGGTTGTGGCACGACCCTCCCGCTTTACTGATCGGCAGATCGACGGTATCGCCGATCACATATACGCCTTCTAAACCGTAGACGCCCAGCGTCTGGTGATCCGTCGGCAGCCAGCCTTCACCGTTCTGAACCTCACTGAGTCCCGTATTACGCACCGCGTCGACCGCCCTGATGGGAGGCGTTGCCATCAGGATGTCGAAGTTCTGCGAGTCGCCCTCGGCGGAATAGGCAATTTTGCTGTCAGGATCGACATGGCTTAACGTAAAACCGCGCTGGTGCTGTATTCCTTTGGCAGCAAAAATATCGCCCAGCTCCTCCCCAACCGGACGCTGCAGGAACAGGCAGTTTCGCAGCAGCTGCGCGACGGTCGGATAGGTATAAACAATCTCAACCTGATTACGTACACCGCGCTGGCGAAGATAGTCGTCAACCATAAGCGTGGTTTCAATAGGGGCGATGCCGCACTGATGGGGAACATTCGGCGTTTCCGGGAAAGAGACGGTAATAAATATTCGCCCCTTTTTAATGGTGGAGAGCTTATGCGCTAATTGTCTTGCCGCCGCGTATTGATAAAAATGGTCGCCCGCTTCGGCAAGGCCAGGGATTTTTTGCGGGAAAGGCGAGCAGCCGGTTGCGATAACCAGCAGATCCCAGTCGTAATATTGCTTACTGGCACCGTACAGTCGACGCTGTTTAAAATCGAAGGATTCAATCTTATCGGTAATAAATCGAATTTCCGGACTCAGTAACTGCCGTTCAGGCCGGGCCAGCTCATGATGATGGAAGAGATTAAACGCGACATACATAAACGCGGGTTTGTAGTAATGCACCGGTGATTCGGAAATCAGTACCAGCTCTACCTGACCGGCAGCAATTTCACGTCGTAATTTTCTGGCCAGCAGGTTGGCAACAATGGTTCCTCCCGTGCCGCCGCCGACAATCATTATGCGGTTTTTCATTCCTTTATTCGCTCATGGTAGTGAATGGGAATTCACGTAACCAGACCGCTTCACTGTTACGCTCAGCTAAAGGGTAGTAACAGAGTAATATTCCTCAATGCAACCTTTAATGAGAAATTTAATTTTGATAACCACATCATTATTAATAATATATACTGCAAAATATAATTTATATCTTTATAACGTAGTCTCTTGCTGTGGCCTCTTTTCATCACCATTATTCGCCAAAGAGCAGCTTTGTGTACTTTTTAGATACGGCCCCGGAGCGCTGTCCGTTCGCGCCATAATAGCGATTTTCACGGCACAGTCGTTCCTTCACATCGCAGAAAATACCGTTGGCAAAGGTGAATTCAGTCAGATTGACATTGCTCGACGTGAACACCTCGTTTGCAGCAGCCTTCTTACCGAGATGCGTCTCTGTCAACTCGCGGGATAATCCCTTGTCATTGGCGCATACATATCGGTCGCAGAGCACGCCCGATGCTGGCGACTTGAGCCTGGCGGGGGTCCTGGCCTGGGCGGACATGGCGGACACGGCCAGCAGCGCGGCCACAGAGCATGCGAGTATTGACTTGTTCAAGATGATAATCTCCGTTGGTTAATGAGTGTCGGCTTTGCACCCGGCGCGGTGGAACCATTCATAAGGGGTGTAATATCCTGGGTGGTACTGAGTTTCAGCAGGAAACGCCCTGTATGGCTTTTCGTCGACTGAAACGTCGTCGAAAGTTCAGTTCGGAGGCAATTGTAAGGGCCCTATCCCGGTGAATCATGCAATTTTAGAGCCCTGAGCCACTATGCTCTAAAAGAAGTGGGCTTGTGGGACGGGTCCGCTCTGAGCGAGTAACTGACTTCGATTTAAATGAATTATAAGGCTTCAAATGTTACTGGCACAAATTTCTAAGATGCATATAGTCATACTAAGTGTTTAAACAAGGTTCTGGACTATGGCTAACCCATCAGTTAAGTTTGTTTCCGATCCGTCGCTTCCCCTATCAGGTGCCACTTTTTTTCCGTATTATGTTTTAAGGATAATTCATGAGTAATGGAGCACAATCACTTCTTAGTCAATTACTAATTGCCATAATCTCTATATCTTTAGGGTCATTTCTTTTTGCTGGAATTCTAGAGAGTTACAAAAAAGACCAAGGTCTTCAGGAAGAACTTATAAAGGATTACTTCAGGCCAATGATGGAATTACAAAGTTCTTGTTCATCTTCACATAATGAACTATTCCTAAAGTATGGAGAGTTATCTGGTTCTTATCAGCTCATGTCTAACGAAATAGTACATATGACAATGACACCTGATTCAAAATTAGGCCAGCATTATGAAGCTCTCCCAATATCTATTATTAAAGCAAATGCAGAGTTAAAAAAAGGAGTTGAAGAGCTTGAAATGACGGTAAAAAAATGCAAGGCCGATTTATTCCTCAAGTACGAAGAGCTTGCATTAGTTACTGGTTCATATCCAGAGTTTAGGGGTTTGGCGAAAAATTATACAAATACGATTAACACCATCTATTCAGAAAGACAAAGAAAAGCCAAGGAAAATACAAAAAATATAGACCCTAATCAACTAATACCATTGATGCGGAAATTTATTGCTATGGATCTATCCACCAATGCAAACAAATCCATGCTTGCCAGTGAAATGGATAACATATCTAAACTAACAACGCAGCATAGTTTGATAATGGCAGAGTATGAGGAGTTAATTTTTAAAGAAGATAATGATTTATTTCTAAGTCTTCATGACCTTTTTGCAATCCAAATTAGTGAAAAGTATTCGGGTGGATTTATCAGTTGGATATTTTAAAACATTATAACTCATCAGATGCGACGCTTACTATGCAGAACGCGTAAATCTGATAAGGTTACTAATGTGTTAGGTAATGTCCGCTTCTGGCACTAAGCTGACAAACTGACTGAGCTGAAGGTCCGCTATGAGCGAAGAGCGGACATTATGACCTTATCACTCTCTGCAAAAGTTGAACTTAACATTCATGACATAAGTCTCTTCAGCGAAGACTTTAAAGCATCTAGAAAGACAGTAACGCGGCATGGCAGGTAGCGCTTTGTCGGAAACAGCGCCCATATTGCCAGCATGTGGCATTCCGCATCACTAAGTGTTATTTCGACGAGTTCTCCGGTTGCCAGTTCAGAGTGAATATCTGCTTTTGTTAGTTGTGCCAGGCCCGCTCCGGCCTTACACATACTTCGGACACCTTCTACATTGTTACAAATGAACCGTGGCTCAAATAAATGACTGAGTAGGTGCCCATCTTTTACAAATGTCCACTGAGACACCATTGCCGTTCTCAAACACTGATGATTGGTCAGTTCTGCCAGAGTGGTGGGAATCCCGTGCTGGGACAGATAAGCAGGTGAGGCACAGAGGACCCGGGGGTTGCTGCTGAGTCTGTGGGCAATCAGGTTCGAATCCCTGAGCGGGGCAACCCTGATGGCCACATCGTATCCCTGACCCACGATATCCACCACGTCATCGCTGAGGTTGAGGTCGATTTTCATCTTCGGATTCCGTTCCATGAGTTCAGGCAGCAGGGGAAGTATGTAACGGCGACCGATGCCGGAGGGTGCCGTGATCCTCAAGAGACCTGTTGCCCCGCCAGCGTCCTCGCTGAACATAATCCGCGCGCCCTGCTCTGCTTCCATCATGGTTCTGGCATAGGGAAGAAACTCTTCGCCCTCACTTGTCAGCGACACCGCGCGTGTCGTGCGTTGAAACAGACGCGCACCTAAATCCTTTTCCAGCTGGGCGAGATGTCGCGACACGCTCATCGCGCTCATGCCAAGTCTGCGTGCGGCCTGAGAAAGATTGCAGGTTTCCGCAAGAACGGTGAACAGTTCGACGTCCCGGAGATTCATTATATCCATTTCCGTTATACAGCGATGCATTTCTTACCAGTATAACGTTCCTGACAACGGCATTATAATTATTTTTATTATAATTGTTACCGAGGAGTCACCATGCGCCACGCATCATTATTCGAAGCCACATTTATTAACCGCACTCTGTACCGCAATCGCATCATGGTTGCCCCTATGACGCGTATCTCCGCGTCTGAAACCGGCGTACCGGGGGAAAAGATGCAGGATTATTACTCCCGCTTTGCCCGGGGAGGTTTCGGCGCCATCATCACCGAGGGGATCTACATTGATCAGGCGTGGTCACAGACCTATGCGTTTCAGCCAGGCATCGTGAATGAAGAACAGATCTGCGGCTGGAAAAATATTGTCGAAAAAGCGCATCAGCGCGGTGCACGGGTCATAGCCCAGCTCATTCATGCCGGCGCATTGTCTCAGAAAAATATTTACCGTCCGGACTCTGCCGGTCCTTCCCCCGTAAAACCTAAAGGGCAGCAGCTTGAGTTCTACTATGGTTCCGGAGAATACAGCACTCCCCGGGCACTCAATGAAGAGCAGATCCGCGATATCATCTCCAGTTTTGCCGACAGCGCGGAGCGCGCCGTCAGTGATGCAAAATTTGACGGGGTTGAGATCCATGCGGCGAACGGGTACCTGCTTGACCAGTTCCTGACAGATTATACCAACCAGCGTACCGATGGATGGGGTGGTTCCCTAGAAAACCGGCTGGCCATTACGCTGGAAGTTATCCGTGCCGTACGCGGCAAAATTGGCGCAGAAAAGACGCTGGGCGTAAGGATTTCGCAGGGAAAAGTAAACGATTTTCATCATAAATGGAAAGAAGGTGAGGCCGGTGCCAGGAAAATCTTCGGTCTGCTCGCCGATGCTGGCGTGGACTATATCCATGTGACCGAATACAAATCCTGGCTACCTGCATTCGAAAACAGCGACAAGAGCCTTGTTGAGCTTGCCCGTGAAGCCGCTCCGGAGACCATCATAATTGCTAACGGTGGGCTGGATGACGGTGAAACGGCAGAAAAGCTTCTGGGTATGGGGGCAGACTTTGTTTCCATTGGCAAGGCTGCGCTTGCCAATCCTGACTGGCCACGAAAAGTCGGCAGCGGCCTGCCACTCCACGAACTTCCTGGCGATATTCTTTCGCCGGTTGCGGACATTAAGGAAAAAGAGCGTTTTTAATTGTTATCACCAGCTGTGCTGAAACTAGGGAGTTAACATGACTGACAAGTCGAAAAAAACCATCAGGATCTTATTTCCACAGTGGCAGGGTGGCAACCAGGAGCTCTACGGGTTTGGTGCCCGGTTGCTGCACTGGCTCTCTCCGGAGTCACGCTCCCCTCTGCATACTATCAGCGTGCCGGAATTTAACCCGGACACGCCTGAGCCTGAAGAGGGTCTGCTTTATCGCCGGCAGTTATTCAGCCAGCATGATGAAGCCTGGGCAGTGCTGGAAAAAGAAGAACCGGATCATATCGTGGTGTTCGGCGGTGACTGCCTTGTAGACCAGGCTCCGTTTGCCTGGATGAACGCCAGGCACAATGGTGAAATGGGCGTACTGTGGATCGATTCACACCCCGATGTGAAGACCCCGCGCGATTTTACCAATGGTCATACCATGGTACTGGGCAATCTTTTAGGCGGCGGCGATACGGAGTTTGCTTCAAAAGTGAAAACTCCGGTAGCACCCTCGCGCGTCATGTATGCCGGTCTGATTGAAGAAGGGCTGACCGAGCAGGAATCGTCCGTTATCAGCGATCTTGGTCTGCAGATCGCCCGGCCTGAAGAACTTTATGAGAACAGTGACAGGATCACTCTCTGGATAAAAGAACAGAACATCCGCAAACTGGCAGTGCATCTGGACCTGGACGTCCTTAACCCGGAGGTTTTTCGTTCACTGCTGTTCGCAGAGCCTGAACCTGAGTTTGACTGGCAGGCAGTGTATCCGGTAGGAAAACTGAATCTTGCACAGATGCTCAGAATCATCCGTGATGTCTCTGCTGAAACAGAAATTGTGATTATAGGTATTACCGAACATCTGCCATGGGATGCCTGGAATCTTAAAGAGTTTCTTAAAAAGCTTCCTATAATGAACGAGTAAGAGCCCAGATCTAATTTTGTCAGCACGTCATCTTGAGGATATACGGACTTCTAACATAACCTATTGGCAGTACTGATACTTTTCCTGTCACATCGTCCGCTTCTGGCACTAACCTGACATGGTGTTGCCAGCCATGGCCAAAAAAAAGCCCGCAATCCGCGGGCTTAGAGATAATTTAGAACCTGTTAGTACCAGACATTTCCTGTTAGGAAATCATTCCCATTCAATCGTAGCCGGTGGCTTACCGCTGATGTCATATACGACCCGCGATATGCCATTGACTTCATTAATTATTCTGTTAGACACGCGGCCTAAGAAGTCATACGGCAAGTGCGCCCAGTGCGCGGTCATGAAGTCAATGGTTTCCACCGCACGCAGGGAAACAACCCAGTCGTACTTACGGCCATCGCCCATTACGCCGACGGAGCGAACCGGCAGGAACACGGTGAACGCCTGGCTCACTTTGTTGTACAGGTCAGCTTTGTGCAGCTCTTCGATGAAGATCGCGTCCGCGCGACGCAGCAGGTCGCAGTACTCTTTCTTCACTTCACCCAGCACGCGCACGCCAAGACCCGGGCCCGGGAACGGGTGACGGTAGAGCATGTCATACGGCAGACCCAGTTCCAGACCGATCTTGCGCACTTCGTCTTTGAACAGCTCGCGCAGCGGCTCAACCAGACCCATCTTCATCTCTTTCGGCAGGCCGCCCACGTTGTGGTGAGATTTGATGACGTGCGCTTTACCGGTGGCGGAAGCCGCAGATTCGATCACGTCAGGGTAGATGGTGCCCTGCGCCAGCCACTTCACGTCTTCCAGCTTCAGCGCTTCTTCGTCGAACACTTCCACGAAGACGCGGCCGATGATCTTACGCTTGGCTTCCGGATCGTTCTCGCCTTTCAGCGCGTCCAGGAAGCGCTGCTCACCTTCCACGTGAACGATGTTCAGACCGAAGTGGTCGCCGAACATGTCCATAACCTGCTTAGCTTCGTTCAGACGCAGCAGGCCGTTATCCACGAACACGCAGGTCAGGTTTTTGCCGATAGCGCGGTGCAGCAGCATCGCGGTCACGGAGGAGTCCACGCCGCCGGAGAGGCCGAGGATCACTTTGTCATCGCCAACCTGCTGGCGGATACGCTCAACGGCGTCGTCGATGATTTTTGCCGGGGTCCACAGGGCTTCACACTGGCAGATGTCACGTACGAAGCGCTCCAGCATGCGCATACCCTGACGGGTGTGAGTCACTTCCGGGTGGAACTGTACGCCGTAGAAGCGTTTTTCTTCGTTCGCCATGATGGCGAACGGGCAGCTTTCGGTGCTGGCAACGGTCACGAAGTCAGACGGGATGGCGGTAACTTTGTCGCCGTGGCTCATCCACACGTCCAGCAGCGGTTTGCCGTCTGCGGTCAGGGAGTCTTCGATACCGCGCACCAGCGCGCTGTCGGTGACGACTTCTACCTGTGCATAGCCGAACTCACGCTCGTTAGAACCTTCAACGTGGCCACCCAGCTGCATTGCCATGGTCTGCATACCGTAGCAGACGCCGAATACCGGCACGCCAGCTTCGAACACATACTGCGGCGCGCGCGGGCTGTTCTCTTCGGTGGTGCTTTCCGGGCCGCCGGACAGGATGATGCCGCTTGGATTGAATTCGCGAATCTGTGCTTCCGTGACATCCCACGCCCACAGCTCACAGTAAACGCCCAGTTCACGCACGCGACGCGCCACCAGCTGAGTGTACTGAGAACCAAAGTCCAGGATGAGAATGCGATGTTTATGAATGTTTTCCGTCATTGACGCTAATTCCGAGGCAAGTGAAACAAAAACAGAGCGCCCGGCAGAAGCCGGGCGCGGAAACTTATCAGGAGCCCAGACGGTAGTTCGGGGACTCTTTGGTGATCGTCACGTCGTGAACGTGGCTCTCCTGGATACCCGCACCGCTGATGCGTACGAATTCCGCTTTAGTACGCAGCAGGTCAATGGTACCACAGCCGGTCAGACCCATACAGGAGCGCAGGCCGCCCATCTGCTGGTGAATGATCTCTTTCAGACGGCCTTTATAGGCAACGCGACCTTCGATACCTTCCGGTACCAGTTTGTCAGCGGCGTTATCGGTCTGGAAGTAACGGTCGGAGGAACCTTTGGACATCGCGCCCAGGGAGCCCATGCCGCGGTAGGATTTGTAAGAACGGCCCTGGTAGAGTTCGATTTCACCCGGGGATTCTTCGGTACCGGCCAGCATGGAGCCTACCATCACGGCAGCTGCGCCAGCGGCGATGGCTTTAGCGATGTCGCCAGAGAAGCGGATACCGCCGTCAGCGATAACCGGAATACCGGTGCCTTCCAGCGCTTCAACCGCGTCAGACACGGCGGTGATCTGTGGAACGCCCACGCCGGTCACGATACGCGTGGTACAGATAGAGCCTGGGCCGATACCCACTTTCACCGCGCTGCAGCCAGCGTCAGCCAGCGCGCGAGCGCCTGCGCCAGTGGCCACGTTACCGCCGATGATCTGCAGGTCAGGGTATTTGGCACGGGTATCACGAATACGTTGCAGAACGCCTTCGGAGTGGCCGTGAGAGGAGTCAATCAGCAGGACGTCAACGCCCGCAGCAACCAGCGCGTCAACGCGCTCTTCGTTACCGGCACCCGCGCCAACCGCAGCGCCAACGCGCAGACGGCCATGCTCGTCTTTACAGGCGTTCGGTTTACGTTCAGCTTTCTGGAAATCTTTAACGGTGATCATGCCGCGCAGGTGGAAGTTCGCATCCACCACCAGCGCTTTCTCAACGCGTTTTTCGTGCATTTTTGCCAGCACCACGTCGCGGGTTTCACCTTCGCGTACGGTCACCAGACGCTCTTTTGGCGTCATGTACACGCTGACAGGCTGGTTCAGGTCAGTCACGAAACGTACGTCACGACCGGTGATGATACCGACCAGTTCGTTGTCTTCGGTCACAACCGGGTAACCGGCGAAGCCGTTACGTTCGGTCAGGGCTTTCACTTCGTGCAGGGTGGTGGTTGGCAGAACGGTCTGAGGATCGGACACGATGCCGGATTCATGCTTCTTCACGCGGCGAACTTCTTCCGCCTGACGCTCGATAGACATGTTTTTATGGATAAAGCCAATGCCGCCTTCCTGTGCCAGGGCGATTGCCAGGCGCGCTTCCGTCACGGTGTCCATTGCCGCGGAGAGCATAGGAATGTTCAGACGAATGGTTTTCGTCAACTGCGTGCTGAGGTCGGCAGTATTCGGCAGAACGGTGGAATGAGCGGGAACGAGGAGGACGTCGTCAAACGTCAGTGCTTCTTTAGCGATACGTAGCATGGGCAATATCTCTGACCTGGGTGGTTAAATATTGCCGTGGCATTATACAGAGCGTAACCGATTGCATCTACACTTTTTTATAAAAAAGCTTGCGATTGCCTCTCAGCAGGTTACTATCGACTGAATAACTTGCTGATTTAGAATTTGATCCCGCTCACATGTTATCCTCTCAATCCCCCTCAATTTATACCGTTAGCCGCCTTAATCAGACGGTGCGTTTGCTGCTTGAGCAGGAAATGGGGCAGGTCTGGATCAGCGGTGAGATCTCTAACTTCACGCAGCCGTCCTCCGGCCACTGGTACTTTACGCTAAAAGACGATACCGCCCAGGTGCGCTGCGCGATGTTCCGCAACAGCAACCGCCGCGTCACGTTCCGCCCTCAGCACGGCCAGCAGGTTCTGGTGCGCGCCAATATCACCCTGTATGAACCGCGCGGTGATTATCAAATTATCGTCGAGAGCATGCAGCCTGCGGGCGAAGGCCTTCTGCAGCAGAAGTATGAACAGTTAAAAGCCAGGCTCTCTGCCGAAGGATTGTTCGACCAGCAGTTCAAAAAGCCGCTGCCATCGCCTGCCCACTGCGTGGGGGTGATTACCTCGAAAACCGGTGCCGCTCTGCACGATATTTTGCACGTGCTGAAGCGTCGCGACCCTTCCCTGCCCGTCATCATCTACCCCACCGCCGTGCAGGGTGACGATGCGCCAGGACAGATAGTTCGCGCCATTGAGCTGGCGAACGCCCGTCAGGAGTGCGACGTCTTAATCGTCGGGCGCGGCGGCGGCTCGCTGGAGGATTTGTGGAGCTTTAACGACGAGCGCGTGGCGCGGGCAATCTTTGCAAGCGTTATCCCCGTGGTGAGCGCCGTCGGGCACGAAACGGACGTGACGATTGCCGATTTTGTCGCGGATCTGCGCGCGCCTACGCCGTCCGCGGCGGCGGAAGTGGTGAGCCGTAACCAGCTGGAGTTGCTGCGCCAGATTCAGAACGGCCAGCAGCGTCTTGAGATGGCAATGGACTACTTCCTTGCCAACCGTACCCGCCGCTTTACTCAGCTTCATCATCGTCTTCAGCAGCAGCACCCGCAGCTGCGTCTGGCGCGTCAGCAGACCGTGCTGGAACGCCTGCGTCAGCGCATGAACGTTGCGGTGGACGCGCAGCTTAAGCGCGCGGTAGCGCGCCAGCAGCGTGTTACGCAGCGCCTGAACCAGCAGAACCCGCAGCCGAAAATTTATCGCGCGCAAACGCGCATTCAGCAGCTGGAGTATCGTCTGGCGGAGACTCTCCGGGCGCGTCTGAGCACCACCCGCGAACGTTTTGGCAATGCGGTGACCCATCTGGAAGCCGTGAGCCCCCTCTCCACGCTGGCGCGCGGCTATAGCGTGACGACGGCAGCGGACGGCAAAGTGCTGAAGCAAGCAAAACAGGTGAATACCGGTGATGTTCTTACCACCCGGCTGTCTGACGGCTGGGTAGAAAGCGAAGTGAAATCAATTAAACCGGTGAAAAAGACGCGTCAGCGCAAAACCGGATAATTCTTCGCCGGTTACTTACTATACTGCTGCTATTCCCTTTTTTAATAAGGAGAGCAGCATGTCCCATCTTCGTAGCGTTATTCCCCCTTATATTCTTCGTCGTATTATCGAAAGCGGTTCCGAGCCGCAGCAGCGCTGTGCCCGCCAGACCTTAACCCACGTCCAGACCCTGATGGCGCATATGCCGGGCAAACCCGCCGCGCCGCACGTGAATAAAGTCGGCCAGCTGGAGCGCGATATCTACGATGCGAAACAGACCCAGGAGCTGCCGGGTAGGCAGGTGCGTTATGAGGGACAACCCTCCAACGGCGATGTGGCGGTGGATGAAGCCTATAACTATTTAGGTATCACCCATGATTTCTTCTGGAAAGAATATCAGCGTGATTCGCTCGATAATAAGGGGCTTATTTTGACCGGCACCGTGCATTACGGTCGGGAATATCAGAACGCCTTCTGGAATGGGCAGCAGATGGTATTCGGTGACGGCGACGGGGAAATCTTTAACCGCTTTACGATTGCCATCGACGTGGTGGCGCACGAGCTGAGCCACGGCGTAACCGAGACCGAAGCCGGGCTCATCTATTTTGAGCAATCGGGCGCGCTGAACGAGTCCCTGTCAGACGTGTTTGGCTCGCTGGTGAAACAGTATCATCTGAAGCAAACCGCCGATAAAGCAGACTGGCTGATTGGTGAAGGGCTGCTGGCCGCGGGCATTAACGGCAAAGGGCTGCGCTCCATGTCTGACCCCGGCACCGCCTACGACGATCCTCTGCTAGGCAAAGACCCCCAGCCCGCGCATATGAAAGATTTCATCAAAACGCGCGAGGATAACGGCGGCGTACATCTTAACTCCGGCATCCCTAACCGGGCGTTTTATCTGGCCGCGACCGCAATCGGCGGCTATGCGTGGGAAAAAGCGGGTTATGCCTGGTACGACACGGTTTGCGATCGCAATCTGGCGCAGGATGCAGATTTTGATGCCTTTGCAAAACTGACGATAGCGCACGGAGAGAAACGCTCCGGTAGCGACGTTGGGGCGGCAATAAAACAAGCCTGGGAACAGGTGGGAGTGCTGTAAATGCAGGTTCCGGAACTGACGGATGACGCCGTGGTTGAGCTGGCCCGGGAAGGCGGCGTCGCTTTTATTCCTAAGCTGAGCGGCCAGCGCACCATCGCGCTCTCCTCGCTCAATGAGGCCCAGCGCCAGCGTCTGGTGAGCATACTCGAGCAGGCCTTCCCGCGCGGCCAGCCGCCCGGACAAGTCTCTTCCCCCGGCAGCGGGGATCAGCGCTATTTCCGCATCCAGATTATCTGGACCGGACAAAATCAGGCGCACTACGCCGATATCATCGTGCTGGTGCCGGAGCAGGAAGCGCCCGAGTCGCTGATCGAGCTGTGGAAGAAAGGCGAAGGCTGCGTGTGCGATTAACTTTCGTCCCGAACAAACTCCACGCGTTTTTTAGAGATAAGACCGTGGCCGTTCTGGCAGAAATAATCCACCGCCCCGCAGGCTTTTAAGACCTGGAGTGGCTGATGACACTCCGGGCAGCGGGCTTCGAGCGCAATATCTTTATTACAGCTGTCGCAGTGCGCCACCCCGTTCAGGGGTTCAAGCGGTGCCTGGCAATCCGGGCAGGTAATGGTCATGATGTCTCCTTCAGGGCGTTCTGGTCTGCGATAATTTTACCACGTCTTCAGTGCGGGCCACGCAACTGTTGCTGCAAGGTCAGCAGCAGCGCCACCTCCTCGATTCTGCGGCGCGTCGTGCGGCTCACCTCCTGCGGATCGCGTTCAAACAGGCTCTTTGCGCCAATAATGTGTTCGGCAAGACAGCGTTCATAGATCGTACCGGGGATATGCCAGCGCTGAATATCCTTACCCTCAATCAGCTCCAGCACATCTTCAGCGCCGCGTCGGTCGTGGTTGATGATGCGCCCGTCGCGTAAATACACTCGTAAGCCCTTTTGTCCACCTGCAGGCCCCGCGTATTTGTTAAGCCAGATCTCCACTGGCACACCGCTGATGCTTCCCTGCAAGTGCGCCTCACCTTCCGCCGTGGTCAGGTCGCCTTTTGCAATATTGCGGCCCAGGCGATCTTTGGCCGTGACGACCTGCAGCGTCATATCCTCATGGCCGCCAAGATAGCGCACCGTTTCACGCAGCATCGCCAGCACGTGCGTACCGATATCCAGAATCACGCCGTCCGGGTGGCGAAGCGTTCTCGTATCCGGTTCACCGGTCGCGAAATTGAGCGCGACAGGTTCCCCGGCGGCGTTATACCCACTCGGCTCCTGCAAAAAGCCTTCGATGCGAACGATGTCAGAAACATGGCCGACCAGTGAATGCTTCACCGTTTCGGTGCGCGCCATCCAGTGGTCGAGCGCCAGCACGCGGGATGCCACATCGGGCGTTGCCAGCAGCGCGTTGAGTTTTTTGATTTGAGAAAGCGTGGCGACAATCGGTTTTTCAATCACAATCCGCGGTACAGGCGAGGCAATCGCCTGCTCAAGCACTGCAAGATGGTGCAGCGATGCGGTGGTGATAAAAAGGGTATCCAGCGGGGTGGCTAAAAGCTCCGCAAGCGAGGCGCTGCGCGTAACGCCTTCGGGGTGCTTAGCGGGGAGAACATCGAAGCCGAAACAACGAACAGCGTCATCGAACAGGTTACGCAATGCGGGCAGATACGCTGTTTCCACTACCGCGCCAAGACCAACAAATCCTAACTGCATAGTTTCACCTCAGAAAATACCGTGCCGGGGCGTAACGCCTGCCCCGGCACACCGAGGTTTATGAGGCGCTAACTGCCGGTTTAGTCTGCACATTTTCCAGCATGCGGCGCACCGGAACAATGAGGACGATCAGCACTGCGGCACAAATCAGCAGCGCCATGGAGCAGCGCGCAAAGAGATCCGGCAGCATATCCAGCTGGTCGGCCTTCACGTGGCCGCCAATCAGGCCCGCCGCCAGGTTACCCAGCGCGCTGGCGCAGAACCACAGCCCCATCATCTGGCCGCGCATTCTCTCCGGTGCCAACAGGGTCATGGTCGCCAGACCGATCGGGCTCAGGCACAGCTCACCGAGCGTCAGCATCAGGATACTGCCCACCAGCCAGAACGGCGACACGCCCGCCCCGCCGTTGCTCAGCACGTTCTGTGCCGCCAGCATCATCAGACCAAAGCCCCCTGCCGCACACAGAATACCAATTACAAACTTGGTGATGCTGCTCGGGCGAATGTTCATGCTCGCGAGCTTCGGCCATGCCCAGCTGAACACCGGGGCCAGCAGGATGATGAACAGGGCGTTGATCGACTGGAACCACACCGCCGGAATTTCAAAATCACCAATCATGCGGTTAGTGTAGTCGTTGGCAAACAGGTTGAACGAGGTTGGCTTCTGCTCAAACGCGGACCAGAAGAACGCGGCTGAGACCAGCAGAATAAAGCAGACCAGCAGCCTGGCGCGCTCTTTGCGGCTCAGGCCCGCGAAAATGAACAGGTAGATAAAGTAGAGGGCAACAGACGCCGCAATCACGTAGACCAGCACGCTGGCTACCGCGACCGGGTTAATGACAATCACGCCCTGCGCAATCAGCGTCACGAGCGTTGCCACCCCTGCCGCCAGCGCCAGCAGCCAGACACCCACGCCGTTGCGCTTCACCACCGGGCTGTTCCATGTCGAGTCCAGACCGACTTCGCTGTCGTAGCGCTTCATCGCCGGAACGGCAAATACGCGGAAGATAATCAGCGCTACCAGCATCCCGATGCCGCCAATACCAAAGCCCCAGTGCCAGCCGTGGGTTTTAATCAGCCAGCCGGAAATCAGCGGGGCGATGAACGAGCCCATGTTGATGCCCATGTAGAACAGCGAGAAACCGCCGTCACGACGCGCATCGCCTTTTTTATACAGGGTTCCGACCATCACCGAGATGCAGGTTTTGAACAGGCCAGAGCCGAGCACGATGAACATCAAGCCGATAAAGAACAGGTTATTGCCCATGATGGCCGACAGCGCGATCGACAGATGGCCGAGCGCGATCAGAATCGAACCGTACCAGACAGCTCTCTGCTGGCCGAGCCAGTTATCAGCCAGCCAGCCGCCCGGCAGCGCGGCGAGGTACATGGTGCCGGCAAAGATACCGACAATCGCCGAGGCGTTTTCGCGCGCCAGGCCCATTCCGCCGTCATAGACGGTGGCGGCCATAAACAGGATCAGCAGCGGGCGAATGCCGTAAAACGAGAAACGCTCCCACATCTCGGTAAAGAACAGCGAACCGAGCGGATACGGATGGCCGAAGAACGTTCGGCTCTCTTTTTGATTAACAGAGGATTGCATAATTCTCCCGAAAGGTATGTGTCGTGCTTGTAAACACCAGCAGGTACGCCGGCCAGTTACGTATCTGACCGATTTTTTACATGCGGCGAAAAGTTAGTTAACCATTTGATAACCAGTCGCTAGTTTTGTCTAGTACCGGACCCTGGACTTTAAGATGAAAATTCGACGATTGTCTACTTTCTTAGATTTAAACGTGGTTGAAAATGAATAGTGATTGACATCACACAGAGAAAACTGGCGGTATGGTCAGGCAAAAAAAAAAGCCCGCGATAAACGCGGGCCTTCGTGAGATCGGCAATGATTATTTGCTTTTCTTAATGTGCTTAATCAAACGCTTACGCTTACGCATCTGGTTTGGCGTCAGGGTGTTGCGCTTGTTGGCGAACGGGTTTTCCCCTTCCTTAAACTGGATGCGGATAGGCGTGCCCATCACGTCCAGCGATTTACGGAAGTAGTTCATCAGATAGCGCTTGTAGGAATCCGGCAGGTCTTTCACCTGGTTGCCGTGGATCACCACGATTGGCGGGTTATAGCCACCGGCGTGGGCATATTTCAGCTTCACGCGACGACCGCGAACCAGCGGCGGCTGGTGGTCTTCCGCAGCCATATTCATGATGCGGGTCAGCATGGCGGTGCTCTGACGACGAGTGGAGCTGTCATAGGCTTCACGCACGGATTCGAACAGGTTACCGACGCCGCTGCCGTGCAGCGCAGAAATAAAGTGCACGCGGGCAAAGTCGATAAAGCCCAGACGGAAGTCCAGGGTCTCTTTCACCTGCTCGCGTACTTCATTGCTCAGGCCGTCCCACTTGTTGACCACGATAACCAGTGAGCGCCCACTATTGAGGATAAAGCCGAGCAGTGAGAGATCCTGATCGGAGATACCTTCGCGCGCGTCGATAACGAGCAGCACCACGTTGGCATCTTCAATTGCCTGCAGGGTTTTGATAACGGAGAATTTTTCCACCACGTCGGTGATTTTTCCGCGCTTACGTACCCCGGCGGTGTCGATGAGGACATATTCACGTTCATCGCGCTGCATCGGAATATAGATGCTGTCACGCGTTGTGCCCGGCATGTCGTAAACCACCACGCGCTCTTCGCCCAGAATACGGTTAGTAAGTGTAGACTTACCTACGTTTGGACGGCCGACGATAGCCAGCTTGATCGGCAGATCCTGCGGGTTGAAGTCATCCTCAGGCGCTTCTTCTTCGCCCTCTTCACCGTCTTCGAACTGCGCCCAGTATGCGGCGTCTTCGTCCACCTCTTCCGGTGGGTTCACTTCGTCCACCCACGGCAGCAGAACGGTTTCCAGCAGGCTGGTCACACCGCGGCCATGCGATGCCGCAATCGGGTGGATCTCCCCCATGCCCAGAGACCAGAAGTCCGCGATAGCCTGATCGGCATCGATGCCGTCAGTTTTGTTCGCCACCAGGAAAGTTGGCTTTTCGCGTGAACGCAGGTGTTTAGCGATTGCAGAGTCCGCCGGCATCAGGCCAGCGCGTGCATCCACCATGAACAGCACCACGTCCGCTTCTTCAATCGCCAGCAATGACTGTTCCGCCATACGGGTTTCAACGCCGTCTTCTGTGCCATCGATACCGCCGGTATCAATACAGATGAACTCGCGTCCTTCCACCTCTGCACGACCGTACTTACGGTCACGCGTCAGCCCCGGGAAATCCGCAACCAGCGCATCACGGGTGCGTGTTAAACGGTTAAAAAGAGTGGATTTTCCAACGTTAGGGCGCCCGACAAGCGCGACCACAGGTACCATGTTTGAAGCCTCATAAAATTCAAATAAACGTCGCTTTCGCGGCGTTTTTAAAAATGTCAAAACGGCTCCTGAGTGAACAGGAGCCGTTTAGTATACTACAACCGCCGGGTAATTAACGCGTGATCGCGTACAGCGTGCCGTCTTTTGCCTGAATCAGCAGTTTGCCGTCAGCCACAACCGGGTCGGTCAGGAAGCCTGAACCGTCCACTTTCTGCTGTGCCACGAAGCGGCCATTCTCTGGATCGATCCAGTGCATATAGCCTTCGCTGTCGCCTACCACCAGGCTGCCGTTATACAGTACCGGAGCGGTCAGCAGACGATGCAGCAGGTCGCTCTGTGTCCACAGCGTCACGCCGCCTTCGGTGCTCAGCGCCAGCAGGCGGTCGTTCTGGTCAACCATATAGATGCGGTTACCGTCCACGATGAAATCATTCACAGAGCCCAGCTCGCGTTTCCACATGATCTGGCCGCTGCGCAGGTCCAGCGCGGTCAGGTTGCCGTTATAGGCCAGCGCGTAAACCACACCGTCAACGATAACCGGCGTGGTGTCTACGTCGCTCAGACGGTCAATTTCCGTTGAGCCAGTGGCCTGAGAGATGCGCTGCTGCCAGATCATCTGGCCCTGCTGCATCAGCACGGCGCTCACGCGACCGTTGTCACCGCCCACAATGGCAGCGCCAAATGCGGTAGCCGGCGCAGATTCACCGCGCAGAGAGAGCGCTGGCATATCCAGGTTAACGGTCCATTTCACCAGACCGTCCGCTTCGTTCAGCGCCTGCAGCTGGCCGTTGCTGGTATGAATCAGCACCAGGCCGTCGCTCACCACCGGGCGAGACAGAGACTCACCGGCAACGGTCGTTTGCCAGGCAATGGAACCGTCGCTGCTGTTCAGCGCATACACCTGCGCCTTTTCGCTGCCCACGTACACATGACCACCGGAAACGGTCAGACCGCCAGACAGCAATGCAGGTTTACGGGAGAACCAGCCGTCTTTTTCCGCCAGGTTAACGGACCAGACTTCTTTTCCATCATCGGCGTTGACCGCTTTCACGGTACCTTTACGGTCAGCGGCATAGACAACGCTGTCGGCATAGGCCGGATGAAGGTTGGAATAAAAATCACCAATCCCACTGCCCACGGAGACATCCCACGCGGTGGATGGGGTAAACTGGTTTTCAACCGTCGGCAGTGGGGACATTTTCACAACGTCTTCTTCGCCACTGAACAGTGAACAACCACTCAATAACGTAACAGAAAGCAGTCCTGGCAGAAGTAATTTACGCAATTGCATCGGGTCCCTCTCAGACGGACAAATTATTTATTTTCATCTGCATCATTTCGCTCAGCGCAGGTGACGCTTTGCTCTCTACGCCAGCTTGCCACGCTTTACGCGCGCCCGCTTTGTCACCTTTGCTCAGCAGTGCTTCACCGCGCAGATCGGCAACGATGGCAGCAAAACCTTCGCCTTTGATGGTATCGAGCGTTTTCAGCGCGTCGTCAGCTTTTTTCTGCTGAACCTGAATACGTGCCAGGCGCAGATTGATCACTGCCTTCAGATTTTCATCGCTGGCAGCAGCAAGGCCCTGAGACAGCTGAGCAGCGGCTTTATCCAGTTCGTTCTTATCAACATACTGCTGAGCCACTTCCAGTGCAGCCAGCGCACCGTAGGTGTTTTTGTTGTCGGCGGCAAATTTCTCTGCCGCAACCAGCGTTTGCGGCTGATCGGCCCGAAGCGCGCTAACGGTATTTTCATAGGACAGAGACGCGCCGCGCGCGGAATCCGCCTGATGATTGTTCCAGTAACGCCAGCCAACCAGCGCACCCACACCTAAAATTACCCCAACAACCAGCGCTTTGCCGTTTTCAGCAAAGAAGCGTTTAATCGCGTCGACCTGATCGTGTTCGTTCTCGTACATTTCCACGCCGTCTTTCTCCTTAGCCCAATAGAGTGCGCAAGTGCGCCGCAACGCCGTCCTGCGTTACCGTTGTCTGCTCACCAGAGCGCAGGTCTTTTACTACCACTTCGCCGTTAGCCACTTCGGACTCGCCCAGCACCAGTGCAATACTTGCGCCCCACTTATCGGCACGAGCAAACTGTTTTTTGAAGTTGCCGCCGCCATGGTTGGTCATTAGCTTAACGCCCGGCAGTGCATCACGCACGCGTTCGGCAAGCTGCATCGCCGCAGATTGCGTTTCCGCGCCTGAAGCCACCAGGTATATATCGACAACGGAATCTGCTTTAAATTCCGGATTAACTGCCTGAACCAGCAAAACAAGTCGTTCAAGACCCATCGCGAAGCCAACCGCAGGGGCCGCACGGCCACCCAGTTGCTCAACCAGACCGTCATAACGGCCGCCGGCACATACGGTACCCTGCGAACCGAGGCTGGTGGTTACCCACTCAAACACGGTGCGGTTGTAATAATCCAGACCGCGCACCAGACGCTGGTTCACGCTGTAGGCAATGCCCGCCGCTTCGAGCAGCTTGCACAGACCGGTAAAGTGTTCGCGAGACTCGTCGTCCAGGTAGTCACCCAGCGCAGGGGCATCGTTCAGCAGCGCCTGGACATCAGGGTTTTTGGAATCCAGCACGCGCAGCGGGTTGCTGTACATGCGACGTTTGCAGTCTTCGTCCAGCTTCTCTTTGTGCTGTTCCAGGAACGCCACCAGCGCATCGCGGTAGTTAGCTCGCGCTTCCAGAGAACCGATTGAGTTCAGTTCCAGGGAGACATGATCGGCGATACCGAGCGCGCGCCACCAGCGGGCGGTCAGCATAATCAGTTCGGCGTCGATGTCCGGGCCCTGCAGGCCAAAGACTTCCACGCCCAGCTGGTTGAACTGGCGATAACGACCTTTCTGCGGACGTTCGTGGCGGAACATCGGGCCGATATACCACAGGCGCTGCTCCTGATTGTACAGAAGACCATGTTCGATGCCGGCGCGAACGCAGCCCGCCGTACCTTCCGGACGCAGGGTCAGGCTGTCGCCGTTGCGGTCCTCAAAGGTGTACATCTCTTTTTCAACCACGTCGGTCACTTCACCGATCGCGCGTTTGAATAACGGGGTCTGCTCTACAATCGGCAAACGGATTTCGCTGTAACCGTAGCTGCCGAGCACCTGCTTCAGCGTGCCTTCAATGCGCTGCCAGATGGCGGTTTCGCCAGGCAGGTAATCGTTCATGCCGCGGATGGCTTGAATGTTTTTTGCCACGTTTATTCTCTTTCTATATACAAAAAAAACCCAAAGAATGGGTTCAATCATACATGGGAAGCGGCATGCTTCCCATCACGTTATTTTTCAACCTGCTGAACGCTGATACGCTGTGTTTCGTCCATCATCGCGGCTTTGGCGCGGATGCGGGCTTCAAGCTGGTCGATCATGTCGCTATTATCCAGACGATCTTTACGAACGCCATCTTCATAGAGACCACTTTTCTTGTTACCGCCAGTTACGCCCAGGGTTGACACCAGCGCTTCACCCGGACCGTTCACCACGCAGCCGATGATGGAAACGTCCATTGGGGTGATGATGTCTTCCAGACGCTGCTCCAGGGCATTCACCGTGCCGATCACGTCAAATTCCTGACGTGAGCATGTTGGGCAGGCAATGAAGTTGATCCCACGCGAACGAATGCGCAGTGACTTCAGGATATCAAAACCGACCTTGATCTCTTCGACCGGATCGGCCGCCAGCGAGACGCGCAGGGTGTCGCCGATCCCTTCAGAGAGCAGCAGCCCCAGGCCGATCGCCGATTTTACAGAACCGCTACGCAGGCCGCCCGCTTCGGTGATCCCGAGGTGCAGAGGCTGCTCGATCTGTTTTGCCAGCAGGCGGTAAGATTCCACTGCGAGGAACACGTCGGACGCTTTTACGCTGACTTTAAACTGATCGAAGTTAAGACGATCGAGATGATCGACGTGGCGCATCGCGGATTCGAGCAGCGCCTGAGGCGTAGGCTCGCCGTATTTTTCCTGCAGATCTTTTTCCAGGGAACCGGCGTTTACGCCGATACGGATAGGAATATTTTTGTCGCGGGCGCAGTCCACGACCATGCGGATACGCTCTTCGTTACCGATGTTGCCCGGGTTAATACGCAGGCAATCAACGCCGTATTCGGCGACTTTCAGCGCGATACGGTAGTCGAAGTGGATGTCTGCAACCAGCGGAACGCTGACCTGCTGTTTGATCAGTTTGAACGCCTCAGCGGCATCCATAGTGGGCACGGAGACGCGAACAATGTCCGCGCCTACACGCTCTAATGCTTTGATTTGGTTGACCGTCGCTTCCACGTCCGTGGTGCGCGTATTGGTCATCGACTGGACGGCGATAGGTGCCCCATCGCCGACTGGCACATTCCCAACGTAAATCCGTTTCGATTTTCTACGTTGAATCGGAGCCTGGTTATGCATGAAAAATCTCCCGCGTTGCCCGTCTGTTACTGTGCTGCTGATTGTTCGGCATTAACGGTAAGACGTGCAACCTGGTTAGTTCTGATAAAGCGGCTCAGGTCGACAGGTTTTCCTTGATACTGGATCTGTACCGCTGCCGGAGCGCCAATTTTAAGCTTATAAGGAGCCTGACCGACCAGATTTAAATTGCCATCTTTACGCTGCAGGCCGCTGAAGAGTTTTTTACCTGTCGCGTCAGTCACTTCCAGCCAGCAGTCAGCCGTGAAGTTCATCACCAGCGCGTTTGGATCGGCGGCTGGCGCGGCTGTTGCCGCCGGGTCGGTCGGCAGGGACGCCGCGGTATTGTCCGCAGGCTGAGTCGCTGCCGGGGCGTTCATCGCAGTATCGACATTTGCCTGAGAAGGCGCGACGACCGCGTTTTGATCCTGGGCCTGCGGCGCAGCGGTGTTAGCCGTTGCGGCCGGAGTCTGTGCTGCTTCGGTCGCCGGAGCCGTTGTTTGCGGCTCGCTTGAGGTCGCTGCACCCTCGGTGTTCAGCGGGACGCTCTGGGCGCCACCGTTGCTCGCCTGATTGAGTTCGGCGGAGGATTGATCGGCCATGGTGGTGATCTCTTCCTGCTGCGCCTTGTGGTTCTGCCACCACCACGCGCCGGTCAGACCGACAACCACAAACAGCACCAGCCAGGTAAAGCTCATCAGCCAGCCATCACGTTTTTTACGGCGTTTCCCCAGGGAGAAGCTTTGCATCGGGGCAACTTTTGCTGCACGAACCGGTGCCTGCTTCTCCATCATTGGCAGTAATTCGTTTTCGGGGATGTGCACCAGCTTTGCGTAAGAGCGGATATAACCGCGCAGAAATGTTGAAGCCAGATCGGCAGGCGCCTTATCTTCTTCAATATCGCGAACCGTGGAAACCTTCAGGCACAAGCGTTCTGCAACGGCTTGCTGGCTGAGTCCGAGTTGTTCACGGGCGTTGCGAAGACGAACGCCAGTGGAGAGTGCTTCATGTTGGTCGTGAGTGGCTTCAGTATTCATTCGCTACAACTACTGGTACGTGAAAAAAAGGGTTCAGGTGCCGGTGAGTCACAATGCCACCCGCACCGCGAAACTTCAGGTCAGTTAACCTTGAACAGACAGTATAAGACTGTCAGCCCGGAGATGACAGTACAGCCCTGCCCGAACGGCTAAACTGTTGTTACGTCGTTACATACTGCCCGAAAGTCGGATGAAACGCACCGTAATTATTGATCAGTCATCACGAATCTGACTGATTATTCAATAAGATTAAGCATCACGGCGCAGATAATGCGCCGTGAGTGCATAATAATCAAACAGCTTTGACCGCAATCGTCTCGCCCTGCATGCGTTTACGCAGGGTACGTTTGGTACGGTCAATGACGTCGCCTGCCAGCTGTCCGCACGCAGCATCAATATCATCACCACGGGTTTTACGGACGATGGTGGTGAAACCATACTCCATCAGCACCTTGGAGAAACGGTCGATACGGCTGTTCGAGCTACGGCCATACGGTGCGCCCGGGAACGGGTTCCACGGAATCAGGTTGATTTTGCATGGCGTATCTTTCAGCAGCTCAGCCAACTGATGCGCGTGTTCGGTACCGTCGTTGACGTGGTCAAGCATCACGTACTCGATGGTAACGCGGCCCTGGTTTGCGTTGGATTTCTCCAGGTAGCGACGCACGGCAGCGAGGAAGGTTTCGATATTGTACTTTTTGTTAATCGGTACAATTTCGTCACGGATTTCATCGTTTGGCGCGTGCAGGGAGATAGCCAGCGCAACGTCAATCATGTCACCGAGCTTGTCCAGCGCAGGCACAACGCCTGAGGTAGACAGCGTCACGCGGCGCTTGGACAGGCCAAAACCGAAGTCATCCAGCATGATCTCCATCGCCGGCACCACGTTGGTCAGGTTCAGCAGCGGTTCACCCATCCCCATCATCACCACGTTGGTGATCGGACGCGTGCCGGTCACTTTCGCTGCGCCAACGATCTTCGCGGCACGCCAGACCTGACCGATGATTTCAGACACGCGCAGGTTACGGTTAAACCCTTGCTGAGCGGTAGAGCAGAATTTGCACTCCAGCGCACAACCCACCTGAGAAGAGACGCACAGCGTGGCGCGATCTTCTTCCGGGATGTAGACGGTTTCAACGCGCTGATCGCCTACCGCAATCGCCCATTTGATGGTGCCGTCCGCCGAGCGCTGCTCTTCCACCACTTCCGGTGCGCGGATTTCAGCCACTTCTTTGAGCTTGTTGCGCAGCACTTTGTTGATGTCAGTCATCTCATCAAAGTTGTCGCTGCAGTAGTGGTACATCCACTTCATGACCTGATCGGCACGAAACGGCTTCTCACCCATATCTTTAAAGAACTCGCGCATCTGCTGACGGTTCAGGTCCAGCAGGTTAATTTTTCCATTTTTATTGGGAACCGCAGGAATGGCGACTTCGGAGGTATTCACTAGTTCAGACATAATTTTTTCCGGCCTCGTTGTTACACGTTATGGCCCATGGAGGGTTGAATAGAAACGCCCCGGAAAGCGGTCTGCTCGTCCGGGGCGTTGCATTGTACAAAGTCTGGCGCAGGGATGCCACGTCTGGACGTGGCATTTACGAAAATAATGTGTAAACGAAACCGTTATATTAACGGGTACGTGGACACACTTCGCCTTCAGCGAAGAAGAACGCGATTTCGCGCGCAGCAGATTCAACGGAATCGGAACCGTGGGTGCCGTTCTCGGTGAAGCTGTCCGCGTAGTCAGCGCGCAGGGTACCCGCCAGCGCGTTGTCCGGGTTGGTTGCACCCAGCAGATCGCGGTGACGCTGTACTGCGTTTTCGCCTTCCAGCACGGATACCACGATTGGACCGGAGGTCATGAACTCAACCAGGCCATCAAAGAATGGACGACCTTCGTGCTCAGCGTAGAAACCACGAGCCTGCTCAACGGTCAGGTGCAGCATTTTGGTGCCAACGATCTTAAACCCTGCTGATTCAAAGCGAGCGAAGATGCTGCCAATAACGTTTTTTGCCACCGCGTTTGGTTTGATGATGGAAAAAGTACGTTCAATAGCCATGATAACCTCTGTCAATGTTCTGTTGTTTTGCATACCGGAGTATGGTGTGGCGCGGATTATAATGAGCAATAGCGCCATTGCCTATGGATTCAGGTAACATTTTTTTAAAATAAGACGAGTTTTAGCAACAGCTCACATCTGAACGCTGTTTTAAGGTCACTGCAGCGTAAAATTCACCGTCGCAACCTGCCCGGTCTCATCCATAACGAGTAACTGATAATCGCCCGGTTTATCAAGCTGTAATGTGTAAACCCGTCCTTTCACACTCAGCGGTTCACCGTTCAAAAACCACCAGCGCTCGCCGCTGTTGCCGATCGCCTGAAGCGGCAGCGAAACGCGGGACTCCCCCGGCAGACGTTTTATGACGGCCCCTTCGCGCACGCCGGTCAGGATGAGTGGCGCAGGTGCATCCTGCGAGAGCGGAGGACAGATTGTTGATGAAGTCGGGACCCGTACCGCACGACGCTCGGTCGCAGGCAGCCACGGCTCCAGCGGCAGCGGCCAGACATCGAGGACTTTTTCCGTTGCATCAGGGCAATCTGCCGCCACACGCTTGCCCGTTTTATCCACCCAGACCGGGAAACGAATGCCGCGAATGCCTTCCTGTTCGGGCAATAGCAGCGTAGGGGGTTCACTCCCTTCCAGCAGCCAGGTCGACAGACGACGCCGACAGTTTTCACTCCCTTCCGGCAGCGACTGACCGCCAGGCCAACAGATCACGCCCCGCCCGACGCTTTCCGGGCGCGGATCGCGCGGCAGGCGGGCCTCGTCTATGGTCGAGCGTGACTGAAGCAGGTTATTCACCTGGTTTAATAGCGGAACCGCGCTGGCAAAACCAAACTGCCCCGCTACGGGCGTGCCGTCCGGTCGTCCTGTCCAGATACCTATTACGTAACGGGCATTCAGACCGATGGCCCAGGCATCACGGTAGCCGTAGCTGGTGCCCGTTTTCCACGCCAGCGGCGCGATTTGCGGCAGCGCGCTGTCCGGCAGCGGCTGCGCCTCGTTCGCCAGAATACGGCGAATAATCCACGCCGAGCCCGGCGATAACAGCGGGCGTTCAGTCAGCGGGTCGCCCGGCTGTAAGCGCAGCCGCCCCGCCTTGCCATGCCTTGCAAAGGCGCTGTACGCGGCGGCGATATCCGCCAGCCTCGCGCCTGCGCCGCCCAGGATCAGCGACAGATTCGGCTGCGCTCCGGCAGGCAGGATCAGCGGCAGCCCGGCATTGCTCAGCATCCCGGCAAAGCGTTTTGGCCCGTAGGCTTCCAGCACCTGTACGGCTGGCAGGTTGAGCGAACGCACCAGCGCTTCACTCATGCTGACCGGCCCGTGAAACCCGCTGTCAAAATTTCCCGGGCGATAATCGCCGGTTTTTCTGGGCACGTCCTGAAGCAGCGAGGCGGGATGGATCAGGCCATCGTCCAGCGCCATACCGTAGATAAAGGGCTTTAATACCGATCCCGGAGATCGGATCGCGTTAACCATATCCACGTGGCTAAAACGCGTGTCGTCGGTGATATCTACCGAGCCAACCCAGCCGCGAACCTTCATGTCGGTATGATCGACTACGATCATCGCCAGCGAGCTGCGTGCCGGCAGGCGGGATTTCCAGTTCATCGCCAGCTCTTCCAGCTGCCGTTGCAGTCCGGCATCCAGCGTGGTGACAATCTTTGTGTCGCGACTTTTGCCAAGCATCATGCGTGCAAAGAGCGGCGCCAGCTGCGGCATCTGCCGGGGAGCCAGCCATACCGGCTCTTCACGGGACTCTTTCACCTGCTTTGCTGACCAGACGCCCTGGGTCATCATGCGGTCGAGCACTTTGTTGCGTGCCGCTTCGGCCCGCTCCGGCCAGCGGTCCGGGCGCAGGCGGCTTGGCGCCTGCGGCAGTACCGCCAGCAACGCCGCGTCGGAGTAGCTCAGCTGCGAAGGGGGTTTCCCAAGATAGGTCCAGCTCGCCGCCCCCACGCCCTGCAGCGTGCCGCCAAACGGGGCGCGGTTGAGATAGAGCGTAAGAATGTCACGTTTAGAGAGATGCCACTCCAGCTGCATCGCCCGCCATAGCTGGCGAATTTTGCCGCCAAAGGTGCGCGGATGCGGATCCAGCAGGCGCGCAACCTGCATGGTAAGCGTGCTTCCTCCCGAAACTACTCTTCCGGAGGTGAGATCCTGCCAGGCGGCGCGCAGGACAGAGAGCGGGTTTACGCCAGGATGATCCCAGAACCAGCGATCTTCGTACTGGATCAGAGCCTCAAGGTAGCGCGGAGAAACGTCTTCAATGGTAACCGGATAGCGCCAGATACCGTCGCTATCGGCAAAACGCCAGAGCGGTGCGTCCTTCTCGTCCACCACGACTCGTGCAGGGTTAACCTCTTTCAGAGGCAACGGCCACAGGCGGTCGGCGGCGATAATCAGCCCCCATAAAACGAGAAGCGCTCCCGCCAGCCAGAGCCAGCGGGAGCGTGTCAGACGTGCTCCCGGCATGTTACGGAACAACAATCAGCGGGCCGCTGGCCGCACCCGTTGCCCGCCACTGCGGAACGTACATAGACTCCACCATCGGAACCGGTACCTGGTAGGTTCCCGGCGTCACGGCGCGTGCCAGATAGACCAGTGTGACCGGCTGACCTTCGTTTACCGGCACGGCAGCCACAAAGCGGTCGTCGCGGAACTCCATATGCTGAATATCCGCCTGTTGCATCTGGCTGAGCAGGTTCTGCACTTCGCTACCGCTATCCTGCAGGCTGGCGCTGCTGCTCGCCAGATTCTGGTTTTCCAGCTCCAGACCTGCCGGGAGGAGATCCACCACCAGCGCATCCGGCACGTTCTGGCTGGCTTTCACTTCAAGCCAGACCAGCACCAGCTCACCGCTCTTCAGCGAAGAGAGCGATTTGCTGCTGCCATCGGTTGCCAGGATATGACGTTCAACCTGCAGCACGTTAGCGCTCGGCTGAGGGGCATATTCCGGATAGCCGGTGCTGTCCAGACGTACCCACAGCGGTGCCGTGCCGGTATTGGTTACCTGCAGCGCACCAAGCTGGTCGCCGCTCACGTTTTGTACCTGCGCCTTATCCCCGCCTGATGCGGTATCAGACAGGGAGGTTTTCGCCTGCCAGGCACCTGACAAGGTTTGCAGCGAACGTCCGGCCAGGAACAGCGCGTTGCTTTCCTGAGTAGACAGCCAGCGCTGGCTGAAAGCCTGTTCAGACAACGCATTCAGCAGCGTATTTTGCGCATCCGGCAGCAGCTTGTACTCTTCCAGCAGGGAGAGCATCAGGGCATTATCGCGCAACTGACTGCCGTAATCGGCCATCCAGTTTTTACTGTCGTTGCGCGGCGTTTTAAGTGCCAGATCCAGAGCCTGCTGGCTGCGCGGCGCATCGCCCATCAGTTTAAGCGCCATACCTAGCTGCATCAGCGGCAGCCCGGAGGCGGCCTGAGCGTGACGCTCCCTGATTTCACGCAGCGCACCGAGCGGCGCTTTTTGCTGACGTGCCAGCACCAGCGAGGCATAAGCCTGCACGGCAAATTTGCTGGCCTGAGTATCATCGCTGTAGCGAATGGACATCATGCCCGGATCCTGCAGGTAGCGCAGCAGACGGTTGTTGGCATTGTTCACCGCATCGGCAGGTACGCTATAGCCCTGCTCACCCGCGCGCACCAGGAAGTCAGTCACATAGGCGGTCAGCCAGTACTCTTCCGGGCCGTTTTTATCCCACAAGGCAAAACCGCCATCATCACGCTGCATCTGCAGCAGACGGGAGATCCCGACATCAATGGCAGCA
This sequence comes from Enterobacter sp. 296B2, assembly GCF_034106185.1. NCBI lineage: Bacteria > Pseudomonadati > Pseudomonadota > Gammaproteobacteria > Enterobacterales > Enterobacteriaceae > Enterobacter > Enterobacter sp. 296B2. Next base: position 64,504 of record NZ_JAWNCA010000005.1, on the reverse strand, counting down.
CGGCGCTTGTCATCGGTATCTCCTTTGATGCCAAGCGCGGTAAGCTGCGCCGCGTTGGTATAGAGAGACGGGAACAGGCCGCTGGTGGTTTGTTCCAGGCAGCCATACGGATACGCCTGCAGTTCGCGGATGTAGCGCGCCAGGTTGAGCGGTGGTTTACCGCTCAGCAGCAGTTGCCCCTGCAGAGTGGCAGGAGATAATCCATTGCTATGCTGTGCCGGCACGGTCCAGGACTCGCCAGGGTTCAGCATGGCACCGGTATTGACCGTCTGCGCCGGGAACGCCGGACGAATGCCGATTTTCCAGCTCTTCTGCTGCGGGGCAAAGGTTTCGCCAGGAAGCTCCAGACCGGTAACCTGTGCCGTCACCTCACCGTCGCCATACCCCTCCAGTGCACGCACCGGAATAAACAGGGTGCTGCGCGCGCCCGGAGGCAACTGAACCGGCTGCGGCTGTGCGCCTTCCAGTGACAGCTTGCCTGTCGCGCTCAGGGCAACCTTCAGCGTTTGCGGTTTGTCGGTCAGGTTGGTGAGATCCAGCGTCAGCCGTGAGGTATCTCCACTAGCCAGGAAGCGCGGCGTATTAAGCTCGGTAATAACCGGCGCGGCCACCACAACCTTGCTTTCGCTGCTGCCGAAGTCATCTTCCGTCCAGGCCTGCGCCATCAGGCGCAGCTCGCCGTTGAAATCACCAATCGGCAGCGTAACGGTGTCTTCCCCGTTGGCATCCAGCGTAACCGGCTGAGCCTGCTGGGCAATAATAGTGACGTGGTTCACCGGCGGTTTGCCGCCGCGCTTGAGTTCATCGCCGTCACCACCGAAACGCAGCGCGGCCATACGGCCCTGCCCTTCAATGACCTGGCCGTAGATATCGTAGATATCCGCGCCGTAGCGTTTCTGGCCAAAGAAAGCCTGCCACGGATCCGGCGTGACGTAATCGGTAATGTTCAGCACGCCGCTGTCCACCGCCGAGACCAGCACGTTCACTTTCTGCGGAACTGCCCCCTCTTTCACGCTGGCCTTCACCTTCACGGAGAGCGTCTGGTTTGGACGCATTTTCTGCGGGTTATCCAGCGCTATGTTCAGGCGACGATTTTCGTCGCCCATCGGCAGATGCAGCAGTCCAACCGCGCGCTTCGGCGTAGCGGATTTGGATTTATCGCCAGGACGCACCACCAGCGCGCTGAGGTAGAGATCGTGCCGTTTCCAGGCCTTATCCACAGGAATGGAGAGATCCAGACCGTTTGCCGGTACGTCGATCTCTTTCCACCACAGCGGCCCTTCGCTGGACTCAATCATGGCATAGCCCTTGCCTGCGGCCGGCGCTGCAATGTGTAGCTGGATGGTATCGCCTGGCTGATAGGCCGGTTTATCCAGTTTCAGCGTCACGCGGTCAGGGCGTGCTGCTCCCGTGCCGTCGCTGTTATCCTGCCAGCTGTAGCCCGCCCAGAAGCGCACGCTGCTGACCATTTCATCAGGCGCTTTCACTTCCAGACGATATGAGCCCCACTCCACCGGGAAGGTGACTTTTCCGGTTTCATCGGCCTTAAGGCTAAGCGCCTGCTCGCCTTCGACCAGGTCTTTCTGATCAAACTGAGACTGCCAGCCTTCGCTCTCAGACCAGTTCCAGAAGTAGTCACGGCGCTCGCGGATTAGGCGAACCTGCAAGCCGGAAACCGCTTTTTTCGCGCCGCTGGCATCGGCATAAACAATATCAAAGCTGGCGTTGCCGTTTTCATCGACAATCGGCTGGTTGACGGTGGTATCGGTACGGTAGTCGTAAACCGCTTTACTGGCGAATTGCGGGCGGATCCCCGGCAGCTCCGCCGCCGGCCAGATGGCCTGCTCAGCGCGACGCGTTACCGGACGTCCGCCTGACTCCAGCAGGCTGGCTTGCAGAATCAGCTGCAGCGGCGAGTGTACCTCTTTCCACTGGCTTTCGGTGGTCACCTGCCCGCGCCCCTGTTCATCCAGCGTAAGCTGTACTTCATCCAGGCTGCGGCTCAGGTTTTCCTCAGCAATATCACCGAACTGGAAGCCCGGCAGCGCAGCAACCGCCTCGCGCAGCGGACGCAGGAAAAGCTGGCCCTGCAGCGAGTTGCCGTTGGCCGGTGCGCCATAGAGGTAATAGCCCACAACGTTAAAGTCCACGTTATCCTGCGGGGAAACCGGTGCTTTTTGTCCCGTCAGGTTCAGCGCCATACGCTCAGGCATAAAATCTTCAACGTGGAAGTCCCACATGCGCTGCAGATTATCGCCCGTGTTGGCACGAATATGCCACATGCCGGTCTGCGCGCCGCTATCCAGCGGGTAATTGAAGCGGTAGAGGCCGTTTTCAGGCTGAACAACGATCGTACGTGCCACCTGGCCGTCCGGGCGCAGCACGTCAAGCTTCACGGGCTGGTCGGGAAGCGGTTTTCCGTCGCTGTCGCGCAGTAAGCCGTTGAGGATCACCGTTTCACCCGGACGATAGAGATCGCGCGGGCCAAACATAAAGAATTGCTTGCTGTAACCCGGGTTACCGGCAATATCGAACTCCGCCAGATCCAGCGCCGGAAGCTTGAGGTCAAGCAGCGTGGTCTGGCCGTCTTTGCTGGCCAGAATAAGCGCGGCTTCTTTATCGGTTTCAAGCTTCGCATGACCGTCGGCGTCGCTGTTCGCCTCGGCAAGCGTCTGCCCTTTATCATTTAACAGCGTGACGGTGACACCGGACTGCGCCGCACCGTTTTCCAGGCTCTGGGTGAAAATGTCCAGCCGGTTATGATAGCGGTGAGCGGACAAACCGATATCGCTCAGGGTAAAGAGCGTTGCGGCATTGCTGTAGCTGTAATGCCCGGCCTGGTTCATAACGGCAATATAGACGCCGGACTGCTGAAGCGGCTTGATATCTTTAAGCGGCAGGAGCAGTTTTTCGCGCGTGTTGCGCGCCGGATTGAGGTCAAAGCGACCGGTATAGACCAGCTCCGCCATCTTCAGCAGATTGTCGGATTCCCAGTTGGTCAGCGAGTTACGGTATTCCCACTGGCTGACAAAGGAGGCCAGCGATTCCGGCTTCACCCGGTAGAAATTAACGTCCACATTGTTGACGTTAAGCGCCATCACCGGCAGACCTTCCACTACCTTGCCCGGCAGCAGCGAGCCGCGGCTGGCAAAACCGACCGTCGGTTCTACATCCCGGGTGGTCAGGGCTTTTTCATAATCAATGCCGAAGGTCGCTTTGTTCAGCGCCACCAGGCCACGATCCACGGTGATGACCAGGTTTCGGTTAGGCTCCAGATGACGCAGGCGAAGCTCTTTCAGGCCAGGCGCAAGTTCCCACGCCCCGTCAACCTTGCCGCTTTTCTTATCCACGACATGCACCGTTTTGGCGAAATCCTGATTCGGATCCAGCGGTACAGAGAAGGTCAGCACCAGCGTGGCGGCACCGTCGAGCTGAACTTCCGAGGCATCAAGCAGGGTCAGCGCTTTTCCCTGACTCTGGGCGGCCATTTTAGCCAGCGTTTCAGCATCGGGCTTTTCTGCGGCTTTCGGTGTTGATGCAGTAGACGCTGCTGGCGCAGCAGCCTGAGGCTTATCATCGCTGTTATCACAGCCGACAAGTGTAAACGTGGTGAGCAGCGCGAGAGAGATCGCGGCTAAGCGAAACGGTTTCATCCTTTGTCCCTGGCCTGAGAGGGGGCCTGTTGGTCGTCGTCCGAATAAGTATTATCCGCAAGTTTCGTTAATACAAAAAGTCCAATTTTAGAATCTGGAAAGCGCCTCGCAGAATGGCATTCCCCCGTTACACCGGGATGAAACCGCGATCACAGCACATAACGTCACATGTTACCTTTCACGTCATTTGTTTTTAAAACAAGAAGATAGCTGGATAAGCTCGCCTGAAGACTGCTAGCTTTATGACCATGACGCACCCCGAGTGCGCGGTTCAAAAAGAGAGAAAGCTATGAAACGAGCCGTGAACGCCCTACAAAATTTCGGAAAATCATTGTACGGACCGGTACTTATCTTACCGATCGTCGGTCTGTTTATCGCCTTTGGTAACGTGCTGGGTAACGGTAACCTCGCAGAATACCTGCCTTTTCTCGGGCATCCCCTTATTCAGAATATTGGCCAACTGATCGCCAAGTCTGCCGTGTCGGTGCTGGTCAACCTGGCGCTGGTGTTTGCCGTCGGGATCCCGATTGGTCTGGCGACGCGCGATAAAGGCTACGCGGCGCTGATTGGGCTGGTGACCTTCGTGGTGTTTATCAATGCCATGAACGTCACGCTGCAGCTACAGGGCGAGTTGGCCCCTGCTGAGCAGATGAAAGCCGCGGGTCAAAGCATGGTGCTGGGCGTGCAGGTGCTGGAGATGGGCGTGTTCGCCGGGATCCTGACCGGGGCGCTATCCGGTTATCTGTATAACAAATACTCCGGCGTACAGTTTAACGGCGCGATGGCGATTTACTCCGGACACTGCTTTGTGGCGATTGTCATGTTGCCCGTCTCTATGCTGCTCGGCGTGGTAATGAGCGAACTCTGGCCGTACGCTCAGCACGGCATTAGCGCGCTGGCGCTGGCTATTAAAGGCTCCGGCCCGCTCGGCGTAGCCATTTACGGTTTCCTTGAGCGCATTCTTGTGCCGACAGGCCTGCATCATCTGGTTTATACGCCGTTCCTCTATACCGAACTGGGCGGTACGCAGGAGGTGTGCGGCGCAACCTATCAGGGCGCGCGCAATATCTACTTCGCCGAGATGGCCTGCCCGGACGTGAAGCAGCTCAGCAGCACGGTAGTGTGGGACGCGCGCGGCATCAGCAAGATGTTCGGGCTGCCCGCCGCCGCGCTGGCAATGTACATGACCGCGAAGCCCGAGCGTAAAGCCATTGCGAAAGCGATTCTGATCCCGGCGGCGCTGACCTCACTGCTGGTCGGCGTGACCGAGCCGATTGAGTTCTCCTTTCTGTTCGTCGCCCCGCTGCTGTTCGTGGTGCATGCGGTGCTGACCGGCATCGGCATGATGCTGTTCTCGCTGCTGGGCGTTCACGCCATCGGCGCCAACGGGATTATCGACTTCATCCTCTACAACCTGCCGCTCGGCACGGAGAAGTCCAACTGGCCGATGTACATCGTGGTCGGGCTGATCGTGTTTGCCCTCTACTTCGTGGTGTTCCGCTTCCTGATCCTGCGCTTCAACATGAAAACGCCGGGCCGTGAGGATGAAGATCAGGAGACACGCCTTTACAGCAAGCAGGAGTACCAGGCGAAAGGCAACAACGACGGACTGGGCGAGTCCATCGTGGTGGGCCTGGGCGGCCGGGAAAATATTGAGGTTGTGGATAACTGCTACACCCGCTTACGCGTCACGGTGAAGGACGTCGCCATCATCGACGAGCCTCGCCTGAAGGCGACCGGCGCGAAAGGGGTTATCAAACAAGGTAACAACGTTCAGGTGGTCTACGGGCTGCATGTCAAAAAAATGCGAGAAGCCGTTGAGACGTTTCTCTGAAAGGAGCTAAAGATGTTTACACCCCCATTTATTCTGTCGATTGCCGGCGGCGGCAGCACCTACACGCCGGGTATTGTAAAAAGCCTGATGGTGCGCCTGCAGGATTTCCCGCTGGCCGAAATTCGCCTCTATGACATCGACGAGACGCGTCAGAACACCATTGCGCCCGTCGTCGAAAAGGTCATTCGCGACCACAGCCAGAGCATCAAATTTACCGTCACCAGTGACCCGGAAGTGGCCTTCAGCGGCGCGCATTTCGTCTTCGCCCAGATGCGCGTCGGCCAGTATAAAATGCGCGAGCAGGATGAGAAGATCCCGCTGCGTCACGGCGTGGTCGGCCAGGAGACCTGCGGCCCCGGCGGGCTGGCCTACGGACTGCGCACGATCCTGCCGATGGTCGAGCTTATCGATCTGGTGGATCGCTACGCGCATGAGAAGGCCTGGATCGTGAACTACTCCAACCCGGCGGCGATCGTCGCGGAAGGTGTGCGCCGCCTGCGCCCTAACGCGCGGGTGTTGAACATCTGCGATATGCCGGTGGCTGCCATGCGCAATATGGGAGCGATTCTGGGTGTCGACCGCCGCAAGCTGGAAGTGGACTACTTCGGCCTGAACCACTTCGGTTGGTTTACCCGCGTGCTGGTGGACGGCGAGGACAAGCTGCCGGCGCTGCGTAAGCATATCGCGAAGTTTGGCCTGCTGACGGAAGATGCGGCCAAAACCGATCCGCAGCACTCCGATCCGTCGTGGGTTAAAACCTGGCGCAACATCAAGCCGATTATGGATAACTTCCCGGAGTACCTGCCGAACCCGTACCTGCAGTACTACCTGATGCCGAACCAGATTGTGGAGCATCAGAACCCGGACTATACCCGTGCTAACGAAGTGATGAACGGGCGTGAGAAAAAACTTTTTGCTGCTGCCGAAGAGTACAAGCGCACCGGGATTTTATCAGATGCCTTCCACGTGGGCGTTCACGGCGAGTTTATCGTCGATGTCGCCTGCTCGCTGGCCTTTAACCTGCGCCAACGACATCTGGTGATGGTGGAAAATCGCGGGGCGATAACCAATCTGCCGTACGATGCGGTGGTGGAGGTGCCCGCCTATATCACCTCCGAAGGGCCGGAGCCTGTGCGCGTGGGGCAGGTGCCGCTGTTTCATCAGACTCTGCTGCAACAGCAGCTCGCCTCGGAACAGCTTCTGGTGGAGGCGACCATCGAGGGCAGCTATGAGAAAGCCCTGCAGGCGTTCACCCTCAACCGCACCGTGCCGACCATGGAACATGCGAAAGCGATTCTGGATGAGATGATCGAGGCCAACCGCGACTACTGGCCTGCGCTGCAAAAAGCCTGGCAGGACGGCGAACCGGTGAAAAAATAGGGGCTTGCTCGCGAGTTGAACGAGGTTTGCTTGTCGGTGTCAGAAAAAACACCGACAATCCTTTTTTACGGAAAAGAATGGAGGCAACCCATGTCCACCTCATATTTTGTCGCCGCCGACTGGCTGATTGAGCACGGCGACGATCCGGAAGTCCAGATTATTGACGCGCGTATGGCCCCTCCGGGCCAGGAACATCGTGACGTTCCAGGTGAATACCGCGAAGGGCATCTGCCTGGCGCGGTATTTTTTGATATCGAAGCTCTCTCCGATCACACCTCTCCCCTGCCGCACATGCTGCCGCGCCCGGAAGCGTTTTCCGTGGCGATGCGCGAGCTGGGCGTCAGCAAAGACAAACATCTTGTTGTTTACGATGAAGGTAATCTCTTCTCCGCGCCGCGCGCGTGGTGGATGCTGAAACAGTCTGGCGTGGAAAAAGTCTCGATTCTGGCGGGCGGGCTGGCGGGCTGGAAGCGCGACGAGCTGCCGCTCCAGCAGGGCGACGTAACGCTGCCGGAAGGGGAATTCGACGCGACGTTCGACGCTAACGTGGTGAAACGCCTGACCGACGTCCTGGTCGCGAGCCATGAAAAAACGGCGCAAATCGTCGATGCCCGACCTGCGCCTCGCTTTAATGCCGAAGCGGACGAGCCGCGTCCGGGGCTGAAGCGTGGACATATTCCGGGCGCGCTGAACGTGCCGTGGGGCGACCTGGTGTTTGAAGGCGAGCTGAAAACCACCGACGAGCTGCGCGCCATTTTTGACCGTGCTGGCGTGGATTTACATCGTCCGATTATTGCCAGCTGCGGCTCCGGCGTAACGGCCTGCGTAGTGATTCTGGCGCTTGCCACGCTCGGCGTAAGCGACGTCACGCTCTACGACGGCGCCTGGAGCGAATGGGGTGCGCGGGAAGATCTGCCTGTCGAACCCGCGAAATAATGGATAACCGCCTGGCCACGCTGTTAACGCGCGGAGCGTCATTGACCCGCGCGGAGTATCGCGTCCTCGCCCACCTCACGGAGCATCCGCTGCTGGTAGGCAATATCACGGTGCGCGAGCTGGCGCAGGCGACGTTTGTTTCGACCGCCACCATTATGCGGCTGTGTCAGAAGCTGGGGTTCAGCGGCTTTAGCGAATTTATCTGGCACTGCAAGCAACTGCTCTCCGACACGCCGCATATAGCAGCCGAGGCGCAATCCCTTCCTGAACTCCCGGCGCTGTTTAATCAGTTTATCGCCAACTATCAACACACCTTCCAGTGGGTCACGCAGGAGAAGCGCCAGCAGTTTGCCGACCTCCTGCGCCAGAAAGAGAGCTTCTTTCTCTACGGCGCCGGTTTTTCCTATCTCTTTGCCGAGTACCTGACCAAGAAATTACAGGTACTGGGCAAAACGGCGTTCATCTCCGGGCCGGGGGACAGCCGTAATATATTTCTCAGCAACGCCGCGCGCTATCAGGTGTTTATTGCCGTCTCGCGCAGCGGCGAAACGGAGCAGGTGCTGGACAAAGCGCGGATTGCCAAAAACGTCGGCATGACCATCGTCGCGTTTACCCGCGCCTCGGCCAATACGCTGGCGGGGATGGCGGACGTGCACTTTGCCCTCTATGACGAAGCGGTACACTTCGCCGCCGAAGCCGCAGGAGTGACGTCGTTTGAGTCGAATCTGGTGCTGCTGATGGATTTACTGCTGCTGGAAGCAACGGGGTGACACTCACCCCGCCGTAATCAGATAATGCGGTTTGTTTTTAGATCGCGCAGGAAGCCTCCCCAGCGACGCTCGTAGAACGGGGTGATGTGCTCGGTGATAAAGTGGCTGATGCCCTTCTCACCTTTCGTCACCTGACAGATATCGATCGGCTCGTCGCCCGGAAGCGTGTCGGTCGCCACGCTTCCCGCCGCCTGAATGATGTCGTCGATATCGCCGTCGGCTTCAATGCCAATCAGCAAAACAGGCTTTTCGTCAGCGCTCTCTTTGATAGAGCAGAGGAACGCGCGTCTTACTGGTTTCAGGGTTTTGAAGAGCGTGGTCAGGGAATCTATCATCTGCGCAGGCGGCTCGGCCACCTCAGACAGCAGCAGCGTTTCGCCCCCTTCCAGTACCTCCTGGGTGCTGAGAGGGTTACCCTCTTCGCCGATCAGGTGGCTGATTTCACGCGGGGTGAATTCTTTCCCGGTTGGCAGCTTCGCGTTGAGGAACAGCGTCTGGCCCAGCGTCATTTCAAACAGGGTACGCACCGGCATTACCACGAACGCCTGTTCATCTTCTACCGCTTCCTGCAGGGCTTCCAGCGAGGTGAAGAACGGGATCACCGAAGAGCCGTCGTCTTTTTCCCAGTGCAGCAGATCCAGCGCGCTGTCTTCGACAACCTGCTCGCCTTTCGCCGCGGTGCCCGGCACCCAGACGGTGGACTCCAGCAGCGTGCGGAAAAATGCCGGACGGTGTGCGGGCTCGGTCGCCGCCTGCTCCAGCAGGGTTTCTAATTCGTTTTTGGTTTCGGACATAGTTATTCCCGATGGTGCATTTCCCCTCACCCTACCCCTCTCCCCAAAGGGGAGAGGGAATTTGAACACCCTCTCCCCTTTGGGGAGAGGGTCGGGGTGAGGGGCAATGATTACTCAGCCGTCAGCAGGTTCGCCACGGTACGCACGCCCAGACCGGTCGCGCCCGCGGACCACTGCTCAACCGCCGCTTTACGGTAGGTTGCGGAGCAGTCGATGTGCAGCCAGCCTTCATGATAATTCTCAACGAAGTGAGACAGGAAGCCTGCGGCGGTGCTTGCCCCCGCCGGGTATGCAGCGCTCGCGGTGTTGTTCAGCTCGGCAAAGTTGGACGGCAGTTGGCTGCGGTGGAACTCGGCCAGCGGCAGACGCCAGAACGGTTCGTTTTCCGCGGCGGCGCTTGCCAGCAGGCGAGCGGCCAGCTTGTCATCGAAGCTGAACAGCGCATGGTAGTCATTACCCAGGGCGGTTTTCGCCGCGCCGGTCAGGGTTGCCATATCGATAATCAGCTCTGGTTTCTGGGCAGAGGCGTCGATCAGGCCATCGGCCAGCACCAGACGGCCTTCCGCGTCGGTGTTCATCACCTCAACGTTTTTGCCGTTGCGGTAGCGAATGATGTCGCCCAGCTTGAAGGCGTTGCCGCTGACCATGTTGTCCGCGCAGCACAGGTAGAGCTTCACGCGCTTGTTCAGACCGCGGGTGATGGCGAACGCCAGCGCGCCGGTGATGGTTGCCGCGCCGCCCATGTCGGACTTCATGGAATCCATGAACGCGCTCTGCTTCAGGCTGTAGCCGCCGGTATCAAAAGTGATGCCTTTCCCGACCAGGCAGGCAAAGACCGGCGCTTCTTTATCGCCGGTTGGGTTGTAATCCAGCGCCAGCAGGACCGGAGGTCGCTCAGAACCTCGGCCCACGGTGTGGATACCCATGTAGTTCTGCTCGCGCAGGTCTTCACCTTTGGTGATGCGGTAGGACATCTTGTCGCCCGCCACGCCGCACAGCAGGTCAACCGCGCGCTGCGCCAGCTGCTCCGGACCGAGCTCTTCCGCCGGAGCGTTAATGGTGTCGCGCACCCAGTCGATAATTTGCAGGCGGCTTTCCAGCTCTTTCTGACCGGCTTCGTCGAGGTTCGCCCACTCAATTTTGCGGGTGCCTTTTGGGCCTTTGTAGCCCGCCCAGAATGCCCAGCTGCGGTCGGTATCCCAGCCTTCACCTTCCAGGGACACATGCTTAATACCCAGGCCGTCAATTTTCCGCGCGGCGCGCTGGATCAGGCCCAGATCATCTTTGCCCGTCAGGTGCAGGGTAATACCGTCGTTGTTGATGCTGTAGCTGGCTTTCTCGCCCCAGCGCGCATCGGCTGGCTGCGTAGAGAGCGTAATCTTCATCGCTTCGGTCATTTTATTTATCCTTATTAGCAAACGGGCCGCCTGAAGGCAGCCCATAGAGTCTCTTTCCACTAAATGATTCGCGTTGCAGGAAGGCGGCAAGCGAGTGAATCCCCAGGAGCAGAGATAACTCTGTGACTGGGGTGAACAAGCGCAGCCAACGCATCGGCAACGTGAAGCATGACGTGGAAATTATTCTGCTTCATCTAACCAGACTAACAGAATCGCCTCCAGAATTTTTTCATTGGATGCGTTTGGATCGTCGTCGAAATCCTCTAAATCGCAGATCCACTGATGCATGTCGGTGAATCGTACGGTCTTCGGATCGAGATCCGGGTTCGCGTCGTAGAGCGCTTCGCCGATTTCACGGCTGTCTGTCCACTTTAGTCCCATATTAATGCTCGCGTGCGTGGTTGATGGTGTAGCGTGGGAATTCCACGACCAGATCTTCATCGGTCACCGCGGCCTGGCAGCTCAGGCGGCTGTCTGGCTCCAGACCCCATGCTTTATCCAGCATGTCGTCTTCGTCTTCGGTGCTCTCGGCGAGAGAGTCGAAACCTTCACGCACGATGCAGTGGCAGGTGGTGCAGGCACAGGATTTTTCACAGGCGTGTTCCACTTCGATACCTGCACGCAGGGCTACATCGAGAATGGTTTCACCGGTCTTCGCTTCCAGAACAGCGCCATCCGGACAGAGGTCCGCATGAGGCAAAATAACAATCTTTGGCATATTAAACCTCGTCCACGGACTGGCCTTTCAGCGCGACGCGGACAGATTTGTCCATGCGGCGAGCAGCGAAGTCCTGGGTTTGTTTATCAACGTTTTTAATGGCTTCTTCTATTGCGTCAGCGTCATCGCCAACTGCGGCAGCGCTTAAGCGCGCGGCAGCGTCGTCAATCACCTGGCGCTCAGCGGCGCTTAACAGCGCGGCATCGGCAGCGAGCGCGCCGTTCAGGCTCTCCAGCACGCGGGCGGCTTCAACTTTTTGTTCAGCCAGCATACGCGCCTTCACATCCTGCTCGGCGTAGCTCATTGAGTCCTGAATCATGGAGGCGATTTCGCCATCGGTCAGGCCGTAGGACGGCTTCACCTGAATGGACGATTCCACGCCGGTCGATTTTTCCATCGCCGTGACGCTCAGCAGGCCGTCCGCATCTACCTGGAAGGTGACGCGAATATGCGCCCCGCCCGCCGGTAGCGCCGGAATGCCGCGCAGCGCAAAGCGCGCCAGAGAGCGGCAGTCCTGCACCAGCTCGCGCTCGCCCTGCATCACGTGGATGGACATTGCGGTCTGGCCGTCTTTGAAGGTGGTGAACTCCTGCGCACGCGCCACCGGAATGGTGGTGTTACGCGGGATCACTTTCTCCACCAGACCGCCCATGGTTTCTAAACCAAGGGACAGCGGGATGACGTCCAGCAGCAGCATTTCGCTGTCCGGCTTGTTGCCGACCAGAATATCGGCCTGGATTGCGGCGCCCACGGCAACCACTTTGTCCGGGTCGATGGAGGTCAGCGGCGTGCGGCCAAAGAATTCGCCCACGCGCTCGCGCACCAGCGGCACGCGGGTCGAACCGCCCACCATGACCACTTCCAGCACCTCGCTGGCCTCAACGCCCGCATCTTTCAGCGCGCGACGACAGGCCATCAGGGTGCGTTTTACCAGCGGGGCAATCAGGTCGTCGAACTGGTCGCGGGTAATGTCACCCTGCCAGCCCGCAACGTTTACGGTAACCGTCTGCGCATCGCTCAGGGCGATTTTGGCGTCGATAGCCGCATCCAGCAGTTCACGCTGTACGCGCGCATCGCTGCGATCGCTGATGCCCGCCTGCTCGCGGATGTAGTCCGCCAGCAGATGGTCGAAGTCATCGCCGCCCAGCGCGGAATCCCCGCCTGTCGCCAGCACTTCAAACACCCCGCGGCTTAAGCGCAGGATCGAGATATCAAAGGTGCCGCCACCGAGATCGTAAACCGCAATGACCCCTTCCTGACCGGAGTCGAGGCCGTAGGCAATCGCCGCCGCCGTCGGTTCGTTCAGCAGGCGCAGTACGTGCAGGCCCGCCAGACGCGCCGCGTCTTTGGTGCCCTGACGCTGTGCATCGTCAAAATAGGCCGGAACGGTAATGACTACACCGTCCAGATCGCCGCCGAGCGTCGCCGTCGCGCGTGCCGCCAGCGCTTTGAGGATGTCGGAGGAAACACGAATCGGGTTCAGCAGACCGGTCGCGGTCGCAATCATCGGCAGGCCGTTTTCACTTGCCTGCAGCTGATACGGCAGATGCGGATAGCGGGTCTGAATATCGGTCAGCGAGCGGCCCATCATGCGCTTTACGGAGCTGATAGTGTTGGCCGGATCGCGCGCGGCGTTGGCGCGGGCGTCATAGCCGACCGCGTGACCCTGCTGCTGGTAGTGGACCACGGAAGGCAGCAGATGGCGGCCCTGCTCGTCGGCCAGCGTTTCCGCCTGGCCGCTGCGCACGGTTGCCACGAGGGAATTGGTGGTGCCGAGATCAATACCCACCGCCAGACGACGCTGGTGCGGTGCGGCACTTAAGCCAGGCTCACTAATTTGTAATAAGGCCATAATTGCTTCCGAAATTAAAAATCGAGCAGCTTTTCTTCGAGTTGTTCAGCACTGCTTCGCAGTTTATCGAGAAAACGGAGTTTGCGCACAGTGTCTGCCGCTACATCCCAGGTCTCGTTGTTCAGTTGCTCCACCATCTGCTGATGGCGGGTATCGAACATGCCCTTCACGCGCTTAATGAAGCTTTCCAGACGCGCTTCGTCTTTGGCCTGTTCAATCTCATCCAGCTCTTCGCGCAGCTCCAGCTGCTCCATCAGAAACGCCGTGTCGCGCACGGTGTGCTGCTCGCTCGCCAGGTCGAAACCGTGGAGCGAGAGCAGATACTCAGCGCGCGCCAGCGGATGGCGAAGCGTCTGCCAGGCCTGATTGATGGTGGCAGAGTGGGAAACCGCAGCCAGCTGTTCTGCCTGCGTCCCGCTGGCGAATTTATCCGGATGATACTGACGCTGCAGATCCTGAAAACGGATCGTCAGCGACTGGAGATCGATCGGGTATTGAGCGGGTAGTCCGAAGAGAGTGAAGTAATCCATAACAATCTCAGGGGTAGCCTGTTAGAACAAACCCCACGCGCAGAGATCCTGCGGTGGGGTTTCGGATGACGCGCGGTTAAACGTGGAAGCTTTCGCCGCAACCACACTCGTCTTTGACGTTCGGGTTCGTGAATTTGAACCCTTCGTTCAGGCCTTCTTTAACGAAGTCCAGCTGAGTGCCGTTGAGGAATTGCAGGCTTTTGCCATCGACCACCACCTTCACGCCCTTGTCTTCAAACACGGTGTCGTCAGACGCCGGCTCGTCAACAAACTCCAGTACGTAAGCCATACCAGAACAGCCGGAGGTACGTACGCCCAGTCGCAGGCCAAAGCCTTTACCACGGTTCGCCAGAAAAGAGCTTACTCGCGCGGCAGCGCTGTCGCTAAGGGTAATCGACATACTCAAACCTCAATTATTTTGCTTCACGTTTGCTTTTATAATCCGCAATGGCGGCTTTGATCGCGTCTTCTGCCAGAATAGAACAGTGAATTTTCACCGGCGGCAGTTCGAGTTCTTCAGCAATATCCGTGTTCTTGATTGCCTGTGCTTCGTCCAGAGACTTGCCCTTCACCCATTCGGTGACCAGGGAGCTGGACGCAATTGCAGAACCGCAGCCGTAGGTCTTGAAGCGCGCGTCTTCAATGATACCTTCATTGTTGACTTTAATCTGCAACTTCATCACGTCGCCACACGCCGGTGCGCCAACCATGCCGCTACCGACAGATTCGTCGCTGTTGTCAAAAGAGCCAACGTTGCGCGGGTTCTCGTAATGATCGATGACTTTTTCGCTGTATGCCATGATTGAATTCTCCTTATGTACCGATTAGTGATGTGACCATTCAATGCTGTTCAGATCCACGCCCTGCTTGAACATTTCCCACAGTGGAGAAAGGTCGCGCAGACGGCCAATGGAGTTGCGAACCAGCTTGATGGTGTAGTCAATCTCTTCTTCGGTAGTGAAACGACCTAAAGAGAAACGGATAGAGCTGTGTGCCAGCTCGTCGGTCATGCCCAGCGCGCGCAGCACGTAGGATGGCTCCAGGCTTGCAGACGTACAGGCAGAACCGGAAGAAACGGCCAGGTCTTTCAGTGCCATAATCAGCGATTCGCCTTCAACATAGTTGAAGCTAACGTTGAGAATGTTTGGTGCGCCCTGCTCGAGATCGCCGTTCAGATACACTTCTTCCATATCTTTCACGCCGTCCCACAGACGGTTACGCAGCGTGCGCAGGCGCGCCATCTCGGTTTCCATCTCTTCTTTTGCAATGCGGTACGCTTCGCCCATGCCCACGATCTGGTGAACAGGCAGCGTGCCGGAACGCATGCCGCGCTCGTGACCGCCGCCGTGCATCTGTGCTTCGATGCGGATACGTGGCTTACGACGAACGTACAGCGCGCCGATCCCTTTCGGGCCATAGATTTTGTGGCCGGAGAAGGACATCAGGTCTACTTTCAGCTGGCTCAGGTCGATAGGCAGTTTGCCCACGCTCTGGGTCGCATCCACGTGGTAGATGATACCGCGCGCGCGGCACATTTCGCCGATGGTCGCGATGTCCTGAACGACGCCGATTTCGTTGTTAACGTGCATGATGGAGACCAGAATGGTGTCATCACGCATGGCCGCTTCGAGCTCTTTCAGGTCGATGATCCCGTTGCTCTGCGGCGCCAGGTAAGTCACGTCGAACCCTTCACGCTCCAGCTGACGGCAGGTGTCCAGCACGGCTTTGTGTTCGGTTTTGCTGGTGATGATGTGCTTGCCTTTTTTCTGATAAAAGTTGGCTGCACCTTTGATCGCCAGGTTGTCGGATTCGGTCGCACCGGAGGTGAAAACAATCTCACGCGGGTCGGCACCCACCAGGTCAGCAATCTGATTACGGGCGATATCCACCGCCTCTTCAGCATGCCAGCCAAAACGGTGTGAACGGGAAGCTGGGTTACCAAAGTTTCCGTCCAGGGTCAGACACTGCATCATTTTCTCGGCAACACGCGGGTCCACCGGCGTGGTTGCGGAGTAATCGAGATAAATCGGTAATTTCATTGCTCTTTAAACTCCGTACATCGCTTCAATGCAAGGAATCAGGCAACCGGCTGGATGTACGACCGAGTACGCGGGGCGTGACCGCCCCGGCCTGATTCTGAAATACTTATCGTTTTATTACGCGCGTAATTTGACGTCGATAGCGTCCTGCGCGCGGGTGCTGCGTTGTGAATCATGGCTGTGCTGACGGCCTGATACGTCCAGAACTTCCTGGTTATTCACCAGTTCACCGAGGGTGATATTGTTCAGGAAGCCCGTCAGACGGTCGCTCAGATCGCGCCACAGCGCGTGGGTCAGGCACTTATCGCCGCCCTGGCAGCCGCCTTTACCCTGGCAACGGGTCGCGTCCACGGATTCGTCAACGGCGCTAATCACTTCACCAACCGCAATACTGCCCGCGTCTTTACCCAGCAGATAACCGCCGCCCGGGCCACGAACGCTGGAAACCAGTCCATTTTTACGCAGTCTGGAGAACAGCTGTTCCAGGTAAGAGAGGGAGATCCCTTGTCGTTCAGAAATATCAGCCAACGGAACCGGGCCCGCTTCGGAGTTGAGCGCAACGTCCAGCATCGCGGTCACGGCATAACGCCCTTTAGATGTCAGTCTCATGTCTTACTTAACCTCAAACTCGCCCCTGCCCGGGGTTTTTTATTGTAAAATGGGGGTATTGCATAGCAGGGCCAAGTCTGACATTCCTGACTAAAATGGTCAACTATTTACTTGACTGTTTTAGTCAGGTATTTAACCTTCCGTGCCGTATTGCCTGGGTTCGGCCTGATGCCTTCACCCCGGCCCTCTCCCACGGGGAGAGGGAGAAAACAAACCGGCACTACTCTTTATTTTTCTGCTCAATCGACGCCAGAATTCCGCGCAGGATGTTCAGCTCCTGGCTTTCCGGGCGCGCGCGGGTGAACATACGGCGCAGCTTGTTCATCACCTGACCCGGGTGGCCTTCACGGATGAAACCGGTAGAGAGCAGCGTCTGCTCCAGGTGGCCGTAGAAACGCTCAAGGTCGTCCACCAGCGGATAGGCCGTCTCTTCTTTCGGTTCTGCCTGCTTTTCCTGCGTCGCCAGCCATGCCATACGCACTTCGTAGGCGATAACCTGCACCGCCATCGCCAGGTTCAGCGAGCTGTATTCCGGGTTGGCGGCAATCGCAACGTGGTAGTGGCACTTCTGCAGTTCGTCGTTGGTCAGGCCAACGCGCTCGCGGCCAAACACCAGCGCAACCGGCGCCTGTTCTGCTTCTGAGACACTTTTCAGGCCGCATTCGCGTGGGTCCAGCATCGGCCACGGCAGCGTGCGGGAGCGCGCGCTGGTACCGACAACGAGGCTACAGCCGGCCAGCGCTTCGTCGAGGGTATCGACGATCTGGGCGTTGCCGATCACGTCGCTTGCCCCGGCCGCCAGAGCGATAGCCTGAGAGTCGGGCTTCACCAGCGGGTTAACCAGCCAGAGGTTCGTTAAGCCCATGGTTTTCATAGCGCGGGCAACGGAGCCCATGTTGCCGGTGTGCGATGTTTCGACCAGCACGATTCGAATGTTTTGCAGCATAATTTTTAGATGTCTGGATTCAGTGTCTGAAGAATATTCGGGCATATTATCATAAACGGGAGACATAATCCGATCCCGCTGCTATACTCTGCGCCGATTTTCCTGTTCTTTAACATCCAGTGAGAGAGACCGATGCATCCGATGCTGACCATCGCCGTGCGCGCAGCGCGCAAGGCGGGTAACGTAATTGCCAAACACTACGAAACGCCAGACTCCGTAGAAACCAGCCAGAAAGGCAGCAATGATTTCGTGACTAACGTCGATAAAGCCGCAGAAGCGATTATTATCGAAACGATCCGCAAATCTTACCCGCAGCACACCATCATCACCGAAGAAAGCGGTGAACATGAAGGTACCGATCAGGATGTTCAATGGGTTATCGATCCACTGGATGGCACCACCAACTTCGTTAAACGCCTGCCACACTTCTCTGTGTCTATTGCAGTACGCATTAAAGGCCGTACTGAAGTCGCCGTTGTTTATGATCCAATGCGTAACGAACTGTTCACCGCTACCCGCGGCCAAGGCGCACAGCTGAACGGCTACCGTCTGCGCTGCAGCAACGCACGCGACCTGGACGGCACCATTCTGGCGACCGGCTTCCCGTTCAAGGCGAAACAGCACGCGACCACCTATATGAATATCCTGGGCAAGCTGTTCACCGAATGCGCGGACTTCCGTCGCACCGGCTCTGCTGCGCTGGATCTGGCCTACGTTGCCACCGGCCGCGTTGACGGTTACTTCGAACTGTCACTGAAGCCGTGGGACTTCGCGGCGGGCGAGCTGATCGCACGTGAAGCAGGCGCCATCGTGTGCGACTTTACCGGCGGCCACAACTACATGACCACCGGCAACATCGTTGCGGGTAACCCACGCGTTGTTAAAGCCATGCTGGCCAACATGCGTGACGAGCTGAGCGATGCGCTGAAGCGTTAATCCCCTCACCCCAGCCCTCTCCCCAAAGGGGAGAGGGTGTTAAACGGCACCGTACTCACCCACATCGTCACCGCCGCCACCAGCAGAATCACCCCGCCCGCCAGCGCGAGCGTTGTCCATCCTACCTGCCGCCACAGCACCGGCGTTTTATTGCCGCTGAGTTTGACCGCCAGCTGACGGAAGCTGTGTACCAGCAGCGCTAAAGACGAAATGGTGAGAGACGTCCCTGCCGCCATCGCCAGCGCCGAGAGCATGCCCCAGCCGAACACACCAATCACTTTACTGAACAGCAGCACCATGATGGCCCCCGAGCACGGGCGCATCCCCATAGAGAGAACTATCATCAGCCGCGCGCGCCAGTCGTCACCGCTCTGTAATTGATCCTGCGTCGGCAGGTGCTGATGCCCGCAGCCGCAGTGTTCATCATGAACGTGGTGCGGCGTAAAGGTTTTGAATTTGGGCTTTTGCAGCAGCGCGCGCAGCTTTTTCAGCGCCCGCCAGCAGAGGATCAGCCCCAGCACGCCCACCAGCGCATAGCTGCCCTTCTCCAGCCAGAAGCTGCTCATGTGCAACTGGCGCGCGGGAAGCTGTAATAGCGAAAGCACAACCACCACCAGCGCTATCGCCACGCCCCCCTGAAGCAGCGAAGAGGCCAGCGTCAGGCCAATGCTCGATTTCAGCTTCGACGGATGGGTCGCAAGCCAGGTGGTGATGACGATTTTTCCATGCCCCGGGCCCAGCGCGTGCAGCACGCCGTAGATGAAGCTGAACGCCAGCAGAGAACCGCCCGCCCTGGTCGGATTCTCCGCCACCGCCTTCAGCAGCCCGCTCATCTGCTGGTTGACCTCACGCTGCCAGATGATGCTTTTCATCATCACCTGCGGCCAGGCCTGCCACAGCCAGAGCGAACCGCCGAAGGCAAACAGTAAAAAGAGCGCCAGCGGCCAGAGGTGTAACCAGCGGCGCGGTTTTCGTACCGGAGAGGAGATCACTGACATTGTAACGTTACCTTCTGTGCGAACTGTTTACCCAGTTCCATGTCCTCCGGCGGCGCATCTTCCTTATCGAGAGAGACCGCAAAATTCAGCATCTCTTCGCTGGGCTTCGGGGTATGAACCGAAATTTTGCAGGTTTTTTGCAACGATGCCGGAAGCTGAACGTCGCGCTCTTCGGCATAGCTCATGTCGACGTAGTACGTTGGGTCAAAGGTGGAAAACGTATAGGTTTGTCCTGCCAGCGGCTGCGGGTGCGCCAGCGGGAGCACGAACGTCAGCACCGCCTGATGCCCGTCGCGGGACATGCCGTATTCTGTCGGGCGATTGAGGAACTTCACCTTTTGTCCGTTATGCCAGAACTCGGTGAAGTAGTGCTGACCCAGCACGTTGGCCATCACTTCCGCCGCCAGCTTTTTCCAGATTTCGTCGCCGGGCTTCGCGTTGCCCGCATCATAAAGCAGATCCGCCGAGGTGATTTCATCCATCGTCCAGCGCATTTTCAGGCCGCTCAATTGCGTGCCATCGGTGACCAGCTCGGTTTTCAGGCTGATAAAACTGTGAGGATGTGCGCTGGCGGTGAAGGTGATAACCGCCAAAAATAACGCCATCGCATTTTGTTTAACTGTCTGCATCAATTCCTCACGTCAAAAATTCTGTGATGTTCCCCAGCAATCCTGAGTGAAAGGCCTGCCGGCGCGCTTTTCAGCGCCCATCCTTTAGCTATTCTTATCAAACATTCACACTGGATACCCGACAGATGATGACGACGCTTGAAATTCCATCTGTGCTTTCCAGTTCGCAGCGCCGCTGCCAGGTGCTTTTAATGCTTTACCTGCCCGATGCTGCCGTCACCGCACAGAGCATAATCGCTGCCAACGGCGTGGACGACGTCATGGCACGGCAAGATATAGCCGAGACGCGCGATGAAATCCAGCGCTATCACCGGCTGGATATCGTCACGCACCACGACGGCAGCTACCGAATTGAAGGCACTGCCCTGAATCAGCGTTTGTGCCTGCTGCACTGGCTGCGCAGGGCGCTCCGCCTTTGCCCGCAGTTTGTCTCGCACCAGTTTACCCCAGCCTTAAAAACCGCGCTTAAACAGCACGGTATCGCGCGGCCGCTTTACGACGATGCAAACCTGCGGGCGCTGATCGGCTTCTGCTCCCGCAAGCTTCAGCGCCAGTTTGAATGCCGGGACGTCCAGTTCTTACAGCTCTATTTACAATACTGCCTCATCCAGCATCACTTAGGAAACACGCCGCAGTTTTCGCATGCCCAGCGCAGCTGGACCCAGTCGCGGGGAGAGTATTTTACGGCACAGGAGATTGTCCGCCACTGGAAGCGGCGCGTGCCGCAGGGCGCGCACGTGGATGAGCAACTGTTTCTGGCGCTGCTGTTTATGATGCTCCGCACGCCCGATCCGGTGCTCGATAAACACCAGCAGGATCAGCGTTTGCGCCGAGCCATCGTGCGTATGGTGGCCCGCTTTCGCTCCCAGACCGGGATGAACTTCAGCGACGAGCAGGGGCTGACCGATCAGCTATATATTCATCTGGCTCAGGCACTGGACCGCTCCCTGTTTGAGATCGGCATCGACAATAGCCTGCCCGAGGAGATCCACCGCCTCTACCCCCGGCTGTTGCGCACAACGAAAGAGGCGCTGTTTGAGCTGGAGGCGGAGTTTGGCCTGCGTTTTTCCGATGAAGAAATGGCGCTCGTGGCGGTCATTTTTGGCGCCTGGCTGATGCAGGAGTCCGATCTGCATGAAAAACAGGTGGTGTTGCTGACCGGGGAGGATAAATCCTGCGAGGAGATAATTGAACAGCAGCTGCGCGAGTTGACGCTGCTGCCGCTCAATATTCGCTATCTGACCCTGCAGGCGTTTCAGAAAGAGGGCGCGCCGCGCGAAGCCGCGCTGGTTATCACCCCCTACCCTACGGCCCTGCCGCTGTTCTCGCCGCCGCTGATCCACGCGGTTGAATCACTGAACGCGCAGCAGCAAGAGCATATTCGCGCCATGCTGGAATCGTAGTTACGTCCGCGCGGCCACTTTTGGTCGAACAAACATCGCCGGGAGCGCCACCAGCGCCATGACCCAGAACACGCCGTGTCCAAGATGCTGGTAGAGGAAGCCCGCAAAGACCGTCATCACTGCAATGCTGCCGCCCATCGCCACCGCAGAATAGACCGCCTGAAGACGAATCACGTCCCCGCCCTCACGCGCAGCGATATAGCGCATCGCCGCCAGATGACACACGGTGAACGTGCCGCAGTGAAGAATCTGCGCCACAATCAGCCACGGCAGTTCCGTTGTCCAGCCCATAATGCCCCAGCGAGCCACGCCGCACACCGCGGAAAGCAGCAGCAGGTCGCGCGCGCCAAAGCGGCGGAACAGCTTCTTGCTCAGGGCGAAAATAATGACTTCTGCCACCACGCCCAGCGACCACAGGTAACCGACCGCAGAGGCAGAGTAGCCCGCCCCCTGCCAGTAGATAGCGCTGAAGCCATAATACGCCGCATGCGCCCCCTGAAGCAGACAGACGCACGCCAGAAAACGCCAGCTCTGTGCCACCAGGCTCCGCCAGGCGGGCCAGCCGGCGCTCTCCTGATGGCGACTCTCCCCTTGCGGCATCACCGACGGGCGCAGCAGCATCCCAAGCAGCATCGAGGCTATCCCGATACTGAGCAAAGCCAGAATCGCACGGTAGTCGTAAAGGCTGACCAGTTTCCCCACCAGCGCCGAGCCGATCACGAAGGCAATCGAGCCCCACAGGCGCACGCGCCCATAGTCCATGGTGATCTGCTTTTGCCAGGTGTTCGCCAGGGCATCCGTCAGGGGTACCAGCGGTGAGAAGAACAGGTTAAAGCCGACCATCACCACCATCAGCCAGGCAAACTGGTGGCTGACCCAGAAGCAGGCCGCAAAGACCAGCGTTAGCAGCGCCAGAATACGCACCGCTTTTATTAGTAGGGAGGGATCGCTGACGCGGGGTGCAATCAGCAGGCTACCAAGGAAACGAGCCACCAGCCCCGCGCCCAGCAGGATACCGATGGTTTCTGGGGTCAAACCAATTCCCTTGAGCCAGACGCTCCAGAAAGGCAGAAAAATACCGTAGCTAAAAAAGTAGGTGAAGTAGCTGAGCGCCAGCCAGCGCGTGGAATGCAAGACCATGAATCCCTCCCGAAATGGAGGCCATAGTCTGGCGAGAATATAAAAATTAAGCAAGTAGATAGCCTGCTATAAATTAACGAAAAATTAACATTTTGAGCAGTCGTCTGGCTTATGGCAGGGAATGAAAATGTGTATTACGTTTAAATTACTCCACTTGCAGAGGTATTTCTGCCATGAACTCACTACGTTATCTCGACTTTGGTCAGTCGCGTCACCTGCTGCTGTTGATTGGGCGTATCGCACTTGTCGTACTGTTTATTATCTTTGGTTACCCGAAACTGACAGGATTTAGCGGCACCGTACAGTATATGACCTCGCTGGGTACGCCGATGCCCATGCTGGCGGCCATTATTGCGGTGGTGATGGAAGTGCCTGCCGCCATCCTGATCGTGCTGGGCTTTTTCACCCGCCCTCTTGCGGTTCTCTTTGTCTTCTATACGCTGGGCACGGCGATCATCGGTCACCACTACTGGGATATGACCGGTGATGCGGTTGTGCCGAATATGATTAATTTCTACAAGAACGTCAGTATTGCTGGCGCCTTTATTTTGCTGGCGATAGTCGGGCCTGGGGCCATTTCTCTGGATCGGCGTTAAGCCAAAAAAAAGGCCGCAAGCGCGGCCTTTTTTATTTCTGCAAAGCAGAGGAATTATGCGTATACCGGGAAGCGTGCGCAGATATCCAGAACTTTACCTTTAACGCGCTCGATTACCGCTTCGTCATTGATGTTGTCCAGAACGTCACACATCCAGCCAGCCAGCTCTTTCACTTCCGCTTCTTTAAAGCCGCGGCGAGTGACAGCCGGAGAACCGATACGGATACCGGAGGTCACGAACGGGCTCTTCGGATCGTTTGGCACGCTGTTTTTGTTCACGGTGATGTTGGCGCGGCCCAGAGCGGCGTCAGCTTCTTTACCGGTCAGGTTTTTATCAACCAGATCCAGCAGGAACAGGTGGTTTTCAGTCCCGCCGGAAACCACTTTGTAGCCACGGTTCAGGAAAACTTCCACCATCGCTTTAGCGTTCTTAGCAACCTGCTGCTGGTAAACCTTGAACTCTGGCTCCATCGCTTCTTTCAGCGCTACCGCTTTTGCCGCGATAACGTGCATCAGCGGGCCGCCCTGCGCGCTTGGGAACACGGCGGAGTTCAGTTTTTTGTACAGCTCTTCGTCACCGCCTTTCGCCAGGATAAGGCCACCGCGTGGACCCGCCAGGGTTTTGTGGGTGGTGGTGGTCACAACGTGAGCGTGTGGAACCGGGTTCGGGTAAACGCCTGCGGCAATCAGGCCCGCAACGTGCGCCATGTCAACGAACAGGTACGCGCCGATGCTGTCTGCGATTTCACGCATTTTTGCCCAGTCAACGATACCGGAGTAAGCGGAGAAGCCGCCGATGATCATCTTCGGCTTGTGCTCTTTAGCCTGCTTCGCCATGTCTTCGTAGTCAATTTTACCGGACTCATCAATACCGTAAGGGATGATGTTGTACAGTTTGCCGGAGAAGTTAACCGGGGAGCCGTGAGTCAGGTGGCCGCCCTGCGCCAGGTTCATACCTAAAACGGTATCGCCCGGCTGCAGCAGTGCGGTGTAAACCGCGAAGTTAGCCTGGGAGCCGGAGTGCGGCTGGACGTTTGCGTAGTCAGCGCCAAAGAGTGCTTTCGCACGGTCGATTGCCAGCTGCTCTACGACATCAACGTACTCGCAACCGCCGTAGTAGCGCTTGCCCGGATAACCTTCAGCGTATTTGTTGGTCAGCTGAGAGCCCTGCGCCTGCATCACGCGCGGGCTGGTGTAGTTTTCGGAGGCGATCAGTTCGATGTGCTCTTCCTGACGTACTTTTTCCTGCTCCATAGCCTGCCACAGTTCGGCATCATAATCGGCAATGTTCATTTCACGCTTTAACATCCGCATCTCCTGACTCAGCTAACAAGTAAATTTTGGCCTGAAAAGGCAGTCCTGTTGGACGACGGGCAACAGTATAACTGAATAGTTCTGTGATAACAGGTCTTGACAAACGATTTTACGCAAACGTTTCCCTTCACGCCACGCAAGGGTTTGAGGAATAAAGATCTCGCTATTTCCAGCGGATTTCTTTTCAGGTTTGTGATGCATATTTTTCATCTTGCAAAGAACCATTTACAAAGCATGGGTATTTTTTATAAGATGCATTTAAAATACATCATTAAAGTGACATCAGAAGGAAGCTGCCATGCTCGACGCTCAAACCATCGCTACCGTTAAAGCCACCATTCCCCTGCTGGTGGAAACCGGCCCTAAACTTACCGCCCATTTCTACGATCGCATGTTTACGCACAACCCGGAGCTCAAAGAGATTTTCAATATGAGCAACCAGCGTAACGGCGATCAGCGTGAAGCGCTTTTCAACGCCATCGCGGCCTACGCCAGCAATATCGAAAACCTGGCGGCGTTGCTGCCCGCGGTGGAAAAAATCGCGCAGAAACACACCAGCTTCCAGATCCAACCCGAGCAGTACAACATCGTCGGCGGCCACCTGCTGGCGACGCTGGACGAAATGTTCAGCCCGGGCCAGGAGGTGCTGGACGCGTGGGGTAAAGCCTATGGCGTACTGGCAAACGTATTTATCAACCGTGAAGCGCAGATCTACAGCGAAAACGCCAGCAAGAACGGCGGCTGGGAAGGCACTCGCGCCTTCCGCATCGTCGAGAAAACGCCGCGCAGCGCATTAATCACCAGCTTTGAATTTGAGCCGGTGGACGGACAGCCGGTGGCCGATTACCAGCCGGGCCAGTATCTGGGCGTATGGCTGAAGCCTGAAGGCTTCCCGCACCAGGAGATCCGCCAGTACTCTCTGACCCGCAAGCCAAACGGCAAAGGCTACCGCATTGCGGTGAAGCGCGAGGACGGCGGTCAGGTTTCCAACTGGCTGCACAACGAAGCCAACGTGGGCGACGTGGTTCATCTGGCCGCGCCGGCGGGCGATTTCTTTATGGCCGTTGAGGCGAATACTCCGGTTACGCTGATCTCTGCGGGTGTCGGACAGACGCCAATGCTGGCAATGCTCGACACGCTGGCGAAAGCAAACCACGGTGCGCAGGTCAACTGGTTCCATGCTGCGGAAAACGGCGACGTGCACGCCTTTGCGGATGAAGTGAATGCGCTGGGGGCGTCCCTGCCGCGTTTCACCGCAAATACCTGGTATCGCCTGCCGACGGAAGCAGACCGCGCAGCCGCACGGTTTGACAGCGAAGGTCTGATGAACTTAAGCCAGATGGAAGGGGCGTTTAGCGCGCCGGACATGCAGTTCTACGTCTGTGGGCCGGTGGCGTTTATGCAGTATGCCGCGAAGCAGCTGGTTGAGCTGGGCGTAAATAAAGACCACATTCATTACGAATGTTTCGGGCCGCATAAGGTGCTGTAATGAAAAAGCCCCTCGAACGAGGGGCTTTTTTTCGCCGGGTAGCGGCTGTGCCTTACCCGGCATGGCAAATCTTTTTTAAATCGCCGCGTCGTCTTCTTCACCGGTACGGATACGGATCACGCGCGCCACGTCAAAGACAAAGATTTTCCCGTCGCCAATTTTGCCCGTCTGCGCCGTGCGGATAATGGTATCCACGCAGGTATCGACGATATCGTCGCTGACCACGATTTCAATTTTCACTTTCGGCAGAAAGTCGACCATGTACTCTGCGCCACGATAAAGCTCGGTGTGGCCCTTCTGACGACCAAAACCTTTCACTTCCGTCACGGTCATCCCGGTGATGCCGACTTCCGCCAGCGCTTCACGTACATCATCCAGTTTGAAAGGTTTAATAATCGCATCAATCTTTTTCATGGTGGGTCCTTAAACTCTTGCCTGTAAGCTGCTTCGTAATCGGTTGCTCACAGTACCATACGGCACTACTCTTTAAAATCGTTTGCTTCCAGCTCGTGGCGTGAGAGCAGCTTATAGAACTCTGTACGGTTGCGTCCGGCCATCCGCGCCGCGTGGGTCACGTTGCCTTTGGTTATCTGCAGCAGCTTGCGCAGATAGTTCAGTTCGAACTGATTCCGCGCTTCGGCAAACGTCGGCAAGGCCGTGTTTTCCCCTTCCAGCGCCTGCTCCACCAGCGCGTCGCTGATAACCGGTGAGGAGGTCAGCGCCACGCACTGCTCAATCACATTCACCAGCTGGCGCACGTTACCCGGCCAGCTTGCGGCCATCAGCCGCTTCATCGCATCCGTCGAAAAGGCGCGCACGAACGGTTTATGGCGATCGGCCGCCTGGCGCAGAAGGTGATTCGCCAGCAGCGGAATATCTTCCGCACGCTCCGCCAGCGCCGGTATCTTCAGGTTCACCACGTTCAGGCGGTAGTAGAGATCTTCTCGGAACTCGTTGCGGGCCATCACTTTTGGCAAGTCGCGGTGGGTGGCGGAAATGATTCGCACGTTAATATCAATATCGCGATTGCTGCCCAGCGGGCGCACTTTGCGCTCCTGAAGCACGCGCAGCAGTTTGACCTGCAGCGGCGCGGGCATGTCGCCGATCTCGTCCAGGAACAGCGTGCCCCCTTCTGCAGCCTGGAACAGCCCTTCCCGGCTGCTCACCGCGCCGGTAAATGCGCCGCGGGCATGGCCAAAAAGTTCAGATTCAAGAAGCTGCTCTGGCAGGGCACCGCAGTTAATGGCGATGAAGGCGTTTTTGCTGCGCGGGCTGGCGTTGTGGATCGCCTGCGCCAGGATCTCTTTCCCGGTTCCACTTTGACCATTAATCAGCACGCTAACGTCTGACTGTGCGACCATTCGCGCCTGCTCAAGCAGACGCAGCATTATCGGGCTGCGGGTGACGATAGATTCACGCCATGCGTCGTCGCCGGAGGGCGCGGCGTGCTCCAGCGCGCTGTCTATAGCTTTGTAAAGCGCGTCTTTATCTACCGGCTTGGTGAGGAAGCTGAATACGCCCTGCTGGGTTGCGGCAACGGCATCAGGGATTGACCCGTGCGCCGTCAGGATAATCACCGGCATGCCCGGCTGCTGCTTCTGGATTTCGGCGAACAGCTGCATGCCATCCATTTCGTCCATCCGCAGGTCGCTGATCACCAGGTCAATCTTCTCGCGGCTGAGGACCTTCAGCCCCTCCTGCCCGCTTTCCGCGGTCACCACGGTGTAGCCTTCACTCACCAGACGCATCCCCAGCAGCTTTAACAGGCCGGGATCGTCATCCACCAGTAAGAGATGGGCTGGTTTACGGCTCGTCATGCTTCACATCCTCTTGTTTCGGCATATCGCTGTCCGGTGCAGCAGATGAACTACCTGGCTGATATTTACGCGACGAGAGCTGCCTTTCGATATCGGTCAGGTTTTCCAGCTTGCGCGTCGTGGTATCCAGCTGGCTACGTAAATGTTGCTGCTGTTGGCGCAGCGTATCAAGCTCGCTGTCGGTTGACTGTTGCAGCTTGCTGTAGCGGGAGCGCTCTTCAGATAGCTGCAACTGTAACGTCTGCCCGTCCCGCCAGAGCTGGTAGACCGGGCGCACCTGTGCGGGAAGATTGATCACAAACGTGTCCAGCCGGGTCACGTTGGCCCGACGTTCAACGGGGGTAATTTTCGCATCGGCCAGTAAAATCCCACGCTTGAAAGCGTCCTGCCAGGTGTCCTCATCCAGCATGGCCGCCTTAGAGCGGGCGTCTACCGGCGCAAGCCGCTGGGCGCAATCTATTCCGCGCAGCCAGAACAGCGGATTATTTTCGACGTCATGCCCTGACAGATTCCAGATATCGTCACAGCGGGTAGAGAGGAAATCCGCCAGCTGGTTATCGGGCCATTTATCTTCTTGTTTACCGCTTATCGCACTTTGCGGCGCATGGGAAACGCACCCAGCCAGAACTAAACAGGGCAGACTCAGGCGACCCGCTTTGCTGGAAAACACCGCGCGTATGGCGCGGAAAAAGACGTGTGACATACTCACCAGATATAGATTCATTTTATTAATTTTTCCGGCTCAGGGGCAGTTCAATACGGAAGCAAACATCTGAACGTTCGTCCGTGGCAATGTTTAGCTCACCCTGCATGCGTCGTATGCAGTCCCGGGCGATGCTTAAGCCCAGACCGCTTCCTTTTACCGCACCTTTCCGCTGATGACTCCCCTGGAAAAAGGGTTCGAAGATCATGGTTTTTTCGTCATCGGGGATCGGGGTGCCGGTGTTTGCGACGTCAATAAACACCCGGGAACCCTTCGTAAAACTTCGGATATAAATGTTACCGGATTCAGTACCATAGTGCACCGCATTGGAGTAAAGATTGTCCAGAACGCTCATTAATAGCATGGGTTCAGCGAGACAGGTCGGTGCATTCAGCTCTACCCCGGTATGCATCATTTTAGCTCTTGCCGGCAAGCTGTGGGCGGAGATCACCATATCCACCAGCGGCTCAATTTCCACCTCTTCCAGCACGACCGCCCCATCAGCCAGCTTGCGGTTGTAATCCAGAAGCTGCTCAATGAGCTTTTGCAGGTTGCGGCTGCTGGCGTCCAGAATCTCGACAATCTCTTTCTGCTCCGGCGTAAGCGGTCCTGCCACCTCGTCCGCCAGCAGCTCCGTTCCTTCACGCATGCTGGCCAGCGGGGTTTTCAACTCATGAGAGATATGGCGCAGGAACTGGTGGCGCTGGGATTCCAGCCACGCCAGGCGCTCGGATAGCCAGATAATGCGCTGGCCGACGGATCGCAGCTCCCGAGGACCTTTAAAGGCAACCGTATCCCCGAGCGATTTCCCCTCCCCCAGGCGGTTGATCATACGCTGAATACCCTTCACCGGGCCGATGATCATGCGGGTAAAGAGCAGCACCAGCCCGAGGCTCACCAGGAACAGCACCAGCGCCTGCCAGCCGAAGAACTGGCCGCGCTCGGCAATCTCCTGCTGTAGCTGCTGGCCGCGAGAGAAAATCACCGTCCGCGTGGATTGCACCATTTCGGTATTGGCGGCAGCAAAGGCTTCAAGGCGCGCGGCGGCAGCCGCATCCGGGCCGCTGTTATGGCACTGCAGCTGCGCGAGATCGTTCAGATCCTGACGTAGTGCCTGATAGAGCCTGTCGTCCGGCAGCACGCCCGCGTGGGCGTCCAGCATTTCGCTGTAGCGCTTGCGCTGGCTCTGGTACACCTTCTCCAGTGTCCGATCGTCGAGCACGCAGTACTGGCGATAGCTACGCTCCATCTCCAGCGCGGCGTTGGTCATCGCTTCACTGCGTCTGGCGTCGATAAGCGTGGTGCGGTTCGTCAGTGCCGCCTGGGCACTCAGCGCATTCAGGCTCTGCCACGCCTGCCAGGCGAGGATCAGCAATGGCAGCAGGATCAGCAGGAAGGCCATCATCACGAGCTGTCGCAGGGAGCGGGGAAAAACGGGCCAGCGTTTCAACGCATTACTCTCTTCATGGGGTTTACGGAGAGCGTAACTGAGTCTGCCCTTCAGATACAACAAAGCCGGGTAAAAACCCGGCTTTGTCATGGAATAAGGCGGTGCCTAACTCGACGTTTCGCCCTGGCCTGATAAAGCATCGCTATGATCAGTAGTTGGACGGCAGGCACCTTTTTGTGCGTCATTCGAAGTTTATGTAGCACGTCCCGAAGGGGCTGACATAAGAAGGTGAATGAGCCACTGGTTAATATTATGCAACACCCATGCCAGAATGCAAAACAAAATATTAACACATTGAAATATATAATTTTTACTCACTTAACCGGTTCATTGTGTGTTGAATGATTTCCAGGCTAAGTGTCGCTATTAAGCAACACCTTAATGGGAACATTTACTGCCATATATAAATCAATGAGTTATATGTCTCCATTTAGAGACAGTCATGTACCCTCTTTGTCGCAATTTTGCGACACGCATAAAAAAGCCCGGTGGCGCTACCGCTTACCGGGCCTGCAAAGTACCTGCTTTACTTCTTAACCCAGCTGTTTACGCGCGTTGCGGAAGATGCGCATCCACGGGCTGTCCTCGCCCCAGTTTTCCGGATGCCAGGAGTTGCTCACGGTACGGAACACGCGCTCCGGGTGCGGCATCATAATAGTCGCGCGGCCGCTTTCGCTGGTCACCGCCGTAATACCGTTGACGGAGCCGTTCGGGTTAGCCGGATAGGTTTCTGTGACCTTGCCGAAGTTATCGACAAAGCGCAGCGCAACCAGGCCTTTGCTCTCCAGCTGAGCCAGATGCGCCGCATCGCGCACTTCCACCTGACCTTCACCGTGAGAAACGGCGATTGGCATCTGCGACCCGACCATCCCCTGCAGCAGCAGAGACGGGCTCTGAGTCACTTCTACCAGGCTGAAGCGCGCCTCAAAGCGGTCTGACTGGTTACGCACAAAGCGCGGCCAGGCTTCGCTGCCAGGGATCAGTTCGCGCAGGTTAGACATCATCTGGCAGCCGTTGCACACGCCCAGCGCCAGCGTTTGCGGACGGTGGAAGAAGGTTTCGAACTCATCGCGCACGCGGCTGTTGAACAGAATGGACTTCGCCCAGCCTTCACCCGCGCCCAGCACGTCCCCGTAGGAGAAACCGCCGCACGCCACCAGCGCATGGAAATCTTCCAGACCGGTACGTCCGGCCAGCAGGTCGCTCATGTGGACGTCGATAGCGTCAAAGCCCGCGCGGTGGAAGGCTGCCGCCATCTCAACGTGGGAGTTAACGCCCTGCTCGCGCAGAACGGCCACTTTCGGACGCGCGCCGGTCGCAATGTACGGCGCGGCAATGTCTTCATTGATGTCGAAGGAGAGCTTCACGTTCAGGCCAGGATCGTTGTCGTTAGCCTTCGCATTGTGCTCCTGATCGGCACATTCCGGGTTATCACGCAGGCGCTGCATCTGCCAGGTGGTTTCCGCCCACCACATGCGCAGCGTGGTGCGGCTTTCGCTGAACACGGCGTGACCGTCAGCTTCAATGACGAAGCGGTCACCCTGAACGGCTTTACCCAGATAGTGCACGCAGTCAGCCAGGCCATACTGAGCCAGCAGCGCTTCAACCGCATCGCGGTCTGCCGCACGAACCTGAATCACCGCGCCCAGCTCTTCGTTAAACAGCGCCGCCAGGCGGTCTTCGCCAAGCGTGGCAATGTTCGCTTCCACGCCGCAGTGGCCGGTGAAGGCCATCTCTGCCAGCGTCACCAGCAGGCCGCCGTCGGAGCGGTCGTGGTAGGCCAGCAGCTTGCGCTGCGCCACCAGCGCCTGAATCGCGTCGTAGAAGCCTTTCAGTTGCGCCACGTCGCGCACGTCGGCTGGCTTGTCGCCGAGCTGACGGTAAACCTGCGCCAGCGCGGTGGCGCCCAGCGCATTGTGGCCTTTGCCCAGGTCAATCAGCAGCAGGGCGTTGTCTTCAGTGGCCAGTTGCGGCGTAACGGTGTGGCGCACGTCTTCCACGCGGGCAAACGCGGTGATCACCAGCGACAGCGGAGAGGTCATCTCGCGCTGCTCGTTACCTTCCTGCCAGCGGGTTTTCATCGACATGGAGTCTTTACCCACCGGAATGGTCAGGCCGAGGGCTGGACACAGCTCCTCACCCACCGCTTTCACGGCTTCATACAGGCCCGCGTCTTCGCCAGGGTGGCCGGCAGCGGCCATCCAGTTCGCGGAAAGCTTGATACGTTTGATGTCGCCAATCTGCGTCGCGGCAATGTTGGTCAGCGCTTCACCCACCGCCAGACGGGCAGAGGCGGCGAAGTCCAGCAGCGCCACCGGGGTGCGTTCGCCCAGGGCCATCGCTTCTCCGTAGTAGCTGTCGAGGCTCGCAGTGGTCACGGCGCAGTTAGCGACCGGGATCTGCCACGGGCCGACCATCTGGTCGCGGGAGACCATACCGGTCACGGTACGGTCACCGATGGTCACCAGGAAGGTTTTCTCCGCCACAGCAGGCAGGTGCAGCACGCGGTTGACCGCTTCTGCCACGGTGATGCCCTGACGATCCAGCGCTTTGCCCGCCGCTTTGCGGGTTGTTACGTCGCGGGTCATCTTCGGCGTTTTACCGAGCAGCACGTCGAGCGGCAGATCGATCGGCTGGTTGTCAAAGTGGGTGTCGCTTAAGGAAAGGTGCTGCTCTTCGGTCGCTTCACCGATGACGGCATATGGCGCGCGCTCTCGGCGGCACAGCTCGTCAAACAGCGGCAGCTGATCCGCAGCAACCGCCAGCACGTAGCGCTCCTGGGATTCGTTACACCAGATTTCCAGCGGGCTCATGCCCGGCTCATCGCTCAGGATATCGCGCAGGTTGAAGCGTCCGCCGCGGCCGCCGTCGCTCACCAGCTCAGGCATGGCGTTGGACAAACCGCCCGCGCCCACGTCATGGATGAACAGAATCGGGTTGGCATCGCCCAGCTGCCAGCAGCGGTCGATCACTTCCTGGCAGCGACGCTCCATTTCAGGGTTGTCGCGCTGCACGGACGCGAAATCGAGATCCGCGTCAGACTGGCCGGAGGCCATAGAGGAGGCCGCGCCGCCGCCCAGACCGATGTTCATGGCCGGGCCGCCCAGCACGATCAGCTTCGCGCCGACGACGATCTCGCCTTTCTGCACGTGATCGGCACGGATGTTGCCGATCCCGCCCGCCAGCATGATCGGTTTGTGGTAGCCGCGCAGCTCTTCGCCGTTGTGGCTGTCCACTTTCTCTTCATAGGTACGGAAGTAACCGTTCAGCGCCGGACGGCCAAATTCGTTGTTGAACGCTGCCCCGCCCAGCGGGCCTTCGGTCATGATATCCAGCGCGGTGACAATGCGCTCTGGCTTGCCGAAATCTTCTTCCCACGGCTGTTCAAAGCCCGGGATACGCAGGTTGGATACGGAGAAACCGACCAGACCCGCTTTGGGTTTTGCACCACGACCGGTCGCCCCTTCGTCACGGATTTCACCGCCGGAGCCGGTCGCCGCCCCCGGCCACGGAGAGATTGCGGTCGGGTGGTTGTGGGTTTCCACTTTCATCAGGATATGCGCAGGCTCCTGGTGGAAGTCATAGCGCCCTGCTTCGCGATCGGCGAAGAAGCGGCCCACCTCGGAACCTTCCATCACCGCGGCGTTGTCTTTGTAGGCAGACAGCACGTGGTCAGGGGTTTGCTCCATGGTGTTTTTGATCATTTTGAACAGCGACTTCGGCTGCTGTTCGCCGTCAATAATCCAGTCGGCGTTGAAAATTTTGTGGCGGCAGTGCTCAGAGTTAGCCTGCGCGAACATATAGAGTTCGATATCGTTCGGGTTACGGTTGAGCTTAATGAACGCATCCTGCAGGTAGTCGATTTCGTCTTCTGCCAGCGCCAGGCCGAGACGCAGGTTGGCGTCAATCAGCGCCTGACGGCCCTGCCCCAGCAGATCCACGCTCTGTACCGGCGCAGGCTGATGGTGGGAGAAAAGCTTCTGCGCGTCATCGAGAGAGGCAAACACGCTCTCCATCATGCGATCGTGCAGTTCAGCCGCAACCGCCAGCCACTGCGCGTCGCTCAGGGTAGAGGCTTCAACATAGTACGCCACGCCGCGCTCCAGACGGTTAATCTGGCTCAGGCCGCAGTTGTGGGCGATGTCGGTAGCTTTGGAAGACCAGGGGGAGATGGTACCCGGACGCGGCGTCGCAAGGATCAGTTTGCCGGTTGGCGTATGGCTGCTCAGATTTGGACCATACTTGAGCAGGCGTTCCAGCTGTACGCGCTCCTCTGCATTCAGGGGGGCATTCAGGTCAGCAAAATGGACATACTCAGCGTAAATATTGCTTACCGGAAGGTCGGCCGCCTGAAAACGTGCCAGCAGTTTGGTAATACGGAAGGCAGACAGTGCAGGCGAACCACGCAGAATTTCCATCATAAGTCTCTCGTCTTCGAAGCGCCGGGGCGCTTACAGTGTGCGCAAGGGGGGAAAACGGGCGTCATTATAGAGAATCCTGAGCGTCGACGAAACCGTTTGCGTCGAAATAAAATTTGCGAAGATGTTTAGCAATAGATGTGACCTGTCTCTCTAATTGGTTGCCAAGTGGCGCAAGTTTACGCAAAATGCCGCTCATTCAATGGCAAACCTTATTGTTAACATGGCTACAGCAGACTGAGGCATCCGGCGTCGCAGAGAATTAACTAATTGAAAAAATTAAAGATTAATTATCTGCTCATCGGCATTGTAACGTTGCTGCTGGCAGTGGCCCTCTGGCCTTCCATCCCCTGGTTCGGCAAAGCCGAAAACCGTATCGCCGCCATTCAGGAGCGGGGGGAACTGCGCGTCAGTACCCTCAACTCTCCGCTGATTTACAGCGACATTAACGGCAAAATTATTGGTCTGGATTATGAGCTGGCGCAGCAGTTCGCCGATTATCTGGGCGTGAAGCTTAAAATTACCGTTCGTCAGAACATCAACCAGCTGTTTGACGACCTCGATAACGACGATGCCGATATCCTTGCCGCCGGTCTGGTCTATAACAGCGAGCGCAGCAAGAACTACCAGCCAGGCCCGACCTACTACTCCGTTTCCCAGCAGCTGGTCTATCGCGTCGGGAGCTTGCGCCCGCGTACGCTTGCCTCGATCAACGCACAACAGCTGGCGATTGCGCCCGGCCATGTGGTGATTGACGATCTGCGCGAGCTTAAGGAGAAGAAATACCCCGATCTGAGCTGGACGGTCGATCCCAAACTCGGCACAACGGCGCTGCTGGAGCAGGTCAAAGATCAGAAACTGCCCTACACCATTGCCGATTCGGTGGCGATCAGCCTTTTCCAGCGGGTGCATCCAGAAATCGCCGTGGCGCTGGACGTGACGGACGAACAGCCCGTTACCTGGTTTACCCATCTGGATGACGATCAGACCCTCTCTGCGGCCATGCTGGATTTCTATAACACCATTAATGAAGACGGCACGCTGGCGCGCCTTGAGGAGAAGTACCTCGGCCACGGGGATGACTTCGATTACGTTGATACCCGCAGCTTCCTGCGCGCGGTAGACAGCGTCCTGCCGGACCTTCAGCCGTTATTTGAAAAATACGCCCAGGAAATTGACTGGAAACTGCTGGCGGCGATCTCGTACCAGGAGTCCCACTGGGACACCCAGGCGACTTCCCCCACGGGTGTGCGTGGGTTAATGATGTTAACCAAAAATACCGCGCTGAGCCTGGGCGTGAATGATCGTACCGATGCGGAACAGAGCATCAGCGGCGGGGCGCGCTACCTGCAGGATATGATGGCTAAAGTGCCGGAAACGGTGCCGGAAGAAGAGCGGATCTGGTTCGCACTGGCGGCCTACAACATGGGCTATGCGCACATGCTTGACGCGCGGGCTCTGACGGCGAAAACGAAGGGGAACCCGGACAGCTGGTCAGACGTCAAACAGCGCCTGCCGCTGCTGAGCCAGAAGCCATGGTATAACAAGCTGACGTACGGCTATGCGCGCGGACATGAAGCCTACGCCTACGTGGAAAATATTCGTAAGTATCAGATTAGCCTGGTCGGCTATCTGCTGGAGAAAGAGAAAGAGGCAACAGAGGCAAAACAGCTGGCGGAAAGTTATCCGGTTGTGGCGCCGGGCGAGCTTAATCATCCGACAGCTTCAATTCTGCCTTTTGTTGCTTTTTCTGCTGACGGCGCATTCGAAAGAAATCGCTTAATAGCCCCGAACACTCTGGTGCAAGTACCCCACCGATAGTCTGCACCTGGTGGTTCATCCCCGGGTGCCCCAGCACGTCCATCAGCGAACCGGCCGCACCGGTTTTTTCATCCCGCGCACCAAACACCAGCGTCCCGATCCGGCTGTGGACCATCGCACCGGAACACATCACGCACGGTTCCAGGGTGACGTACAGGGTGGTATCAAGCAGGCGATAGTTTTGCAGCACCAGCCCGCCCTGACGAAGCGCCATGATTTCGGCGTGCGCGGTAGGATCGTGGCGGCCAATAGGACGATTCCACCCTTCGCCAATCACCTGGTTGTTATGAACCAACACCGCGCCCACGGGCACTTCGCCCTCGTCCCAGGCACGTTGAGCCAACGTCAGCGCGTGGCGCATCCAGTATTCATGATTGTATTCAGGGTTGGACAAGGGTTGATACTCCAGTCGAAAAGCGGGCGGCATTATACACAGCCCTTATAGATAAGACTATTCGAGTTGCTGAAGTTCGCCGAGGGGAGTCACGCGCCAGCGGTGCTGGCAAAAGTAGAGCAGCGGGTTGTCCTGTTTGCTGTCGCTGTAGCCGCTGTACAGCCGCAGCGGCGTGCCGATACGTTTTTCCAGCTGGACCACTTTTTCATGCCCCAGGCAGCGCATCGTCAGTACCCAGCCGCCGTAGCCGCGGGAAATTTGCGTTGCGATAAGATTTACGCGCGGCAGCCAGGGTGTATCAAAGTAGACCCGCTCCACCAGCGTCTGCGGCGAGCCGGTAATCAACCAGATGTCGGCATCGTTGGCATCAAGATAGCTGGTGAGGCGCGCCTGCACCACGGGAAACGCGGCAACGTGGCCGCGAAACCAGTCAGCGAAATCCTGTTCGAGCTGTTTGAGCCGTGCTTCACTGTGACCGAAGGTGCATCCCCAGAGCAACAGGCTCATCGGCCAGCGCGCCGCCCGGCCTTTTACCAGCAGCGCAATGCCAATCACGGGTAAGAGCGGTAAGACGAGCAGCGCGTTCAGAGGCTGACGCCGCAGCAGGTAGCGCATAAACGTACCAAACATATCCTGCTGATGCAGCGTTCCATCCAGGTCGAAAAAGACAACGCGACGCTCGTGATTGGCCAAACCTTATTCCTCTGGGTCGTTGAATCCTAACAGCCAGGTAAACAGGAACCCGGCGATCACCGCTACTAAATAGCCTAACAGATAGAGCATCACTTTTCCGGTCACGATGGTTAACGCCAGCGGTAAACCAGAAAGACCAAAGGTGATAACGGTGGCGACTTTCCAGTAGCTGATGAGCGCCCCGCCCACCGCGCCGCCCAGACAGGCGGCGAGGAACGGTTTACCCAGCGGCAGCGTGACGCCGAATATCAACGGCTCGCCGATACCCAACAGCCCGACCGGCAACGCCCCTTTAATCACTTTTTTCAGGCGCGCGTTGCGGGTTTTCATCAGGACGGCAATCGCTGCCCCCACCTGCCCGACGCCCGCCATCGAGAGAATAGGCAGCAGCGCGTTGTAACCGTGCGCCTGCACCAGCTCGACGTGAATAGGTACCAGCCCCTGGTGCAGGCCGGTCAGCACCAGCGGCAGGAAGGTGCCTGACAGCACCGCGCCCACTAACAGGCCGCCGCGGTCAATAGCCAGAGACGCGCCGTGGGCGATGGCATCAGAGATCCACCCGCCTAGCGGCTGAAGGACCACAATCGCGACGCTACCGGTAATTAAGGTGGTCAGCAGCGGGTTGAGGATAAGCTCAATCGAGCCGGGCAGAACCGTACGTAGCTTTTTCTCGATCCAGCACATCAGAATAACCACCAGCAGCACGGCAATTACCCCGCCGCGACCAGGCTGGAGTGCCTCGCCAAACAGCGTGATTTGCGCCAGCTGCGGGCTGGACAAGATCCCCGCCATTACGCCACCCATGGCCAGCGAGCCGCCAAACACTTTGGCGGTATTGACCCCGACCAGAATGTTCATGATGGCAAACACCGCGCTGCCAAAGATTGCGAGAATACCCAGCAGGTTCGGATACTGCGTGGCAAAGTCCCCGACGATATCCGGCCGCTTGAGGATGTTGATGATCCCGGTGATCAGGCCAGAGGCAATAAACGCGGGGATCAGCGGGATAAAGACGTTTGCCAACTGTCGCAGCGCGTCGCTCATGGGGGCTTTATATTTCGCCTTCGCCTGCGCTTTGGTGCGTTCAGCATCGTCAACCGTCACGCTCGCTTCGCCGCCCATCAGCGCACGCATGGCATCGACGACCTGCGCCGCCTTGCCCGGCCCGACGATCAGCTGGTGCTGCTGCCCCTGTTTCACATAGCCGCTGACGCCGGATAGCTTCTTCAGACCCGGCACGTCAAGCTGGTCGTCGTTATGCACTTCGACGCGCACGCGCGTCATGCAGTTTTCCAGACGCTGAATATTTTTTTCTCCGCCGATCCCCTGCAGGATATCGCTGGCGAGCGCTGCTGTTTTGTCCATACACGCCTCTGCTAGTTTTCTAATGCCGCCCGTAAGAAGCCGTTATGCGCATCAAGCCTGGCTCGCGCGGCCGCCGCATCCAGCCCGCTTAAGATCATCAGAATGGCGGGTTTAACATCGTGATCGGTCTGTTTGAGTACCGCTTCTGCCTCTTCACGGCCTGCGCCTGTCGCCTCCATCACCATGCGGCAGGCTCTGTCCACCAGCTTGACGTTGGTGGCCTGCATATCCACCATCAGGTTTTGGTAGACCTTGCCAAATTTCACCATCGCGCCGGTAGAGATCATATTGAGTACCAGCTTTTGCGCGGTCCCGGATTTCAGGCGCGTGGAGCCGGTGAGCGCTTCCGGCCCAACGACCGGAGAGATAGCGATAGCGGCCACCTGCGCAATCGGGGAGCCGGGGTTGCAGGAGATGGCGACCGTCGTGCAGCCGGTCCGGTTGGCGTATTCCAGGCCACCAATGACGTACGGCGTGCGCCCGGATGCCGCCAGGCCGACCACCAGATCGTTCGCCGTCAGGTTCAGATCCTTCAGGTCATCCTCGCCCAGCTGTTTGTTATCTTCCGCACCTTCAACAGCTTTCAGCAGCGCGCCGGGTCCCCCCGCAATCAGGCCAACGACCAGGCCGTGCGGAACGCCAAAGGTGGGCGGACATTCCGAGGCATCCAGCACGCCAAGACGCCCGCTGGTGCCGGCGCCCATATAGATAATGCGACCGCCGGCCTTAAGGGCCGCCGCCGCCGCATCGACCGCTTTCGCTACCTCGGGCAATGTCTCTTTCACTGCCTGCGCGACCAGCGTATCCTGTTGATTAAAGCGGTTAACCAGCTCCAGGGTGGAGAGCGCATCCAGATCCATGGTTTGCGGGTTACGCGTTTCAGAAACAAGTGAGCCAAGATTCATTTTTGTACCTCAAGAATTTTTAATTCATAATAATCTCACTATAATGGAATATAAAATTCATTCAGGCGAGCAAAATTCGTATTTGCGCAGACAATCACATTTCCGCCGGGAGTACCTATGAACTGTTTAATTCGCATTCGCCAGCGCTACGCCGGCTTTGCTCAAAGCGACAAAAAGCTGGCGGACTTTCTGCTTTCCCAACCTGACCGCGCCCGTCATCTCAGCTCGCAGCAGCTGGCAAGCGAAGCCGGGGTGAGTCAGTCAAGCGTGGTGAAGTTTGCCCAGAAGATTGGCTTTAAAGGCTTCCCTGCCCTTAAGCTTGCGATCAGCGAAGCGCTGGTGAGTAACCCAAACCCGCAGTCCATGCCGGTGCATAACCAGATCCGCGGCGATGATCCCATGCGTCTGGTCGGGGAAAAGCTGATCAAGGAGAACGTGGCGGCGATGCACGCCACGCTGGATGTGAATACCGAAGAGAAGTTACTGGAAAGCGTGGCGATGCTGCGCGCGGCGCGGCGTATTATTTTGACAGGTATTGGCGCGTCCGGTCTGGTAGCGCGTAATTTTGGCTGGAAGCTGACTAAAATCGGTTTTAACGCTATTGTCGAGCAGGATATGCATGCCCTGCTGGCGACCGTACAGGCAATGGATCCTGACGATCTGCTACTGGCCATCTCCTATTCCGGCGAGCGCCGCGAGATCAATATGGCCACC
This sequence comes from Enterobacter sp. 296B2, assembly GCF_034106185.1. Taxonomy (NCBI): domain Bacteria; kingdom Pseudomonadati; phylum Pseudomonadota; class Gammaproteobacteria; order Enterobacterales; family Enterobacteriaceae; genus Enterobacter; species Enterobacter sp. 296B2. The sequence goes on along the minus strand of NZ_JAWNCA010000005.1, from coordinate 24,262 downwards.
GACGAAGCCCTGCGCGTCGGCGGCAAAATTCTGGCCATTACCGGATTCACCCCAAATGCGCTGCAGCAGCGGGCAACGCGCTGTTTATATACTATTGCCGAAGAGCAGGCCACGCGCAGCGCGGCTATCTCGTCCACCAGCGCGCAAATGATGCTGACGGACCTGCTGTTTATGGCGCTGGTACAGCAGGATCTGGAGCGCGCGCCCGAGCGCATTCGTCACAGCGAAGAACTGGTAAAGAAACTGGTTTGACGCGTATAATGCCCGCCCAGTTTGTGTTGTTTCTGAGAATTTCCTGATGGCGCTGTTAATTACCAAAAAATGCATCAATTGCGATATGTGCGAACCCGAATGCCCGAACCAGGCGATTTCGATGGGCGACAGCATTTACGAGATTAACAGCGACCGCTGCACGGAATGCATCGGCCACTATGAAACGCCGACCTGCCAGAAGGTGTGCCCGATCCCCAACACTATCCTGAAGGATCCGGCACACGTCGAGAGCGAAGAACAGCTGTGGGATAAATTTGTCCTGCTGCATCACGCGGACAAAATTTAGCTTTCGATAATCACCGTCGCGCTGGCATAGTGGCGTTCATCCGCGATCGTCACGTGCATGTGATTCACCCCCAGCTTCTCAGCCAGCTTTTCAGCCTCGCCCCATAACCGCAGGCGCGGTTTGCCCAGCTCATCGTTAAATACTTCAAACTGGTTAAATGCCAGGCCGTTACGAATGCCGGTCCCGAAGGCTTTGGCCGCAGCCTCTTTTACCGCAAAGCGCTTTGCCAGAAAACGCACCGGCTGCTGGTGCGCTTCCCAGATGGCCCATTCGTTATCGCTCAGCACGCGTCTTGCGAGGCGATCGCCGCTCCGGGCGATCACCGCTTCTATGCGGGCTATTTCGACGATATCGGTGCCTAAGCCCAGAATGGCCATTACTGACGCGCTTCCAGCATCAGGCGTTTCATCTCAGAAACCGCCTCTTTCAGGCCGCTCATCACCGCGCGGCCAATAATGGCGTGGCCGATGTTCAGCTCGTGCATTTCTGGCAGGGCGGCAATGGCCTTCACGTTATGGTAGGTCAGGCCGTGACCGGCGTTAACCTTCAGTCCCAGGCTTGCGGCGTAGGTGGCCGCTTTGGCGATACGCTCCAGCTCTTTGGCCTGCTCGGCATCGTTTTTGGCATCGGCATAGCAGCCGGTGTGGATTTCGATATACGGCGCGCCCACGTCGGCCGCCGCTTTAATCTGGGCGAAATCGGCGTCGATAAACAGAGAAACCAGGATACCGGCATCCGCCAGGCGTTTACAGGCATCGCGCATTTTGTCCTGCTGCCCCGCCACGTCCAGCCCGCCTTCGGTGGTCACTTCCTGGCGTTTTTCCGGCACCAGACAGCAGAAGTGCGGTTTGGTCTCGCAGGCAATCGCCAGCATCTCTTCGGTGACCGCCATCTCCAGATTCATGCGGGTGTCCAGCGTCTGGCGAAGAATGCGCACGTCGCGGTCGGTAATGTGGCGGCGGTCTTCACGCAGGTGCACGGTAATACCGTCGGCGCCAGCCTGTTCAGCGATAAACGCCGCCTGAACCGGATCGGGATACGCCGTGCCGCGCGCATTACGCAGCGTGGCGATGTGGTCGATGTTGACGCCTAACAGTAATTCAGCCATGACAATCCTCGGTTTTCTTTTCGATTCTGTGGTCTAACGTTTCGGCATAAACTGCCTGAATAATTCGCGGCTCTTTAAGGGCTTGCCGCCAAGATACGGCTTGAGGGCAATCCGGGTAAAGCGTTTTGCTGCGCGCAGGGTATCCCGATCGGGAAACTCACGCTCATATAGCGCCCGCAGCTGGCGCCCGGTAAAGGTACTGTTGTCTATCACGACGCTGGCGATAAATCCTTTTTCTTCCCGATAGCGGTAGGTCATCGCGTCTTCAACCTCGTCTCCGCTTCCCGCGCAGTGCAGAAAATCAACCCCGTAACCCAGGTGCCCCAGCAGCGCCAGTTCAAAACGACGCAGGGCGGGCTCGGGCGTGCCGGTCGCACCAGCCAGGGCCTGGATACAGTGCAGATAATCAAAGAAAAGTTCAGAGAAGCGAGTCTCATGTTCAAGAACCCGTGAGATAAGTTCGTTGACGTACAGACCGCTGTACAGAGTGATACCAGAAAGAGGAAGCGCCAGGGAAACGGCTTCGGCACTGCGCAGGGTTTTGACTTCCCCTCGCCCACCAAAGCGGACCAGCAGCGGCGTGAAGGGCTGTAGAGCACCCTTCAGGTTAGAACGTTTGGAACGTGCGCCTTTCGCAACAAGGCGCACGCGACCGGACTCTTCCGTGAAGACGTCCAGCATCAGGCTGGTTTCGCTCCAGGGACGACTATGCAGAACGAAGGCGCGCTGCCAACCTTCCATATACTCGCCGTCTTTGTTTACTGGTCTTCGCCGTAACCGAGGCTGCGCAGAGCACGCTCATCATCGGCCCAGCCAGATTTCACCTTCACCCACAGCTCCAGGTGAACCGGTGCTTCGAACATCTCCTGCATGTCTTTGCGAGCTTCGATACCGATGGTTTTGATCTTGGCGCCTTTGTTGCCGATCACCATCTTCTTCTGCCCTTCACGCTCAACGAGGATCAGGCCGTTGATGTCGTAGCCACCGCGCTCGTTGCTCTGGAAACGCTCGATCTCCACCGTCACAGAGTACGGCAGTTCAGCGCCCAGGAAACGCATCAGCTTTTCACGGATGATTTCAGACGCCATAAAGCGCTGAGAGCGATCGGTGATGTAGTCTTCCGGGAAGTGATGAATCGCTTCCGGCAAATGCTTACGCACGATGCCCGCGATGGTATCCACGTTCAGGCCGGTCTCAGCAGACAGCGGAACGATGTCGAGGAAGTTCATCTGGCTACCGAGCCACTGCAGATGCGGCAGCAGGTCAGCTTTTTCCTGCACGTTGTCAACTTTGTTGACCGCGAGGATGACCGGCGTTTTACCGTCACGCAGCTTGTTCAGCACCATCTCGTCGTCCGGCGTCCAGCGGGTGCCTTCCACAACGAAAATCACCAGCTCTACGTCGCCGATGGAGCTGCTCGCCGCCTTGTTCATCAGGCGGTTGATGGCGCGCTTCTCTTCCATGTGCAGGCCCGGGGTATCGACGTAGATCGCCTGATACGCGCCTTCAGTATGGATGCCGACGATGCGGTGACGCGTGGTCTGCGCCTTACGCGAGGTGATAGAAATCTTCTGCCCGAGCAGATTATTCAGCAGGGTGGATTTACCAACGTTCGGACGTCCGACGATGGCAATAAATCCGCAATAGGTTTTGTCGATGCTCATTCCAGCTCCAGCATTTTTAACGCCTGTTCGGCGGCAGCCTGTTCAGCCTTACGGCGGCTTGAACCTGTGCCCACCACCGGTTCACTCAGGCCACTGACCTGGCAATGGATGGTAAATTCCTGATCGTGCGCTTCGCCACGGACCTGCACCACCAGATAGGATGGCAGCGGCAGATGACGACCCTGCAGATATTCCTGCAGGCGCGTTTTCGGATCTTTTTGTTTATCGCCCGGGCTGATTTCGTCCAGACGGGTCTGATACCAGTTAAGGATCAGCTTTTCTACGGTCTGGATATCGCTGTCCAGGAACACGCCACCAATTAATGCTTCGACCGTATCGGCAAGAATAGATTCACGACGGAAGCCGCCGCTTTTCAGTTCACCCGGCCCAAGACGCAGACATTCGCCCAGTTCAAATTCGCGCGCGATTTCCGCAAGGGTATTACCCCGAACCAGCGTGGCACGCATGCGGCTCATATCACCTTCGTCCACGCGCGGGAAACGATGATAAAGCGCATTCGCAATCACGAAACTTAAAATAGAGTCACCCAGAAACTCGAGACGCTCATTATGTTTGCTGCTGGCACTGCGGTGGGTTAATGCCTGTTGCAACAACTCCTGATGATGAAAAGTGTAGCCCAGCTTCCGTTGAAGCCGATTAATTACGATGGGGTTCATGCGATACCAATAAATGAATGCGTCAAAAATGCAGCACACGAAACCGACCTGAGAAAACCAACGCGGTTTCGTGTGCCGTGGCACCCTTGCAGGGCCAACCTTAAACTTCGGGGGAATATTCTATACACAACGACAGGGGATGTCGTTAGTTCAAAGAGATTTATCGAGGAAATAATTCACGTAGCCGCGAAATAACGCGGCTACGTGTTCTTTTCCTGAGAATTAATGGATTCCGCCAATACGATTCAGGCGTACGCCGGTCGGCCATTCGCCTTCCTGCTTCTCAAAACTCATCCAGATCGCAGTTGCTTTACCCACCAGATTCGCTTCCGGCACAAAGCCCCAGTAACGGCTGTCCGCGGAGTTATCGCGGTTATCACCCATCATGAAGTAGTGTCCCGGCGGTACGATCCAACTGGCCAGCTGCTGACCCGGCTGTTTGTAATACATCCCCACCTGATCCTGCGCGATTGGCACGGTCAGAATGCGGTGCGTCACGTCACCCAGCGTCTCTTTACGCTCGACCAGGCGGATACCGTTCTCTTTGGTTTCGCCTTTCGGCACCTGGAAGAACCCGCTGGTCGCCTCACCGCCGTTACGACGGGCAAAGGTCTGCACAAAATCACTTGGCTCGACGTTGGAGTAGGTGATTGGCAGCGCGTTTTCACAGGCGGTACCGGAGCTGCAGCCCGGCTGAACGGTGACTTCCTTCGCAACCGGATCGTAGGTCACCTTATCACCCGGCAGGCCTACCGCACGCTTGATGTAGTCCAGACGCGGATCTTCCGGATATTTAAACACCACAATGTCGCCACGTTTTGGATGACCGGTTTCAATCAACGTTTTCTGGTAGATAGGATCTTTAATGCCGTAGGCAAATTTCTCCACCAGAATAAAATCACCAATCAGCAGCGTTGGCATCATTGAACCTGATGGGATCTGGAACGGCTCGTAAATAAACGAACGTACCACCAGCACAATCGCCAGCACCGGGAATACCGACGCGCCCGTTTCCAGCCAGCCCGGTTTCGGGCCAACTTTCTTGAGGGTTTTCGCATCCAGCTGGTCGCCAGTGGCCGCCTGCGCGGCAGCCTGACGTTCACGGCGTTTTGGGGCGAAGATAAACTTATCCAGACACCACAGCAGACCTGTCACCAGCGTAGCGATGACCAGGATCAGGGCAAACATGTTCGCCATGCCAACTCCTTAAAGGTTATTTGCCGTCTTTACCAACATGAAGAATGGCAAGGAATGCTTCCTGCGGCAGCTCAACGTTACCGACCTGCTTCATACGCTTCTTACCCTCTTTCTGCTTCTGCAGCAGCTTTTTCTTACGGCTGACGTCACCGCCGTAGCACTTCGCCAGAACGTTTTTACGCAGCTGTTTCACTGTAGAACGCGCGATGATGTGGTTGCCAATCGCTGCCTGAATCGCAATGTCGAACTGCTGACGCGGGATTAAATCTTTCATCTTCTCAACCAGCTCGCGGCCACGGTACGGCGCATTGTCGTTGTGGGTGATCAGCGCCAGCGCGTCCACACGCTCGCCGTTGATCAGCACGTCTACACGGACCATGTTGGAGGCCTGGAAACGTTTGAAGTTGTAATCCAGTGACGCATAGCCACGGGAGGTAGACTTCAGACGGTCGAAGAAGTCGAGTACCACTTCCGCCATCGGGATTTCATAGGTCAGCGCCACCTGGTTACCGTGATAAACCATGTTGGTCTGCACGCCACGCTTCTCAATACAGAGCGTGATAACGTTGCCCAGGAACTCCTGCGGCAGCAGCATGTGACACTCTGCGATAGGCTCGCGCAGCTCGTGAATATTGTTCAGCGGCGGCAGCTTAGACGGGCTGTCGACGTAGATCACTTCTTTCGAGGTGGTTTCCACTTCGTAGACTACGGTCGGTGCGGTAGTGATCAGATCCAGATCGTATTCACGCTCCAGACGTTCCTGAATGATCTCCATGTGCAGCAGGCCGAGGAAGCCGCAGCGGAAGCCGAAGCCCAGCGCCGTTGAGCTTTCTGGCTCGTAGAACAGGGAGGCATCGTTCAGGCTCAGTTTGCCAAGCGCATCACGGAAGTTTTCGTAGTCGTCAGAGCTGACCGGGAACAGGCCCGCGTAAACCTGCGGTTTCACCTTTTTAAAGCCTGGCAGCGCTTTGTCTGCCGGGTTACGCGCGCCGGTCAGGGTATCGCCCACTGGCGCGCCGAGGATGTCTTTAATGGCGCAGACCAGCCAACCTACCTCGCCGCATTTAAGTTCGGTACGGTCAACCTGTTTTGGCGTAAAGATACCCAGACGGTCTGCGTTGTAGACCTGCCCGGTACTCATGACCTTGATTTTGTCGCCTTTACGCATGGTGCCATTTTTAATACGCACCAGTGAAACAACGCCCAGGTAGTTATCGAACCAGGAGTCGATGATCAGCGCCTGCAGCGGACCATCCGGGTCACCTTCAGGTGCCGGAATATCACGTACCAGGCGTTCCAGCACGTCGGTCACGCCCACACCGGTTTTGGCAGAGCAGCGGACGGCGTCGGTCGCGTCAATGCCGACAATGTCTTCAATCTCTTCCGCGACGCGCTCAGGATCGGCGGCCGGCAGGTCGATCTTATTCAGAACCGGCACAACCTCGAGATCCATCTCCATCGCGGTATAGCAGTTTGCCAGGGTCTGGGCTTCAACGCCCTGCCCGGCATCGACAACCAGCAGCGCGCCTTCACAGGCCGCCAGCGAGCGTGATACTTCATAGGAGAAGTCAACGTGGCCTGGGGTGTCGATAAAGTTCAGTTGATAGGTTTCACCATCAGCCGCTTTGTAATCCAGCGTAACGCTTTGCGCCTTAATGGTAATACCGCGTTCGCGTTCCAGGTCCATGGAGTCCAGAACCTGGGCTTCCATTTCACGATCAGACAGGCCACCGCAAATCTGGATAATACGGTCAGACAGCGTCGACTTACCGTGGTCAATGTGAGCAATGATCGAAAAGTTACGTATGTTCTTCATATAGTTAAATAATTATGCCTTACGAATTCCTGGAGGCCGCTGTTCTTAGCCTGACGTTTTTCAGTGCGAAAACGCAGCATTCTACACTACATCCTCGCTACCTGGAAATGCACTTAGAGACAGGTATAGCGTGAAGAGAGGGCGTTTTCTGTATTAGGTCGTAAAAAATGATAAAGCCCGATGGATCACCGGGCCTCAGAAGAGAGCGTCTCAACACGAAGCTGGTCTGGCGCAAGCCCGACGCTGAGAATGACAGGCTGCCACTCTTCGCGCGCGGCGAGCTTCGGCGAGAGACCTTTGGCAAGCCAAAATCCTCCCACGCCCCCCAGCGCGGCACCGCACATGGCGGCCACGTCGGTACCAAACAGCATCTGAAAAAGGCCTCCCATGACAAACAGCCCCACCAGCGGAGAGAGATAGACCAGCATCGCGGAACTGAGCAGGCTACCTTCCGCAATCCCCAGTTCCACCTTCTGACCCGCCACCAGCGGCTGTTCGCTCGGCACGGAAATCGTATGCGATGTCTGTGGCCCTAACTTATTCAGCACGCGGCTGCCACAACCGGCTCGGGATGCACAGCTATTGCATGAGGCTTTAACATCACAGCTGACCAGCGCAATACCATTCTGCCATGAGACGACGGTAGCCCACTCTTTAATCATTGTGCGGCCCTGAATTTAATGCTGTCTGAAATGCGCTTCGCCGTCTGCGGAGGTAATTCCCCCACAATCGTGATCTCTGCGTTATCGCGTACCGTTGTGCTGACCGTACGACGCCCGGTACGAAGCATTTGTTCAGCGCTATTTGCCGTTGCGCGGTTGATGTTCACCGAGAAGCTGAACAAGCCATCGGAATAGAGGCGTGATTCAACTGGCGTATCAATAGTGGGCAACTGACGGCGGCTGCTGGACACTTCGCTAAAGCCTTGCGGGATCCATGAAGGAACCCAGTTGAAATTAGCGGAGTCCCCTGCCGGAACAGAAAGCAGCGGCGGCAGGCTGGCCTTCGCCAGATTCTGCATGCTGTTGCCAACCTGATTGTTCACGCTGAAGGAGATGACGCGGAACTGTTCAAGCGTCTCACCGTCGCGGTCGAGCAGATCCACACGCATCGGCAGCTTGGTTTCCGCATCAATCCAGACGATATAGCTGTAGCGCGTGCCATCGCGCGCAACCACGCGAATCACTTCACACAGTCTGTCTGCAATACGGGTACGCCCTACCGAAATAAAATCATAGTAAGGGGCAAGCCGTTTGAAGTCGGTATAGATAAGCGACGGCAGAGAATCAACGATATAGTCGCCATTCAGCGTGAAAGGCTCCAGACCGGGTTCGAAATAGCTGATTTCGTTGCCACGCTGGACAACTTCCCGACGCGGACCATCCATCTGTAAAAGCTGGGCGAGCGGCTGGTTATCAAGACGGGCATGGCGATAGCGTAACGACTCGACGCCCTGCTTGTTGATGCTGATAAATGCCAACTCGTAATTGAGTGACTGGCTGGCCAGATTCATTTGCTGCAACAACGCCCCGGATGAAACATCAGCCGAGGCGTTAGCAGAGAAGAACAGGCTACCCGCCATCAGAGACATGGCGAACCAAAGTTGCTTCATTACTGCGATTGCGTTCCTAAAGTTTGGTTTCCGGGCACCTGCACAGCAGCTTGCTGAGTTTGGGCCTGCTCAAACTGAAGCTGTTCAGAGTGCAGACGACGCTGCAACTCGTAATCCTGCAACATCGCATTAATGCGACGGCGCTGCTCCTGCACCTGCTGTTGCTGACCGCCGCTGGCGGAGGCATCAGCCGGTACGCCCAGACTTACCGGGCTGGCTTTGCCCATCATCGGCAGTGTGTTGAACACTGGCGCTTCTGGCTGCTGATTAGTTTCAGACTGAGTATTATAGTGCTGGACGCCAACGATAACTGCAAGCGATACGCATGCAGCCACCCCCATTTGGGTGAGCTGGCTGGCCCATGGACGCACCTTTTGCCAGAACGGCATTTTCTGCCACTGGTGAGGCGCAGGTTGAGCTTCAGGAATCAGCGGAGTGGTCTGATGAACAGGCTCATTCTCGATGGCCGCCATCACGCGGGCTGAGATATCGAAATGGAGAACCTCTCCGGTATCACCGCGCAGCGTGTCACGGATGAGATGGTAACTCTCCCAGGTCTCTTGCATTTCGGGAGAATGAGACAGCTCGTTGAGCAGCTCACTATCCAGCGTCTCACCATCCATTAAAGCGGAAAGTTTTTCTTTCTGCATGCCTAATACCTTTTCCAGTATCCCGCTATCGTCAACGCCTGATAAGCGGTTGAACTTTATTATCAATAGCTTCTCGCGCACGGAAAATTCGTGAACGCACCGTGCCGACCGGGCAATCCATGATAGCGGCTATCTCTTCATAGCTCAGACCATCAAGCTCCCGTAACGTAATTGCCATGCGTAAATCTTCCGGGAGCGACTCGATCGTGCGAAAAACAATTTGTCTCAGTTCTTCTGACAACATTAAGTTCTCAGGGTTCGAAATTTCTTTCAGCGCACCGCCACTTTCGAAGTTTTCGGCGTCGATAGCGTCTACATCACTGGACGGCGGACGACGGCCCTGAGCAACCAGATAATTCTTTGCCGTATTGACAGCAATACGGTACAGCCAGGTATAAAAAGCACTATCTCCCCGGAACGAATCCAGCGCGCGATAGGCCTTAATAAAAGACTCTTGCACCACGTCAGGTACATCACCTGACGGTACATAACGGGACACCAGACTCGCCACCTTATGCTGGTAGCGCACCACCAGTAAGTTAAAGGCTTTCTGATCTCCCTTCTGGACCCGTTCAACCAGGACCTGGTCCGTTAACTGCTCGCTCATCCGAGGTAATGTCTCCCCAAACCTAAATTCCACGCGTTATCGAAACGCCACTCTACAACTACCGCACTTTGAGCAAGCACCAGCTTAGAGTGTTTGATCTTCAATAAGTTCCGTAACGCCTTTGTTTTTGTTCATCGCGCCGCAGACCGTTCATTTTCTCTCATTATAAGTCTGTTCACGATACGCACCACTTTCTGACAAGAAACATCTTTTTCCCGCCAGAAGAGTAACGCAACACGGGCTTTATTTCATCACAAAATCTGACGCTAACGATCTGCTTCGCAAAATAATTTCATTCATTTACCTCTCGTTTACCCCTGCTTACGCGTTTAGCAATTGCAACACCCACTAAAAAAAACGTGCGATATCTCGCATTCAGGTGCTATTCTGCCCAAACACTGTTTAGTAAATTAAACAAAAAATCATGAACACAACACCTGAACTTCATTGTGATGTACTGATCATCGGCAGCGGTGCTGCCGGTCTTTCTCTGGCGCTTCGTCTGGCCGAACATCAGAACGTTATTGTCCTGAGCAAAGGTCCGATAAGTGAAGGCTCAACATTTTATGCCCAGGGCGGTATTGCCGCGGTGTTTGACGAGACCGACAGCATTGCGTCGCATGTGGAAGATACGCTGATTGCCGGAGCCGGGATCGTGGATGCGCACGCCGCAGAGTTTGTCGCAAGCAATGCCCGCCATTGCGTTCAGTGGCTCATCGATCAGGGCGTATTATTTGATACCCAGGTTCAGCCTAACGGTGAAGAGAGCTACCACCTGACCCGTGAAGGCGGCCACAGCCACCGCCGCATCCTGCACGCCGCGGATGCTACCGGAAAAGAAGTGGAAACCACGCTGGTCAGCAAAGCGCTGAACCATCCTAATATCCGTGTCCTTGAGCGGAGCAACGCCGTTGATCTGATCATTTCCGACAAGATTGGCTTGCCCGGCACGCGTCGCGTGGTGGGGGCGTGGGTCTGGAACCGTAATAAAGAGAAGGTGGAAACCTGTCAGGCAAAGGCCGTCGTGCTGGCTACAGGTGGCGCCTCCAAGGTGTACCAGTACACCACGAACCCGGATATCGCTTCCGGGGACGGTATCGCCATGGCCTGGCGCGCCGGCTGCCGCGTGGCAAATCTCGAATTTAATCAGTTTCACCCCACCGCCCTGTTCCATCCTCAGGCGCGCAACTTCCTGCTGACGGAAGCCCTGCGTGGCGAAGGCGCTTATTTGAAACGCCCTGATGGCTCCCGCTTTATGCCCGACTTCGACGCCCGGGGTGAGCTGGCCCCGCGCGATATCGTCGCGCGCGCCATCGACCATGAAATGAAGCGTCTTGGCGTGGACTGCATGTATCTTGATATCAGCCATAAGCCAGCAGAGTTCATTCGCCAGCATTTTCCGATGATTTACGAAAAACTGCTGAGCCTGGGGATTGATTTGACCCGCGATCCAGTGCCCATTGTGCCTGCGGCACACTATACCTGCGGTGGCGTCATGGTTGACGATCATGGACGCACTGACGTAGACGGACTGTATGCTATTGGTGAGGTCAGCTATACCGGACTTCACGGCGCGAACCGTATGGCCTCTAACTCGTTGCTTGAATGTCTGGTGTACGGCTGGTCAGCAGCGGAAGACATCACCAGGCGAATGCCTTACGCCCGCGAGACAGAGCAGTTGCCTGCCTGGGATGAAAGCCGCGTGGATAACCCGGACGAGCGGGTCGTGATCCAGCACAACTGGCACGAGCTACGGCTATTTATGTGGGACTACGTTGGGATTGTGCGCACCACGAAACGTCTGGAACGGGCGTTGCGCCGCATTACGATGCTGCAACAGGAAATTGATGAATATTATGCCCATTTCCGCGTTTCCAATAATCTGCTGGAGCTGCGCAATCTGGTGCAGGTTGCCGAGCTTATTGTTCGTTGCGCGATGATGCGTAAAGAGAGCCGCGGGCTGCACTACACCCTCGACTACCCGGATCAGCTTCCTGAGTCCGGCCCGTCGATACTCGCCCCGCAGGTTTACATAAACAGATAAAACGCCTGGGTCAGAGCCGTGTAATCTTCGGAATAACGCTGGTCTGGCCCACGGATCACCATTCGGTCATTAAAGCATTCACCCTCTTTTGGCGAGAGCGCCAGCAGCACGCGGTGCGGCAACCGGCCTTCCGTATCAGAGATGTCAGTTCGCAGACGTAACGTCCAGCCGATCTCCTGCGCGATACCAATGAACGTGTTGCCGGTACTCTCGGGCAGGACCACACAGAAAAAACCTTCTTCGGAGATGAGTTCTGCCGCACTGGTGAGCAGCGCTTTATGATCGAGGGAGCCGGTATAACGCGCCTGTTCACGCTCGGGTGTCCCGCACTCAACGCCGGGCTCGTAGTAGGGAGGGTTGCTGACAATCAGATCGTAACGCGCGGTTTGTTCAGGCGCCCAGGCGAGCACATCTGCGCATTCCACTTTCATTCGGGCTGCCCAGGGAGATTCGGCCATATTGTCACTCGCCTGCTCTGCGGCCTGCGCATCCAGTTCGACGGCATCAATGGTGACATGTTCTTCCGTACGCTGCGCAAGCATCAACGCCACCAGCCCGCTGCCGGTACCGATATCAAGAATACGCTTAACGCCTGCGACAGGTGCCCATGCTCCCAGTAAAATGCCGTCTGTACCGACTTTCATGGCACAGCGATCGTGGGCGACAAAAAATTGTTTAAACGTAAAACCATCGCGGCGCAGCTGCGCTTTGAGTTGAGACATGTCAGGACAACCTTCTAAGTGAAACTGGAGTAGCATAGGGGAAAGCGAAGTGGCCGCAAAGCGATATCCATACAAACAGATGAAGATTACAGCCGTAACGTCTATAATCAGCGCCCCACACAGAGGTAGAACATGACTGTAACGACTTTTTCCGAACTTGAACTCGATGAAAGCCTGCTCAATGCACTTGAGAGCAAAGGCTTTACACGCCCGACCGCCATTCAGGCAGCGGCCATTCCGCCTGCGCTTGAGGGCCGCGATGTGCTCGGTTCTGCGCCAACCGGCACGGGGAAGACAGCAGCCTATTTGCTGCCTGTGTTGCAGCACCTGCTCGACTTTCCACGTAAAAAATCTGGCCCGCCGCGTATTTTGATCCTGACGCCTACGCGCGAACTGGCTATGCAGGTTGCCGATCACGCGCGTGAACTCGCGGCGAATACACATCTGGATATTGCCACCATCACCGGCGGCGTTGCGTATATGAACCACGCCGAAGTGTTCAGCGAAAACCAGGACATCGTCGTCGCGACGACGGGCCGCCTGCTGCAGTACATTAAAGAAGAGAACTTCGACTGCCGCGCGGTAGAGACGCTGATCCTCGACGAAGCCGACCGCATGCTGGACATGGGCTTTGCGCAGGATATCGAGCATATTGCAGGTGAAACGCGCTGGCGTAACCAGACGATGCTGTTCTCTGCCACCCTTGAAGGGGATGCGATCAAGGACTTCGCAGAGCGTCTGCTGGAAGATCCGGTGGAAGTCTCTGCGACGCCGTCCACGCGAGAGCGTAAGAAGATCCACCAGTGGTATTACCGTGCGGACAATCTTGAGCACAAGGTTGAGCTGCTCAAGCACCTGCTTAAGCAGGAAGACGCCACCCGCACCATCGTGTTTGTGCGTAAGCGCGAGCGCGTGCACGAGCTGGCTGAAATGCTGCGTAACGCCGGGATCAACAACTGCTATCTTGAAGGTGAGATGGCGCAGATCAAGCGTACCGAAGGCATTAAGCGTCTGACCGATGGCCGCGTTAACGTGCTGGTCGCAACAGACGTTGCCGCACGCGGGATCGACATCCCTGACGTAAGCCATGTCATTAACTTCGATATGCCGCGTAGCGGAGATACCTATCTGCACCGCATTGGCCGTACCGGTCGCGCGGGCCGCAAAGGGATTGCGATTTCACTGGTTGAAGCGCATGACCACCTGCTGCTGCAGAAAATTGGCCGCTATGTTGACGAGCCGCTGAAAGCGCGCGTTATTGATGGATTGCGCCCAACCACACGTGCGCCGAGTGAAAAAATGACGGGTAAACCGTCCAAGAAAGCGCTGGCGAAACGTGCTGAGAGAAAAGAGAAAGAAAAAGAGAAGCCGCGCGTGAAGCAACGCCACCGCGACACCAAAAACATTGGTAAGCGCCGTAAGCCAAGCTCTGCTGCGCCAGAGACCAAAACTGAAGAGTAAAAAAAGCCGGGACATTTCCCGGCTTTTTTATTCCACCCCCGTGGCTGAAACCTTACAGGCTTTCAGTAAAGGTACGGGCGATAACGTCGCGCTGCTGTTCTGGAGTCAGTGAGTTAAAGCGAACCGCGTAGCCAGACACACGGATAGTCAGCTGCGGGTATTTTTCTGGGTGCTCAACGGCATCCATCAGCGTTTCGCGGCGCAGCACGTTAACGTTCAGGTGCTGACCCCCTTCAACGCGCACTTCCGGCTGCACTTCCATTGGGATTTCACGGTATTCGATTTCGCCCAGTTTGTTCACCGGTACGATTTCATCTTCAGCAAAACCCGCTTTCGCTACTACACAGCGCGCTTCATTTTTCTCGCTGTCCAGCAGCCAGAAAGAGTTGAGCAGATCGTCATTTGCCGCTTTGGTAATCTGGATACCTGTAATCATGTGTTGCCTCCCTTAGGCTACATTAACTGATGCTGGCCTTACGCGGCCAATTGGTAAAACCATTGTTTCTTGTGTGTATATATATCATTCACACCTCGGTGATTTATTGATTTAAATCAACAAAAACACCAACCACATAAAGAGTGTGGTTTGAATTTATTGTTTAAGATCAATTTCACACCCCTGCCAATTAAACTTAACCTGCATCATTTCAAAATAAATTTAATTGCTTAGCACGCATTTCAGCGCGTAATTTTGCTCACCGGAGTTAAACAGGTAAGCTAGTCACAGATTGAGATTCGCAGGAGAGCGACATGACGACACCTTTAACCTGGCATGACGTGCTGGCAGAAGAAAAGCAGCAGCCTTATTTTATCAACACGCTCAGCACCGTTGCCGCTGAGCGTCAGTCCGGGCAGACGATTTATCCGCCGCAAAAAGATGTGTTCAACGCGTTTCGCTATACCGAGCTGAGCGATGTGAAAGTGGTCATACTGGGCCAGGATCCCTATCACGGCCCTGGGCAGGCGCACGGGCTGGCGTTTTCCGTTCGTCCGGGCGTGGCTATCCCCCCTTCTCTGCTCAACATGTATAAAGAGCTTGAGGGAACCGTGCCCGGGTTTACCCGCCCCAACCACGGTTATCTGGAAAGCTGGGCGCGCCAGGGCGTGCTGTTACTGAATACGGTGCTCACCGTACGGGCAGGTCAGGCGCATTCGCACGCCAGCCTTGGGTGGGAAACCTTTACCGATAAAGTCATCAGCCTTATCAACGAGCATCGTGAAGGGGTCGTGTTTTTACTCTGGGGATCGCATGCGCAGAAGAAAGGTGCGATTATCGATCGTCAGCGTCATCACGTGTTGAAAGCACCGCACCCGTCACCGCTGTCTGCGCATCGCGGCTTCTTTGGGAGTAATCATTTTGTTCTGGCAAATGAATGGCTGGAAAAACGTGGCGAAACGCCAATTGACTGGATGCCTGTGTTACCGGCAGAGAGCGAGTAGGATTTGAATGTGCCGGGTCAGGCCCGGCACATTAAGAGGCTTATGCCTTGTTCTGACGCCACCACTCGGCTAGCAGCACGCCGGTCGCAACGGATACGTTCAGACTTTCCACATTGCCTGTTCCGTCGATAGAGACGCTCAGATCTGCACTGGAGAGCGCCGCGTCAGACAGACCATCGCGTTCCTGACCTAATACCAGCACCATTTTACGCGGCAGCGTCGCTTTAAACAGCGGCGTGCCGGCATGGCTCGATGTGGTTACGATGGAATAGCCCGCTTTACGGAACTGCTCAAGGGCATCCAGAACGCTGTCGCCGGTGATAGGCTGTACGTGCTCGGCCCCGCCTTCCGCAGTACGGATCGCGGCGCCGGATTCCAGTAGCGCGGCATCCTGCAGCAGCACGCCTTTCACGCCAAAGTGCGCGCAGCTGCGCATCATTGCGCCCAGATTATGCGGGTTGCCCACGTCTTCCAGCGCCAGCACGCAGTCATCGGCATCCGCCTGGCTGACCCACTGCTGCACGGTCGTGCCGTTACGTTTTTTGATCAGGAAGCAGACGCCACCGTGGTGTTCAGTACCGGAGGCTTTGGTCAGCTCTGCATCATCCACAACGTGGTAGGCTTTGCGGTTCGCGGCCATCCAGCGCAGCGCTTCTTTAAAGCGCGGGGTCACGCTCTGGATGAACCAGGCGCGGACGATACACTCAGGACGGCTCTGGAACAGCGCCTGGCAGGCGTTCTCGCCATATACGCGGGTCTCTTCCGCGCGCTGACGGCGCAGTACTTCCGGGTCAATAAAGCTTTTACCGCTGATACCGCCGTGATCTGGTTTTTCCGGCGTCTCATCGCCAGGGGCGCGAGAAACGGTGCGCCACGGTGAGGCGTTATCGCGTGAGAAGTCATCACGCGGACGATCGTCGCGTGGACGGTCACTGCGTGGGCGGTCGGAACGCGGACGGTCATCGCGTTTGCGATCGTCACGTTTGCGGTCATCACCGCGGGTATTTTTGTCATCGCGGGCGGGGCGACGGCCACCGTCTGCACGAGAGGACGCCGGACGCCCGCCCCCTTTTCCGGTACGCGGATTTTGGGTGCGTTTATCAGAGTCATCATCACTGCGGACATACATCACTTTGACCTTGCCGCTTTTGTTTTTCATTTCGTCGTTCATGCTTTTCTCCACCAGCGCTGCGCGAAGCGCGCAGATTACCCGATGTGCCAGCGCATAGCCATAATTTCGTACAAAAGCCTGTGACTATTGTTCTCATTGAATAAAACGCATTGTTGTTTCAAACAGGCTCATTGATAATATGTAACATATTAGAAACATTATCGGCGTTCTGCCGCTGTCCCACGGCTCTATCAGAGGTTAGTTATGAATACCGTATGTGCCAACTGTCAGGCTCTTAATCGCATTCCGGACGATCGGATTGAAGATGGTGCGAAATGCGGACGTTGTGGCCATGAATTGTTTGATGGCGATGTCATTAACGCGACGGGTGCTACGCTGGACAAACTCCTCAAGGACGATCTCCCGGTGGTGGTCGATTTCTGGGCGCCCTGGTGCGGTCCGTGCCGCAGCTTTGCGCCAATCTTCGAAGATGTGGCCGAAGAGCGCAGCGGGAAAATGCGGTTCGTGAAGGTCAATACCGAAGCCGAACGCGAGCTGAGCGCACGTTTTCGTATTCGCAGTATCCCGACCATCATGATTTTCAAAAATGGTGAAGTGATCGATATGCTCAACGGTGCGGTTCCAAAAGCCCCCTTTGACAGCTGGTTAAACGAATCGCTGTAACATTCCCGGGGCACATCTTGTGCCCCGTTCCCGCCTCTGCGAAAATAGGGTTTTTCCTCCATTTCGCCCATGACTGATAACGCTGTCCTTACATTACGCGCCGAGCGCCTTGCGCGCGCTACCCGACCGTTCCTCGCCCGCGGCAACCGTATTCGCCGCTGTCAGCGCTGCCTGCTGCCGCTGAAGGTTTGTCTGTGCGAGACGCTGGCCCCGAGTTCGGCGGAGAGCCGCTTTTGTCTGGTCATGTTCGATACCGAGCCGATGAAACCCAGCAATACGGGGCGTCTTATCGCCGATATTCTGCCGGATACCGCCGCGTTTCAGTGGTCCCGTACGGCACCGCCTCAGGCTCTGCTCGACCTGGTGGCAAGCCCGAACTACCAGCCGATGGTGGTTTTCCCGGCGTCTTATGCGGGAGAACAGCGTCAGGTCCTTACCGCGCCGCCATCCGGGAAACCGCCACTGTTTATTATGCTGGACGGAACCTGGACCGAAGCGCGGAAAATGTTTCGCAAAAGCCCCTATCTTGACGCGCTGCCGGTGATTTCTGTCGATCTTTCCCGCGTCTCGGCCTACCGCCTGCGCGAAGCCCATGCTGACGGCCAATACTGCACCGCCGAAGTGGCCATTGCGCTGCTGGATTTAGCAGGAGATACCGCAGCGGCCGGCGCCCTGGGCAACCATTTCTCATGTTTCCGGGAGCGCTATCTGGCGGGAAAAACCGTTCATAAGGGCAGCATCACAGCAACGGAGACAGAAAGCGTTTAAAATCATCAGGTCGCTTGCATTTACAGGAGGCCTGCATGAGCCAAAGAGGGTTAGAAGCGCTACTCCGACCTAAATCCATTGCCGTCATCGGCGCATCAATGAAACCCGATCGTGCAGGCTATCTGATGATGCGTAACCTGCTGGCCGGGGGATTCAACGGTCCCGTTATGCCCGTCACGCCGGCTTATAAGGCCGTTCAGGGCGTGCTTGCGTGGCCGGACGTGGAGAGCCTGCCTTTCGTACCGGATCTCGCCGTTCTGTGTACAAACGCCAAACGCAATCCGGAACTGCTGGAGTCACTCGGCAAGAAAGGGTGTAAAACCTGCATTATTCTCTCGTCGCCGCCTGAACAGCAACCCGAACTGCTGGCCTGCGCCAGCCGTTATCAGATGCGCATTCTTGGGCCGAACAGCCTGGGTCTGCTCGCACCCTGGCAGGGGCTGAACGCCAGCTTCTCCCCGGTGCCAATTCGCAAAGGCAAACTCGCCTTTATCTCGCAGTCGGCAGCCGTATCGAACACTATCCTCGACTGGGCTCAGCAGCGTGAGATGGGATTTTCCTACTTCATTGCCCTGGGCGACAGCATGGATATCGACGTTGACGAGCTGCTGGATTTCCTGGCGAGAGACAGCAAAACCAGCGCAATCCTCCTTTACCTTGAGCATCTGAGCGACGCCCGTCGTTTTGTATCGGCTTCACGAAGTGCTTCCCGCAATAAGCCGATCCTCGTTATCAAAAGCGGTCGCAGTCCTGCGGCTCAGCGTCTGCTGCAGTCCCATTCCGGCATGGATCCCGCCTGGGATGCCGCCATTCAGCGCGCGGGGTTACTGCGGGTGCAGGATACGCATGAACTTTTTTCCGCCGTTGAGACGCTAAGCCATATGCGACCGCTGCGCGGTGAGAAGTTGATGATCGTCAGTAATGGTGCCGCCCCTGCCGCACTCGCGCTGGATGAGCTTTGGCTGCGTAACGGCAAACTGGCCACGTTGGGTGAAGAGACGCTGCAACGCCTCAGAGAGGCGCTTCCCGCAAGCGTGACGCCCGACAATCCGCTTGATTTGCGCGATGACGCCAGCAGCGATCGCTATATCAGGGCAATCTCCATTTTGTTGGACAGCCAGGATTTCGATGCGCTGATGATTATCCACTCCCCTAGTGCGGTCGCGCCGGGCAGTGAAAGCGCGCGGGCGATGATTGAGGCAGTACGAAACCATCCGCGCGGCAAATACGTCACCCTACTGACCAACTGGTGCGGTGAGTTTTCCTCTCAGGAGGCACGACGCCTGTTCAGTGAAGCCGGACTGCCAACCTACCGCACGCCGGAAGGCACCATCACGGCATTTATGCATATGGTGGAATATCGACGCAACCAGAAACAGCTGCGTGAGACGCCGGCTTTGCCGGGTAATCTGACGGCGAACACCGTCGACGTTCACCGGCTGTTGCAGCAAGCTATCGAAGAAGGCGCGACCTCGCTTGATACGCATGAAGTGCAGCCCATTCTGGGCAGCTACGGGATGCAAACTCTGCCAACCTGGATCGCCAGCGACAGCGCTGAGGCCGTACATATAGCCGAACAAATTGGCTACCCGGTCGCACTTAAGCTGCGTTCCCCCGATATTCCGCATAAGTCGGACGTTCAGGGAGTCATGCTGTACCTGCGTACGGCAACGGAGGTGCAGCAGGCAGCCGATGCCATTTTCGATCGCGTCAAAATGGCCTGGCCGCAGGCGCGGATCCACGGGCTGCTGGTGCAGAGCATGGCTAACCGCGCGGGCGCTCAGGAACTGCGGGTAGTGGTTGAACACGATCCCGTCTTTGGCCCGCTCATTATGCTGGGAGAAGGCGGCGTTGAGTGGCGTCCGGAAGAGCAGGCCGCGGTGGCATTACCACCGCTGAACATGAATCTGGCGCGCTATCTCATCATTCAGGCGATTAAAAGCAAAAAGATCCGAGGCCGCAGTGCCCTGCGTCCGCTCGATATTGCCGGGTTGAGTCAGTTCCTGGTGCTGGTGTCTAACCTGATCGTAGATTGTGCGGAGATCCAGAGGCTGGATATCCATCCGCTGCTCGCTTCCGGCACTGAATTTACGGCGCTGGACGTGACGCTGGATATCGCGCCATTCGAAGGGGACAGAGAGAGCCGCCTGGCGATCCGTCCGTATCCTCTGCAGCTGGAAGAGTGGGTTGAGATGAAGAATGGGGAACGCACTTTGTTCCGCCCTATTCTGCCGGAAGATGAACCTCAGCTGCGGGCCTTTATCTCTCAGGTCACGAAAGAGGATCTTTATTACCGCTACTTTAGCGAAATCAACGAATTTACCCATGATGATTTAGCCAATATGACCCAGATCGACTACGATCGAGAAATGGCATTTGTCGCTGTTCGGCGTTCCGATCGGGGCGATGAGATCCTGGGCGTGACGCGCGCTATTTCTGACCCGGATAACGTCGACGCGGAGTTTGCCGTCCTGGTACGCTCCGATCTTAAAGGCCTGGGTCTGGGCAGACGGCTGCTGGAAAAACTCATCAGTTATACGCGAGATCACGGATTGTTACGTCTGAATGGCATTACTATGCCGAACAATCGCGGTATGGTGACCCTGGCGCGAAAACTCGGATTTGACGTTGATATTCAGCTGGACGAAGGTATTGTCGCCTTATCCCTCGGCCTAACATCAGCAGACAAACCCGAGTAAGCTACTGGAAATGTTACCCACTTTGGACGGGACTGGTGGTATCATTGTCCGCTTATGTTGTTTGCATGGTACAGACAACCCTTCAATGAACAGAGAAGAAACGCACTGTGATGTTGTCAAAATTTAAGCGTAATAAACATCAACAACACCTTGCTCAACTACCGAAGATTTCTCAGTCAGTTGATGATGTAGAGTTCTTTTACGCTCCCGCTCATTTTCGGGAGACGCTTCTGGAAAAGATTGCCAGTGCCACGCGACGCATTTGCATTGTGGCCCTGTATCTTGAACAAGATGAAGGCGGGCGCGCGATCCTGAACGCGCTCTATGAAGCCAAGCGTCAGCGTCCAGAGCTGGATGTTCGCGTACTGGTTGACTGGCATCGCGCCCAGCGTGGCCGTATTGGCGCGGCCGCTTCAAATACCAATGCAGACTGGTATTGCCGCACGGCGCAGGAAAATCCTGGCGTCGATGTGCCTGTTTATGGCGTACCGGTGAATACCCGTGAAGCGCTCGGCGTTCTCCATTTTAAAGGGTTTATCATTGATGACAGCGTCCTGTACAGCGGCGCAAGTCTGAATGACGTTTACCTTCATCAGCTCGATAAATATCGCTACGATCGTTACCATCTGATCCGTAATCCGCAGATGGCCGATATTATGTTTAACTGGGTTGATAAAAACCTGGTACACGGCCGTGGCGTTAATCGCCTTGACGATCCTGAGCGCCCTAAAAGCCCGGAGATCAAAAATGATGTTCGCGCCTTCCGCCAGGAGCTGCGCGATGCGGTCTACCATTTTCAGGGCGATGCGAATAACGAAGAGTTATCCGTTACCCCGCTGGTTGGGCTCGGCAAATCAAGCCTGCTGAATAAAACGATCTTCCATCTGATGCCGTGCGCGGAGCAGAAACTTACCATCTGCACGCCGTACTTTAACCTTCCCGCCGTACTGGTACGTAACATTATTCAGCTACTGCGCGATGGTAAAAAAGTGGAAATTATCGTCGGGGATAAAACGGCAAACGACTTCTTCATTCCTGAAGATCAGCCGTTCAAAATCATCGGCGCGCTGCCTTATCTTTATGAGATTAACCTGCGCCGTTTCCTGAGCCGTTTACAATATTACGTAAACACTGACCAGCTGGTTGTACGTCTCTGGAAAGATGAAGACAACAGTTACCATCTGAAAGGCATATGGGTTGACGATGAGTGGATGCTGCTGACCGGTAACAATCTGAACCCGCGCGCGTGGCGACTGGATCTGGAAAACGCGATCCTGATCCATGACCCTCAGCATGAGTTAGCCGCACAGCGTGAGCGTGAACTGGAGTTGATTCGCACGCATACCACGGTGGTTAATCATTACCGCGAGCTGCAGAGCATTGCCGATTATCCGGTGAAAGTCCGCAAGCTGATTCGCCGCTTGCGTCGTATCCGTATTGATCGACTTATCAGCCGTATTCTGTAATGTCCAGGCCCTGCCACCCGCAGGGCTTTTTTATGGAGCCCTAAAATGCGCATCCTCCTGTTACTGAGCGTCCTCTTTCTGAGTGGCTGCAGTCATATGGCCAACGATAGCTGGTCCGGTCAGGATAAAGCACAGCATTTCCTCGCTTCCGCTATGCTTTCCGCAGTGGGTAATGAGTACGCGCAGCATCAGGGATACAGCCGTGACCGTAGCGCGGGGATAGGGTTGATGTTCTCTGTGGGCCTTGGGGCATCAAAAGAACTGTGGGATAGCCGCCCCTCAGGGAGCGGCTGGAGCTGGAAAGATTTCGCCTGGGATGTCGCCGGCGCAACGACCGGCTATGCCGTGTGGCAGATGGCGCATTATTAAAGACGAATACCTTTCCCTTTGCGATGCAGCATCAGGGAGACAACAAAGGCCAGCGCCCCCATTACCGTCACGTACCAGAAGAATGTCGTTTCACTTCCCCATGATTTAAGCGACAGCGCAACGTACTCCGCCGAACCACCAAACAACGCGTTGGCTACTGCATAAGAAAGCCCAACCCCCAGCGCACGCACCTGTGCCGGGAACATTTCGGCTTTCAGTATCCCGCTGATAGAGGTATAGAAACTGACAATCACCATCGCCAGCATGACCAGCGCAAATGCGGCATATGGCGATGATACGTGCTGGAGCGCAGACAGAACAGGCACGGTACACAACGCCGACAGCCCGCCAAAGATCAGCATTGACGTACGTCGGCCAATTTTATCCGAAAGCGCTCCGATAATCGGTTGGATGAGCATAAAGACAAATAGCGCCACAGTCATAATAACGCTGGCGACATTTGCGTGCATCCCGGTGGTGTTCACCAGGTACTTCTGCATATAGGTGGTGAATGTGTAAAAGCTGAGGGAGCCGCCCGCAGTAAAGCCCAGCACCATCAGGAAAGCCTTGCGGTTACGCCATAACCCTTTAAAGGTTCCCGCCTCCTTCAGCGTTCTGACCTCTTTCTGCGAGGTTTCATCCAGCTGACGACGTAGCCAAAGTGCAACTACTGCCAGCACGGCCCCCATCGCAAAAGGAATTCGCCATCCCCAGGCGTGGAGTTGTTCATCTGTCAGGATTTGCTGCAGGATCACCACCACGAGAATCGCCAGCAGTTGTCCACCAATAAGCGTTACATACTGGAATGAGGCGTAAAAGCCTTTACGGCCTTCCAGCGCAATTTCACTCATATAGGTCGCACTGGTGCCGTATTCGCCACCGACCGATAGCCCCTGAAATAAGCGGGCCAGCAAAAGTAGCGCCGGAGCCCAGGTGCCAATCGATTCATATCCCGGTAAACAGGCGATCACCAGAGAACCAAAGCACATCATACACACGGAGATCAGCATGGAGGCCTTACGCCCGCGGCGATCCGCAATGCGGCCAAACAGCCAGCCACCGATGGGGCGCATTAAGAATCCTGCGGCAAATACTCCTGCCGTTTGTAGAAGCTGCGTCGTGGTGTTGCCGGAGGGGAAGAAAATATGTGCGAAGTAGAGTGAACAGAATGAGTAGACGTAAAAGTCGAACCATTCTACCAGGTTCCCTGAAGAGGCACTGACGATTGCCCATACCCTTCTTCGGGTATCGCTGTTAGCCAGCGTCCCGTTTGATGCAATGCTTTCTGTCATTGTGATTATGCTCCTGCCATATACAGCGGCGTATTGAGCTAGCAGACTCAATTACCTCGTAAATGAAATGTTATAATTTTGTTATAAATAACATTGAGACAGGGATCACACATTTTATTAGCAGGATAAGGGATTAAGAGAAAGGCCAGCGTTTCCGGAATCCAAAGCAAAAAACCCCGCACCTTACGGTACGGGGTTCTTCTTGATTGATGCCTGGCAGTTCCCTACTCTCACATGGGGAGACCCCACACTACCATCGGCGCTACGGCGTTTCACTTCTGAGTTCGGCATGGGGTCAGGTGGGACCACCGCGCTA
>NZ_JAWNCA010000004.1:0-243024 GCF_034106185.1 Enterobacter sp. 296B2 | reverse complement strand
CTTTCTTTCTAATTGTTCCGGCGACCACGGCTATCTACACAGTGATTTTGGGCGGCTGCGTCAGTTGTGTATATGAGACAGCCCTACCCCTCTCCCCGGTGGGGAGAGGGGACTGTCCGGCGCGGTCTTAAAGAATCAGCTCGATCTGGTTTTTTCCCTCTCCCCTTTGGGGAGAGGGGCAGGGTGAGGGGTGTGGGTTTTTACTAACCCCGGAGCCTGCCACATCGACGTCGTCAGCCCGCTGTCCACCAGCCCAAGCTGGTCCGCGTACACCGCCTGCCATTTCTGCATCATGCCGTCGTACAGCTCGCGGTGCTGCGGGTTTGGCGTGAA
The DNA here is from genome assembly GCF_034106185.1 of Enterobacter sp. 296B2. NCBI lineage: Bacteria > Pseudomonadati > Pseudomonadota > Gammaproteobacteria > Enterobacterales > Enterobacteriaceae > Enterobacter > Enterobacter sp. 296B2. The sequence goes on along the minus strand of NZ_JAWNCA010000004.1, from coordinate 242,691 downwards.
CTCGCGGCTCCACTTCACCAGCCGTTCGCCCGTCGAGGCCATATCCGCAAACAGCCCCGCGCCAGCCCCTGCCGCTATCGCGCAGCCGAGCGCCGTCGCCTCTTTCACTTCCGGCACGCGCACCGGCAGCCCGGTGACGTCGCTTAAGATCTGGCTCCACAGGGCGCCTTTGGAACCGCCGCCTGCAAACACCAGGCTCTCAAAGGTCACGCCGGAGAAGCGAGAGATCTGCGCCAGGTTGCAGGCCGAGACGATCGCTGCGTTCTCTTCAAGGGCACGGAACAGCGTCGCTTTGTTGCACTTTTCCGGGTCGATGGAGAGGTTGATAAACGACGGCGCGGCGTGGTACCACTGCTTGAAATGCATCGCGTCGGAGAAGATCGGCATCACCCCGTGGGAGCCTGCCGGTACGCGGCTCGCCATCTCTTCCAGCAGGGAATAGGTGTCCATCCCCATCCGCTCGGCAATCAGCTTCTCCTCCGCGCAGAAGGCGTCGCGGAACCAGCGCATGGTCAGCCCGGTAAAGAAGCTGATCGACTCCGCCTGCGCCATGCCGGGAATCACGTGCGGGTTCACGCGGATGTTCATCTCGGGGTCGGTGCGCACCTGCGGCAGGTTGACCACCTGCTGCCAGAAGGTGCCGCCCAGCACCGCCGTTTGCCCGGCGCGAACCACGCCCAGCCCCAGACAGCCCAGCTGCACGTCGCCGCCGCCCATCACCACCGGGGTGCCCTCGCGCAGGCCGCTCTGCTGCGCGGCCTCTCTGGTGACAGCGCCCAGCACGGTGCCGGTCTCTTTCACCGGGGAGAGGATATCGGCGCGCAGGCCGGCCATGTCGAGCAGAGCCGGACGCCAGTCGCGGGAGAAGAGATCCAGCATGCCCGTCGTGCCCGCGTTAGACGGGTCGACCGCCAGCTCGCCGGAGAGCTTCGCCGCCAGCCAGTCGCTGATCATGGTGATAGTCGCGGCCTTGCGATAAATATCCGGACGGTGGTGCGCCAGCCACAGCAGGCGCGGCATGGCGCTCAGCGCCAGCGTTTGCCCTGAGACGTCATACACTTCGGATTCAAAACGGTAATCGTGGATCTCTTTGAGTTCGGCCACCTCGCGGCTGGCGCGGGCGTCGACGTTGGCGCAGGCCCAGATGGCCTCGCCGTTGCGGTCGTACAGCACGATCCCTTCGCGCATCGAGCAGCAGGCGACGGACTGAATGTCCGCCGCGCTCAGGCGCGCACGCTCCAGCGCCTGATGAATGCACCGGCAGGCCAGCTGCCAGTTGGTTTCGAGGTCGAACTCCATCGACCCCGGCACGTTCTCCACGCTCAGGTGCTTCCACTCGGCCTGGCCGACGGCAATCTGGTGGCCCTGTAAATCGAAAATCACGGCGCGAACGCTGCCTGTCCCTGCATCTAACGCTAAAAGGTAACTCATGAGCTTGCCTCGTTGTTAGCGCAGGGCAACCCCGTTACGTAAGGGCCAGCACCGCGCGGGCTGTCGTCTCCTCCGTCACCAGGCCATTGATACGGCGACCCTTCAGTGCGGCATAAATCGCATCGGCTTTCTCTTCTCCTCCGGCCACGCCAACGATGGTGGGCAGCTGCGCCAGTTCATCGAGCGTGACGCCCAGTAATTCTTTATGGATCTCCAGCTCCTCAACGCATTCTCCCTCGGCATTGAGGAAATAGCCGAGAATATCGCCGACCGCGCCTTTGCGGGCATACATCAGCTGTTCACCTTCGCTGATATAGCCGGAGCGCAGTATGGTGGCGTCACGGCGCTGGTTCACCGAACCAATGCCGACCACCGCCACGTCGGCGGCGGTGGCGGCGAGGATCACGTCCCGCACGCTGGTCTCGCGTTTTAAGATCCCGGCCACCTCGGCGGATGACACGCGAAGCGGGGCGGGGATCATGCTGACGCTGCAGGCCGCGTCCAGCTGGCCGATGCCGGTCATATACGGCCCGACGCCGCCGGAGAGCGTCACCAGGCGGATCTGCTGCGAGCTGATAAAGCCGCTCAGGTGCTGCAGGCTGCTCATGGTGGTTTCACCAAACCCCACCGCCAGCAGTTGGCCGGGCTCCAGCACGCCCATCAAGGACTGCGCCGCGCCTATGCCCAGCCGCACGTTCATCGGCGGCGTATTTAACGCGGGCATCACGCGCACCAGCTTCAGGCCAAAGCGCTGCTGTAGCTCGGTCTCCAGCGACAGGCAGCCCTCGTAGCGGGAGTTGATCTGCACGCGGATCACCCCGGACTGCCGGCCCTTCTCCAGCAGGCGGGAGATCTTCAAACGCGGCAGCCCGAGCCGCTCGCCGATGTCGTTCTGGGTTAATCCGTCGTGGTAGTAGCACCAGGCCACGCGCGCAACCAGCTCCTCTTCCGCCAGCGCCAGCCCGGCAAACCGTCCTTCTTCCGCAGTGCGTTTATCGCTCATAGTTGAACTCTTATAAAAATTTAGATCATATGTTCGTGATGGCGCGGAGGGAAAGTGTGAGCCACGCGACAAAACGGATCATTTCGATCGTTTCTGGTTTATCTGTATCTCAATCGATAAAACTGTGATCCCTGCACGGTTGTAAATATAGTTCACCGTCTACGCTTTTGAACATTATTAAATCTAAAAATCATTTGTTCAATAGCGGAGCGATGATGACCTCACTTCTCGACGCGCGGAATATCAGCAAGCAGTTCTCAGGCGTGCCGGTTCTTAAAGGCATTGATTTCACGCTGCTTGCGGGCCAGGTGCACGCCCTGATGGGCGGAAACGGCGCGGGAAAATCGACGCTGATGAAGATCATCGCCGGGGTCGAGACGCCGGACAGCGGTGAACTTTCTGTCGAGGGGCAGTCATATGCGCGGCTCACGCCCGTGCAGGCGCACAGGTTAGGCATTTACCTGGTGCCGCAGGAGCCGCTGCTGTTCCCCAACCTGACGGTGCGGGAAAACATCCTGTTCCGCCTGCCGCGTGAGCGCGATCTGGAAAAGCGGCTGGCGGAGAAACTCCAGCAGCTGCAGTGCCAGCTTAACCTCGACGCTGCCGCCAGCACCCTGGAGGTGGCGGATCAGCAGATGGTGGAGATCCTGCGCGGGCTGATGCGCAACGCGAGGATCCTGATCCTCGACGAACCTACGGCCTCCCTCACACCCGGCGAAACCGAACGGCTGTTTCGCCAGATCCGCGCCCTGCAGGATCTTGGCGTCGGGATTGTCTTTATCTCGCACAAGCTGCCGGAAATTCGCATGCTTTCGAGCCACGTCTCGGTGATGCGCGACGGTGCGGTGGTGCTGAGCGGCGAAACCGCGCAGTTTGACGATGGCGCCCTGATCGCCGCCATGACGCCGGTCAGCCGGGAGAAATCTCTCAGCGATACGCAAAAGCTGTGGCTGGCGCTGCCGGGCAACCGCCGCACCCAGCCGCAGGATTTTCCGGTGCTGCGGGTGGAGGATCTTACCGGAGAAGGGTTTATCGATCTTAGCCTTGAGATCTACGCCGGGGAGATCGTCGGCCTGGCCGGGCTGGTGGGATCCGGGCGCACCGAGTTTGCGGAAACGCTCTACGGCCTGCGGCCCGTGCGCGGGGGCCGCGTCTGGCTGGAGAATCAGGACATTACAGGCGAGCCGGTAAGTTCACGCCTGGAAAAAGGGCTGGTCTACCTGCCGGAAGACAGGCAGGTGTCCGGCCTGTTCCTCGACGCGCCGATCCGCTGGAACACGGTGGCGCTGAACGAGCCGTCTCTCTGGCAGCAGCGCAAGCGGGAGTCTGCGGTGGTGGAGCGCTACCACCGGGCGCTGGGGATCAAGCTCAACCATGCGGATCAAACCGTGCGCACGCTCTCTGGCGGCAACCAGCAGAAGGTGCTGCTGGCGCGCTGCCTGGAGGCCAACCCTTTACTGCTGATCGTCGATGAACCGACGCGCGGCGTGGACGTCTCGGCGCGCGCTGACATCTATCAGCTCATTAAAAGCGTGGCGGCGCAGAACGTGGCGGTGCTGATGATCTCAAGCGATCTCGACGAGTTTCCGGGCCTCGCGGATCGCGTGCTGGTGATGCATCAGGGGGTACTCAGCGGCGAGCTGCCGCGCCACGCCGTCAGCCTCGACAGAATGATGGCGCTGGCGTTCGGAGGGCAATCATGAAGACCTTACTCAAAAACCGCGAGCTGAGCGCGTTTCTCGCCATTCTGGCGCTGTTCGCCGTGCTGGTGGCGCTGAACCCGTCCTACCTGAGTTTACAGACGCTGGGGATGATCTTCGCCAGCTCGCAGATCCTGATCCTGCTGGCCATCGGTGCCGCGCTGGTGATGCTGACGCGCAATATCGACGTGTCCGTCGGCTCCATCGTTGGGCTGTCCGCCATTGCCGTCGGCGTGGCGCTGAACAGCGGCTACAGCCTGCCGGTTTCCATTCTTTTCGCGTTGTCGACTGGCGCGCTGGCCGGGGCGTTTAACGGGTTTCTGGTGGTGGGGCTGCGCATCCCGGCGATTGTCGCCACCCTCGGCACGCTGGGGCTGTACCGCGGGGCGATGCTGCTCTGGACCGGCGGAAAGTGGATTGAAGGGCTGCCGCCGGGGCTGAAATCCCTCTCTGAGCCAGCCGCCATCGGCATTTCGCCGCTCGGCATGCTGGTATTGATCGTCGCGGCCACGGGCGCATGGACGCTGTCGCGTACCGCGTTCGGGCGTGATTTTTACGCGGTGGGGGATAACCTCGCCGCCGCGCGCCAGCTGGGCGTGGCGGTGAACCGCACGCGCATGATTGCCTTTACCCTGAACGGCATGCTGGCGGCCTGCGCCGGGATCGTCTTTGCCGCGCAGATTGGCTTTGTGCCCAACCAGACCGGCAGCGGGCTGGAGATGAAGGCCATCGCCGCCTGCGTGCTCGGCGGCATTTCGCTGCTGGGCGGCACGGGCACGCTGGTTGGCGCGCTGCTCGGGGCCTTCTTCCTGACGCAAATCGACACTGTGCTGGTGCTGTTCAGGCTCCCGGCGTGGTGGAACGACTTTATCGCCGGGCTGGTGCTGCTGGGCGTGCTGGTGCTCGACGGGCGCCTGCGCCAGGCGCTGGCGCGTCATCAGCGGGCGCTGAAGTACGGTCGCTTCCAGCCGGGTAACAAAGGGGGAAAGCACGTCACCCCGTTTCCCAAACGCAAAAAAGAGGTGGCGTAAATGAGGCTTAACTGGGAAAGCGCGCTGCTGATTTTACTGGTGCTGGAGATCCTGCTCTTTGGCGCCATCAACCCGCGCATGCTCGACGTCAACATGCTGCTGTTCAGCACCAGCGACTTTATCTGCATCGGCATCGTGGCGTTGCCGCTCACGCTTGTGATCATCAGCGGCGGGATCGACATCTCCCTCGGCTCGACCATCGGCCTGTGCGCCATCGCGCTGGGCGTGATGATGCAGGCGGGGTGGCCGATGGCGGTCGCTGTTCCGCTGACGCTGCTGCTCGGCCTGCTGTGCGGACTATTTAATGCCGCGCTTATTCACTACACCGGCATCAGCCCGCTGGTTATCACCCTCGGCACGCTCTACCTCTACGGCGGCGGCGCGCTGCTGCTCTCCGGCATGGCGGGGGCGACGGGCTATGAGGGCATCGGCGGCTTCCCGGACAGCTTCACGGCGTTCGCTAACCTCACGCTGCTGGGTCTGCCGATCCCGCTGGTGCTGTTCGCGGTGATTACCGCCTTCTTCTGGCTGATTACCCACCGGGGGCGCTTTGGCCGACATCTGTTTTTAATCGGTCAGAACCCGCGCGCGGCGCGCTATGCGGCGCTGTCGGTGAACGGCATGCCCTACGCGCTGTACGGTCTGGTGGGCGTGGCCTCGGCGATTGCCGCGCTGGTGATGGTCTCCTATTTCGGCTCCGCGCGTTCGGATCTGGGGCGCGATTTGCTCATGCCCGCGCTGACCGCCGCCGTGCTCGGCGGGGCCAATATCTACGGCGGTTCAGGTTCGGTTGTCGGTACGGCGCTGGCGGCGCTGCTGGTGGGCTACCTGCAGCAGGGTTTACAGATGGTCGGCATCCCAAACCAGGTGTCGAGCGCGCTGTCAGGGGCGCTGCTGGTTGTGGTGGTGATGGGACGTTCGCTGAGTCTGCACCGCGAGTGGGTGCGTTCTCTCTTCAGAAAACTATCCGGAGCGTAAGATGAAAACAAAACTGTTTGTCCTGGCAATGGCCCTCAGCTTCGCCTCGGCGCAGGCGGCGGACCGCATTGCCTTTATCCCGAAGCTGGTAGGCGTGGGCTTCTTCACCAGCGGCGGTAACGGAGCAAAAGAGGCGGGGAAAGACCTCGGCGTGGACGTGACCTACGACGGCCCAACCGAGCCGAGCGTCTCCGGCCAGGTGCAGCTCATCAATAACTTCGTTAACCAGGGCTATAACGCCATTATCGTCTCCGCCGTGTCGCCGGACGGCCTCTGCCCGGCGCTGAAGCGCGCGATGCAGCGCGGCGTCAAGGTCCTGACCTGGGATTCCGACACTAAGCCGGAGTGCCGCAGCATCTACATCAATCAGGGGACGCCGGAGCAGCTTGGCGGCCTGCTGGTGGAGATGGCGGGCAAGCAGGTTACCAAACCGAACGCTAAAGTGGCGTTCTTCTACTCAAGCCCCACCGTTACCGACCAGAACCAGTGGGTGAAAGAGGCGAAAGCCAAAATCGAGAAAGATCACCCGCAGTGGCAGATCGTCACCACCCAGTTTGGCTATAACGACGCCACCAAATCCCTGCAAACCGCTGAAGGGATCTTAAAAGCGTATCCGGATCTGGATGCGATCATTGCCCCGGACGCCAACGCGCTGCCGGCAGCGGCACAGGCGGCGGAAAACCTGAAGCGCGAAGGGGTGGCGATTGTCGGCTTCAGCACGCCGAACGTGATGCGCCCTTACGTTGAGCGCGGCACGGTGAAGGCCTTCGGCCTGTGGGATGTGGTGCAACAGGGCAAAATTGCGGTCAATGTCGCCGATCGCCTGCTGAAAAAAGGCGATCTTAACGTCGGCGACAGCGTGGACGTAAAAGATATCGGCGCGCTGAAGGTCGAGCCGAACAGCGTGCAGGGCTACCAGTATGAGGCGAAGGGCAACGGCATCGTGCTACTGCCGGAGCGCGTGGTGTTCACTAAAGAGAACATCAATAAATACGATTTCTGACGGGGGAGCAAATGGCTGATTTAGACGACATCAAAGACGGCAAGGATTTTGGCATCGGCACGCCGCAGCAGAATGTACCGTTCACGCTGAAAGGCTGCGGCTCGCTGGACTGGGGCATGCAGTCCCGGCTTTCACGCATCTTCAACCCGCAAAGCAACCGCACGGTGATGCTGGCCTTCGACCACGGCTATTTTCAGGGGCCGACCACCGGCCTTGAGCGTATCGACCTCTCTATCGCGCCGCTGTTTGGTGAAACCGACGTGCTGATGTGCACCCGCGGAATCCTGAGAAGCCAGGTGCCCGCCGCGACGAACAAACCGGTGGTGCTGCGCGCCTCCGGCGGTAATTCGATTCTGGGCGAACTGTCCAACGAGTGCGTGGCGGTGGCGATGGAGGATGCCCTGCGCCTGAACGTCTGCGCCGTGGCGGCGCAGGTGTACATCGGAAGCCCGTTTGAGCACCAGTCGATCAACAATATCATCAAGCTGGTAGACGCGGGCGCGCGCTACGGCATGCCGACGCTTGCGGTGACGGGCGTCGGCAAAGAGATGGCGCGTGACGCGCGCTATTTCTCGCTCGCCAGCCGCATCGCCGCCGAAATGGGGGCGCAGTTCGTCAAAACCTATTACGTGGACGAGGGCTTTGAAAAAGTGACCGCCAGTTGCCCGGTGCCGATCGTCATCGCCGGGGGCAAAAAGCTGCCGGAGCACGAGGCGCTGGAGATGTGCTGGCGGGCGATCGACCAGGGCGCGTCCGGCGTGGACATGGGGCGCAATATCTTCCAGTCCAGCGCGCCGCTCGCCATGCTGAAGGCGGTGAAGAAAGTGGTTCACGAGAGCTGGAACGCCCGTGACGCGTTCCAGTTCTGGCAGGAAGAGAAACAGGGAGAAGCGAAATGAACGTGACGTTAGTGGAGATCAACATCAAACCCGAGCGCGTGGACGAGTTTCTGGAGGTGTTTCGCGCCAACCACGAGGGGGCAATCAGGGAGCCGGGGAACCTGCGCTTTGACGTCTTGCAGGATCCAAGGGTGAAAACCCGGTTCTTTATCTACGAAGCCTATAAAGACGAAGAGGCGGTGCTGGCGCACAAGCAAACGCCGCACTATCTGGCGTGCGTGGATAAGCTTGAGGAGCTGATGTCGGAGCCGCGCAAAAAACGCAGTTTTGTGGGGCTGTTGCCGGAGTAGCGGTCATGCCGGGTAAGCGCAAGCGCCACCCGGCGTTGTTCAGGCCAGCTTCAGCTCCGCAAGAATCGCAGCAAGTGCTTCGCGCGGCTCACCCTGAATAGCCTGAAGCGGGAAGGGTAGCGCGGGCGTTTTCGCTTTCCCGAGCATTTCTGCCGCTGCTGCCACCACCCGTAAGCTGCCGTAACGACGGAACAATTCCCACAGCGGCTCCAGCCGCTCGGATTGCGCCGCCTCTTTCGAACGGGCAATCGCCAGCGCTGTTTGCGGAAACAACCCGCCGATGACCGAATACCAGACGTCAAACCCGGCCTGCAGGGCAGATGCTGCCCGCCAGTCGCCGGCAATGCCCAGCGTGACGGTATCAGGGAGACGAGCGCGTACCTGCGACAGCTCCTCCGGCACGCGGCCAAGCTTAATGGATCCCACATTCGGCAGGGCCGCGGTAGCAAATAACAATTCATCGCTAAACGCAAAACCGGTCGTGGCGGGATTATCGTAAATACACAGCGGTACGGAGAGCTGGCGAGTCACCGCTTCATAGAGATTAAACGCTTCATCTTCCGTTAATCGCTGGTACGACACGGGTGCCATCAGCACGCCAGATGCACCTGCCGCTTGCGCGTCGTCAGCCAGACGCAGAATATCGTCCAGCCTAAGTGCGCCGATGCTGACGATGACCGGAACGTCATCAGCATGCTCCACCGCGCAGCGCGTGATTCGGCCGCGCTCTTCAACGGTCAGATAGGCATAACTTCCCGTTGAGCCCAAAATGCCCAGCGAATCCACGCCTGCGTCGACCACGGGGCGCAGAAGATTGATGAAGGATTGCTCGTCAAACATCCCATTTTTCAGGGGCGTTAACGGAAACGTGCTTAATCCGTGAAACATCGTGTTGTCCTCTTACAACGTCAGCAGCTGGACCTGAGCCGTGGCTCCCGGCATCAGCTGCTGCAGGTTGTTGACCAGCTCCTCTCCTGCCTCTTCCAGTGCTGCAAGCGGCATCGATGGCAGGCTTTCAAGAATAAACCACATGGATTGCGCCTGGCTGTCCAGACGCGTCCGTATCCCCTGGCGCCAGTTCCAGCGGCGGCAGGTGACGCCGAGGTCGTCGCGCCAGATAACCTCGCCCGGTTCCGGGTGTTCCACCACCGGCAGTCCCTCTTTGAAGGTATCAAACGGCTCGCTGCCGTCGGCCAGCGTCAGACGGGGCGCACCCGAGTACGCCGCGAGATTTTCCCCACCCACCGGAATGGCATAGCGAATGCTCACCGCGTTATAGATATCCACGACCGGATCCAGCGACGGCAGCGAACCGTCTTTCAGTACCCGCTTGCGCAGGGCAGAGGCCGAACAGGGCGTGCGTTTCGGTTTCGCACCGAAGGCTTTAAACACCTCATCCCAGTTTGAAAGGTGTGCATCAGCCCATGGCACATCATCATTCAACACCTGCCGGCAGGCCTGCGCCAGCGCGGCGGGCGCAACCTCCGGGTGGGTAATCGGCGCAGCTTCAACCAGAATGCTCAGTGCCCGAAAGCCCGGGGCAATCCCGGCAAGACGTGAGTCTATTGACGGCGTAACGAGAGACATAAATAATCCTGTATTGACTGTTTTATACCATGGTAGTGACCAATGACTGATAAAGTCAATATAATGACTGCGCAGGGTGCTGATGTTGCCCAGGTAAGCCTGGCCGTGGCGAACCGCATCCGCAACTGGCGGAAAGAGAAAAAGCTGTCGCTGGACGAGCTGTCCCGCCGGGCCAGCGTCAGCAAAGGGATGCTGGTGGAGATCGAAAAGGGCGCAGCCAACCCTAGCATCGCCATCCTGTGCAAGCTGGCCGCCGCGCTAGGCATCTCCGTGGCGGATATCGTCAATGTCTCCAGCGAGCCGCTGGTGCACGTTATCGAAGAAGCGGTGATTCCGGTGTTGTGGCAGGGCGAACAGGGCGGTTACGCCAGGCTGCTGGCAGGCACTGCGGGCCCGGATATGATTGAGTTATGGCAGTGGGAGATGCATCCGGGGGAGTATTTCACCTCGACAGGGCATCCGTCGGGAACCTTTGAGCTGTTGCACGTGAACGAAGGCGTGTTGACGCTGACGGTGGACGAGACGGTGACGCAGGTTAATGCAGGCGCATCGGCGGTGGCGAAAACCGAAGCCGCACACGGCTATGCGAATGAAGGCGATGCCGTGCTTCGTTTCACCATGACCGTGGCGGAGTTTCACCGTTAAAAAGCAGTCCGGTAGGGGATTCTACCGGGCGAGCTCCTTTCAGGAATGATGCTTTTGCAACGTAGCAAGCAGACTGTCTGCACAGTACTGTCTGAGGAGTTTCTCATCCCTCTCAGGCAGGTCGCTTTGAAGAAAGGCGTCCAGACCCTCGGTATCGACACCGTTATAAATAAAAATACGGGCGGGATCGTAAAGCGCCATCGTCTTAATCGACGCATTGGTGGTGATAAGCTTCCTGTTCAGAACCAAAGCTTCCAGCGCGCGAAGCGTTAATCCATTTTGCTCAGGTTTGTTTATTTCCAGCATAACTGAACAGCGTTTGGCTTTATCTATATTGTCCAGATAGCTGAGTTTTTTATTCTGGCAATTATCGGGGTAGTTATCCTGATTATTGTACTTATCCAGCAGATAAAAATCCGTCTTATAGCCGCTATTTTCGAGCACCGGTGTGAGTGTGCGAAGAACTTCTGCACGAATGGGTTCATAGCCGCCGACAAAAAAGCAGCTTTTATTTTCAGTTGCGCTCTCATTTTGAAATTGCTGAATTTCTTGCCAGCTAAAAGGCAAAAACTGCTCAATCGCATGCAGATCATAGCGCTCGCAATCAGCAGGATCAAAGCTATAAATAGCATCAAAGAAGGGACGAACGGTGTCGATGTAATACGCATCCTGCGCCAGTTGTCCAAGAAGACGACGTTTGCGCGTCAGGGCATCCACCGAGTCGCGCAGAATCAAAACTTTTTTACACGGCATGCTGGCGACATAATCCAGGAACGGAAAAACGCTATACCCATTACAAATCACAATATCATCGGGTTTTATTGCCGATAATTTAACGGCACAGTGCGCGCGCTTATGCCATTTTTTTAACGCCTGGCCTGGCAGTAGGGCATTGACCGATTTAAAGCGTCGCATAATGCGATTAATTTGCTTGACGGGGTGATCCTTTGCAAGCGAATTAAGCATCATGATTTCGAAAGGATTGACCCATTCCAGGAAAAAATAGCGCATGGTCCCTCAGGAGAAGATAGCCGATATAGGGGGGATGATAACTTATTCTGGCAGATGGGTCATTAAACTCCCCCTCGTCCGGAGGGGGAGTAGATATTACGCCTCTTCCACGCTCACCCGCAGCGCTGCCAGCGCTTTACGCGCCGCTTTCAGCACCTGCTCACATTGCTCAATGGTCAGCGTCAGCGGTGGTTCAATGCGGATGGTTTTCGAGTTGTTGAGCGTGCCTGCCACCAGCACCCGCTGGCGGAACATCTCGCTCGCGAAGCTGTAGCCGATTTCGTTGTCGACAAACTCAATCGCCATCAGCATCCCTTTGCCGCGTGCCTCCTGCACCAGGTCCGGGTACTCACGCCCCAGCTGGCGGAAGCCGTCCAGCAGCATGTCGCCTTTCTGCTCCGCCTGCGCGGGCAGGTTTTGCTCAAGCAGCACGTTGATGGTGGCCAGCGCCGCCGCACAGGCCAGCGGGTTGCCGCCAAAGGTGGTGGTATGCAGGAACGGATTTTCGAACAGCACCGAGAACACCTCTTCCGTTGCAACCGTTGCTCCTATTGGCATCACGCCGCCGCCGAGCGCTTTCGCCAGACATAGAATGTCCGGCTGAACGTTTTCATGCTCGCAGGCAAACATCCTGCCGGTGCGTCCCATCCCGGTCTGCACTTCGTCGAGGATCAGCAGCGCGCCAAACTCATCGCACAGCTGACGCACGGCGGGCAGATAGCCCTGCGGAGGGAGGATCACACCCCCTTCACCCTGAATCGGCTCCAGGATCACCGCCGCCACGTCATCGCCGGTTTTACGGCATTCGCTCAGCACGGTGCGCATGGCGTTGATGTCGCCAAACGGCACGTGGCGAAAGCCCGGCAGCAGCGGCATAAATGGCTTGCGGAAGGTGGATTTCGCGGTCGCCGACAGTGCGCCCAGGGATTTACCGTGGAACGCGCCGCTGGTGGCGATAAAGGTGAATTTCCCGCGCGGCGACTGGTACGCTTTGGCGAGCTTAATCGCCGCTTCGACCGATTCCGTGCCGCTGTTGCTGAAGAAGCTGTACTTCAGTTTGCCGGGGGTTAAGGCCGCCAGCGTTTTCGCGAGCATGGCGCGAAGCGGGTCGAGCAGTTCCTGGCTATGGAGAGGTTGTTTCGCAAGTTGATTCTGTACGGCGGAAACCACTACTGGATTACGGTGCCCCACGTTGAAGATACCGAAACCACCCAGGCAATCTATGAACTCCTGTCCCTGGGTGTCGACAAGCGTATTAAGACTTCCCGCTTGCCACTCTACGGCTCCGTAATCCCCGCCGGCGGTAACAGATTTGCGATACTCCAGAAAACCAGGATTGACGTGCTCTTTAAAGTAATCGATGACCTCTCGGTTAAGTTGTTTCATCTCCTCATGATCGAGCGTTCGCTTCTCAATGAGATTCAGTGCGTGCGCGGTACAGGCAAGAGCCGAGGCGCTGGAAGGTAACCTGTTCAAAATGTGCTCCCGGGGATCGCGTATCACATGATACTGGTTTAAGTATTGCAGGGATTACGCCACTTCAGATGACTTAACGAAAATCGGGATAAACGCCAGGTTAAAATATTGCTGCACAATATTTAATCATGCCAATACAACCGAAACGGGATTTCGCGGAACACGGCAACATACGTTGTGAGGGGCAGAAAAGGGCAATTGCACTAAAGGAGTGCATTGCTTGCGGCTTAAGTGGGCGTTAACAGGTCATATTTTGCAGGTAATTTCTTTGTGAAAGTATTTGAAATCAATGAATTATAAAATCTCACAAAAAGTGCGGTTTAAGTGAAATCTGCGATCTCCATCAACTTTAACAACTAAAGATAAATTGTTTACCGCCGAAAAAACAATAAACCACAAAATTAACATTCGAATAACCTGCAAGGAATGCCCATCATGTCTTCTCCCTCCTTTGTCACCCAGAATAATTATCCTCTGGACGATGACACCACCTTAATGTCTACCACAGACGTCCACAGCTACATTACCCACGCCAACGACACCTTTGTGCAGGTGAGCGGCTACCAGCTTGATGAGCTGACGGGCCAGCCGCACAATATGGTGCGCCACCCCGATATGCCAAAAGCCGCGTTTGCCGATATGTGGTACACGCTGCAGCAGGGCGAGCCGTGGAGCGGGATTGTCAAAAACCGACGCAAAAACGGTGACCACTACTGGGTGCGTGCGAATGCAGTGCCGATGGTGCGCCGCGGGCAGGTGACTGGCTATATGTCGATCCGCACCAAAGCCACGGAGGAAGAGATTGCCGCCGTGGAGCCGCTCTACCGGGCGCTGAATAACGGGAGCTGTAAAAAACGTATTCACAAAGGGCTGGTGGTGCGTAAGGGCTGGCGGGGTAAACTTCCTGCAATGCCGCTGCGCTGGCGGGTACGCAGCGTGATGGCGATACTCTTTGCCGCGCTTGCCGCTACCCTGCTGACGACCTCCGCAGGCTGGGCACCGCTCGCAGCGGCTGCCGTGGTAATGCTGCTGGGTACGCTGCTGTTTGAGCAGCAGATTGTCCGCCCGATCGAGAACGTGGCGCGTCAGGCGCTGAAGGTGGCGACCGGCGAGCGTAACAGTGTGCAGCATCTGAACCGCAGCGACGAGCTGGGGCTGACCCTGCGCGCGGTAGGACAACTGGGGCTGATGTGCCGCTGGCTCATCAATGACGTCTCAAGCCAGGTGATGAGCGTCCGTGACGGCAGCGACAGGCTGGCGCAGGGGAATGAAGCGCTGAACGATCGTACGCGTCAGACCGTGGCGAACGTGCAGCAGACCGTCGCAACGATGAATCAGATGGCCGCTTCCGTTCAGAGCAACTCTGAAACCGCCGCTGAGGTGGATAAACTCTCCGTTGCTGCGAGCAGCGCGGCGACGGAGGGCGGAAACGCGATGCAGACCGTCGTCAAAACCATGGACGACATCGCCGACAGCACGCAGCGAATTGGCTCAATTACCACCCTGATTAACGATATCGCTTTCCAGACCAATATCCTGGCGCTGAACGCGGCCGTTGAAGCGGCAAGGGCCGGCGAGCAGGGAAAAGGCTTTGCCGTAGTCGCGGGGGAAGTCCGCCATCTCGCCAGCCGCAGCGCGAATGCGGCTAACGATATCCGTAAGCTGATTGATGCCAGCGCCAGCAGGGTGCAGTCCGGCTCTGAGCAGGTGCACGCCGCAGGCCGCACGATGGATGACATTGTCGAGCAGGTGAAAAACGTGACGCAGCTTATCGCGCAGATCAGCCACTCGACGTCCGAGCAGGCCACCGGACTGTCAGAATTAACCCGTGCGGTGGCGGAGCTGGACAGCATCACGCAGAAAAATGCCGACCTGGTCGAGGAGAGCGCGCACATTTCTGCCATGGTTAAACACCGCGCCGGGCGTCTTAAGGATGCGGTAACGGTGCTCCATTGAGCCAGTAGTGTTCCGGAAAAGCCGTTTATACCGTAAGGAATAAACGGCTTTTTTATTTCTGCTTGTGACTATTAATATGTTTTATTGTTAATCAGATATTAAATAACTAAAGAAAGTGCCTCAGTTATTTATTCCTGCCTAAGTCAGTTTTCCGTGATGCTATTTTGTAAAACCCTGTTCTGGTGGTCTGGTAACGATCGATGAGGCGGTATTAATAGCCTCTACCTATCCATTGTGATGGTTATGAAATAAAAAAACGATCAAAGTCATAAAGTTAGCGGATTCGTTACCGATAACAGCGATCGTCTGAGAAATAATCACATCGATGGAGAAAATATGTTCTTACATGACGTAAAGATCGGCACGAAATTATTTCTGGCGTTTGGATTCTTTATTGTCCTGATGGTAGTTAGCGCCAGTATGTCCTTACTGAGTCTGAACCGGGCTAACAACGGGATGCAATCCATCATTACCCATGATTATCCGACCACGGTAAAAGCGAACCAGTTAATCGACAACTTCCAGGAATTTATTAGCACTCAGCAGCTCATGTTACTGGATGATAAGGGAACGTACACGGCGCAGTCGCAGCAGCATCTTAAAACGATCAGCGAACATATTACGTTGATTCTGGGTGAGCTAAACAGCGTGTTGCAGGATCCGAAATCACAGCAGGTCCTTGCCGAGATCCGCGACGTTCGTCAGCAGTATCTGGACTCGCGCTATCGCATTTTGCAGGCGGTGCAGAACAACGATCGCGCGGCTGCAATCCAGGAGATGATGACCCGCACCCTCACCGTGCAGCAGGCCTATAAAGCCAAAGTGCAGGAGCTGATTGCGATTCAGAACCATGAGATGCAGAGCGCAGGGAAGCAGGTGGAAGGTGACTTTAAATCCAGCCGGCTGCTGCTGATCCTGATCACCCTGTTTAGCGTTGCGGCGGGCAGCCTGATTGGCTGGTTTATCGTGCGCGCTATTACTCGTCCGCTCGGCGAGGCGGTGAATTTTGCCAATGCCATTTCAGAGGGCGACCTGACGGGCAGCATCACGCCGCACGGCAAGGACGAAACGGGCCTGTTGCTGCACGCACTGATGGAGATGAAAAACCGCCTGCTGGACATTGTGCAGCAGGTGCAAACCGGCTCGGAGAATATCTCCAGCGCGGCCGCGCAGATTGTCGCCGGGAACCAGGATCTGGCCGCGCGCACCGAAGAGCAGGCCAGCTCCGTTGAACAGACCGCCGCCTCGATGGAGCAGATCACCGCGACGGTGAAAAACACCGCCTCGCACACCGGCGAAGCGACCAACCTCTCGGCAGATGCCGCCACGGTGGTCAAAAACAACGGGGAGATGATGAAGCAGGTGACCAGCAAAATGCGCCTGATTAACGAGACGTCGAACCGAATGTCCGACATTATCGACCTGATCGACGCCATTGCCTTCCAGACCAACATTCTGGCGCTGAACGCGGCGGTGGAAGCGGCGCGTGCCGGCGAACACGGCCGTGGTTTTGCGGTGGTGGCCGGCGAGGTGCGCCAGCTTGCCCAGAAGAGCGCGTCGTCAGCCAGTGAAATCCGCGAGCTGATCGAGAGCTCCACCAGCCAGACCCAGGACGGGATGAACCTGGTGGAAAAAGCGAGCGCTCTGATCAACGGGATGGTCGGCAACGTGGAGGAGATGGACGTGATCCTGCGCGAGATCCGCCAGGCCAGCCACGAGCAGACGGAAGGGATCTCGCAGATCAACAGCGCGATTGGCCTGATTGATGCCACCACCCAGCAGAACTCTGCGCTGGTGGAGGAGTCCGTCGCGGCGGCGGCATCCCTTAACGAGCAGGCGATGCACCTGAAAGAGCTGGTACGCGTCTTCCGCGTGAGCGAGCACGCGCCGGCTTAATCCAGCTGGGAGATCTCCAGCGCCGCGCGGTCGATTACGCCGATAATCTGCTTGAGCTGCGCGTCGCTGAGCTCTCCCTGATTTACCTTCAGATCTAACACCGCTTTAAAGTTATCCAGCGCCCGCTTCATCTGCGGGTTTTTGCGCAGCTGAAAGCCGACGCTGCGCGCTTTAATACGCACCTGGATCTGTTCCAGCTGTTCCCGGTTTTCGTCCAGCCAGCGTTGTCCTGCAGCGGTAATCGCAATCTTCTTACGACCGCTTTCTTCTTCCGTGATGGTGATAAAGGTCTGATCCTGAAGATAATCCAGGGTTGGATAGATCACACCTGGGCTCGGAGTGTAGTT
Organism: Enterobacter sp. 296B2; assembly: GCF_034106185.1. Lineage (NCBI taxonomy): Bacteria > Pseudomonadati > Pseudomonadota > Gammaproteobacteria > Enterobacterales > Enterobacteriaceae > Enterobacter > Enterobacter sp. 296B2. The sequence goes on along the minus strand of NZ_JAWNCA010000004.1, from coordinate 225,438 downwards.
CCCCTGAGTCAGATTCTCGATCTCTTTGATCAGCTCATAGCCGTGGCTCGCGCTGCGGGTCAGGATGTCCAGGATCACCAGCCGCAGGTCGCCGTGGCCGAAAAAGCGCGGTCGGCGTCCGCCGCCATCGTGTTCGTGTCGCATAGTAGTCTCTTTAATTTGATATATCTAAACTATATCTAAGATATATTCAGATGCAATCTAAAAGATCTTGCATTTTTACTGATTAGTAATCATTATCATTTAAAAATCAGTTTCGATATATCGTATTCACAAGACAAGAGGCTAAAAATGGCATCTACCCGTTACCCACAGCGCGTGCGTAATGACCTGCGCTTTCGCGAGCTGACGGTGCGTCGCGTTGAGCGCATCAGCGCAGGCTTTCAGCGCATTGTTTTAGGCGGCGAGGCGCTGGAGGGCTTTAGCTCCCGCGGTTTCGACGACCACACCAAAGTCTTTTTCCCGGCACCTGGCACCACGTTTGTTCCGCCGGTGGTCACCGATGAAGGCATCGACTGGGGCGACGGCGTGCGTCCGCAGGCGCGCGACTATACGCCGCTGTACGATGAGGCAAATCATGAGCTGTTGCTCGATTTCTTCATTCATGACGGCGGGGTTGCCAGCCGCTGGGCGGTCGAGGCGAAAGCGGGCGACAGGCTGACCATCGGCGGCCCGCGCGGTTCTCTGGTGGTGCCGGAGGATTACGCCTGGCAGCTGTACGTGTGCGACGAGTCCGGCATGCCCGCGCTGCGTCGGCGCTTAGAGAGCATTGTTAAACTGCCGGTTCGCCCGGAGGTTCATGCGGTAGTGACGGTCGGGGACGAATCTTACAAAGGCTATCTGGCGCACCTGAGCGAATTCAATATCACATGGGTGGTGGGCCACAACGCGCAGGCGGTAGCGGACCATCTGGCGGCGCTGACCGTTCCGGCTGAGGATTACTTTATCTGGCTGACCGGGGAAGGGAAGGTGGTGAAAAGCCTGAGCCGCCAGTTTGAAACCGACGCGATTGACCAGCAGCTGGTGCGTGCCAGCGCATACTGGCACGCTAAATAATCAGGCTGCCGAATCCAGCTGCGCTTCGTTCACCTGATGTTCGAGCGAGGCGCGGACCTCGTGCAGCGCTTTCTCTTGCTGAGCGAAATACGCTTCCATATTGCTCAGCGACGAGACCAGCAGCCAGGACTCCTCTTTTTCCAGCTCCGCCAGCTCGTGCACTAAGGTGTCGATTTGCTCGCGGACCTGCGCCATTTTTTTACGGATACGTTCCAGATCGTTCAGCCTGTCGCTTGCCATCAATGGCTCGAAGCCCTGCTGCAGGCGGGCCACCAGCGAGCGAATGGCTTTTACGTCGCCGCGCTGCTTCGCCTGGTTGAGCTGCACCATCATCGCGTTGGCTTCCTCTTTTAGATCGTCTGCGACTAAATCCGGATGGCAGAGCTTGCTCGCCTGCCGCCAGAGGCGCTTGAGCTCGTTTTGATCCTCTTCCGAGAGATCTTTCCCCTTACGCAGACGCACTTCGGCATCGTGATGCTGTTCGCGATACTTCTCGTACTCTTCGTTGGCCTCGTCGCGGGCCTGCCGGGCAGGCTCCTCTTCGCGCGTTAAGCCGCTCTCCAGCTCAAGCGCTTCGGCCAGCAGGTTGGCAATCAGATTACTTTGCTGCTCAAGATGCTTGCGCGCCTCAGCGGCCTGCACGGAGTCGGCCGGAAGGTCGCGCCAGCGCTGGGTGAGCGTAGCCAGCACCTCTACCGCCTGCGCCATATACCGCTGGCAGCGACGGTAATCTTCCTCGCGACGACGTGCCTCCGCCTGCTGACGACGCAGGTTCAGCTCCGCCAGGGTTTTACGCAGGGCGAGGATCTGCTGCATCAGCGGGCCCAGCCGTGAGAAATACAAATCGTTGAACTCATCAAGCTGCTGTACGCGTGCGTTGCGGCGGTCAATCAGATCGCGCAGTCGCTCTTCCAGCGCCTTCAGCTCCAGCTTGCTGGCAGCCACCTGCGGATCGCGCCATTGGGTCACGGCGCGCTGGCCCTGCAGCCAGGCGGTAATGGCCGCCATCGCCGCGGTGTAGTTCTTTTGCTCAAGCATCACGACGATTGCCTGTAGCTCATCGTCAAACACTTCATTTTTCAGGCGTGTCAGCTGGCTCTGGATGATGTCGTCATCTTCCAGTTCAATGGCATTTTTAATGATTTCTAGCCGTTTGATCGGTGTGCTCATGATGCCTTTCGCTTTGGCGCTTAAGTATTTGAGTTAAGGGTAGTTGTTGTAAAAGCTACAGGAAATAATACACACGGATGATGATCGGCGCGATGGGGGATTTCTTTAGATTTTACAGAGTGTGAAGATGGGCGCGTAACAGATGAAATGAGCAGGTTGCTTTTAATAGTAAGCGTTAATTCATTGAAATAAATAACAATAGTTTTTAAAGCAAGACAAGTCCCTACGTAAAATTACCAGGTAAAACGCGTATTCCTCCGAATAGTTTGCCTTTTCGGGAGTGCTTATGCTTCGTCTCACTGACATTTTTTCCTGACCTCGGCAGACGATGGTTCGCCGTGCGGAATAATTTTTCAACGGAGTGTAGATGAAGATGAAAGCTATTGTAGTCGCCCTGCCGATCGCGATGATCCCGGCTACCGTTCTGGCGGCAAATACGGAAGAAGGGTATTACGGTTCCGCAAAATATCTCCAGGTTGAACAACGTGCAAAGGAGATGGATACCAGCGCACGTCCTGGGGTAGGGCAGTTTGTGGGCGGTAAAGAGAAAGAGCACTTTGGCGGCGCGGCGATTGCTGCGGGCTATCAGTTTGGCAACGGCTGGCGTACAGAGGGTGAATATACCTTCAAACAAAAGACGGAGTACACCAGCGGCTCCAGCACATTCGCTAATAGCTTTAATCACCTGCAGACTGAAACTGAACGTCTGATGCTGAATGTCTATCGCGATTATGAATTGGGCTACGGTGTGTCTGTTTACGGTACTGCTGGGCTTGGCGTGAGTAAAATCAAAGCGGGCGGCTGGCAGGGTAACGCCGGACGTGAATATGCCTCGACAACACAAAGCAATCTGACTTATGCGTTAGGGGCGGGCGTAAGCTACATGCCGGTTGAGCGTCTGTATGTTGATCTGGGCTACCGTTATATCGATATGGGTAAGATCGAAAGTGGGTATAACAACTTTACTAACGCGCGTGGCTTAAAAGACGAACAGATGAAAGCGCATATTGTCTCTAATGAATTTACCCTTGGTATGCGTTATGTCTTTTAACCTGTTGTAAGTTTTTACTGTCTTTAAAACAGGGCCAACGCCGCGTGAATGCGGCGTTGGCTTTTTTGTTCTTGTCGCAGAACGCTTTCATCAGCTCATCTCGCTGTAGATCCCCACCACGCGGCCCACCGTTTTTATCTCGTCGATACCGCACTCAAAGGGAACTTTACCGCCCGCCACGTGGAGTTTTTTACCCGGTAGCAGCGTTAAGTCGCGGATGCTGGTGGTCCCTTCAATCTCAACCAGCCACAGGCCGTCGGTTAACGACGCCTCTTTTTCGATAAAGTGCAGCTTCCCCTCCGCCCGGACGGCAATGCCGCGAGCCAGCGGTTTGCTAAAGACAGCTGAATCGATACTCAAAATAGTATTTTCTTCCAGTCTTCCATCACTGAGTGTGAACATGGAAACTGAAACGGGGTCGCCCGAGGCGGGGTTACCTTCAAACTGCGCGCCTTGCCCGGTCATCAGCCAGCGCAGGCTGGCACCGGTGTCCAGCGCGCACTGAACCGCGAAGTCGTAAGAGACAGTACCGCGCGCGTAGCGGTTCTGAAGCGAGCTGGCGGCGATATTAAAGTGCCGGGCCAGCTGGATTTTCTGCGTGAAACCATATACCTGACAGATTCTATCGAGTAACTCTTCATTATTCACTTGAGAATCTAAGATCAAAATATATTCCTTTGGGTGTTTACTAATACTCAACTGGGTATTAATATCATTGCAAATTCGAGCAATCAGCGGCAGACGTTGGCAAACAGAGGCTAAAGATTGCAGACATTATCAAAATGGGAATTTTGCAGCATGGCTTGTGAAATCGCAATCATCAAACGGCGGAAAATGCCGGGCTATATCTGTTTTCTGCAAGGTAGCGGCTGGCCATTCGGCCTGCGCGGATTCACGCGAGAGGGTATATGGCAATAGAAGCTGCCCGAGCAAGGGTTCCGCTCAGCGTGGGGGCACGCCTCAGTGGACTTAACCACGTCGCGGAACTGCGCGCCAGATACTGGAGCGACAGCGGAAAAGAGCTGGCGCGGTTTATGGCCGAGATGCGCGACAAGCGCGATCCCTGTTTTGAAGAAAACAGCAGGGCGCTGGCCGCCATCTTTTTCCTGGCGAGATTGCCCGTCGCCCGTCATGAGTGCGATATCAGCGAGCTGACGACCGAGGAGAAAAGGGCGCTGATTATCGCCATGAACCATTTTCGCGCTGTCGTGAGTTTATTTCCTGAACGGCTGACCCTGCCGATCTAACCCAACCCGAAACCTATTGGCGTAAACCCGCCGGGCAATCTATTGCCTGAATTTAAGGAGAAAGCGTGATGCGAAACGGTGAAAACCGCCCTAATCCGATCGGAAGTGAAGAACTAAAACGCCTGCTGATGGAGGCAAAAACAGAGGAACGATGCGCGCGAGCCCTTGCGGTCTCCCTGCGCCTGGAGGCGCTGGCGAGCCATATTTTCAAAACCGGCATGAGCGGAGAAGACGTTGCCGAACTGCTGTGCCACGAGGCGGCCCGCTACGAACGTGAATCTCAGGAGCTGCACTGATGGCCGATTATATCGATCTTGCGCAGGCGCGCGAGCAGGAAGACAGAGAGCGCCACATTAACAGTGCCCGCAGACGGCCCGCATCGCCTTCGCGTTTCCTCTGCGAGGACTGCGATGCACCGATACCTGAGGCGCGTCGAAAGGCGGTGCCTGGGGTGGCCTTGTGCATCACCTGCCAGGAGATCGCGGAGATGAAAAATAAACACGTCCGGGGAGGATGAGTTGGCGACGTCATTTGCTTATCCGTGGAATGCTCCACGGTCGGCCATTGCCAGCCCTTACCTCACGCACGCCCAACAGCAGCGTCGCGATCGCCTCTTCGCGGCGCTGCATCAGGCAAGAATGGCCCTCTCACAGCAGCCTGACTGCGTGCGCTTCGAGGTCTGGCGCACGGTTGACACCCTCGAAAAGCATCGGGGCAGCCTGCAGGCCAATGCTTTCTTGATCCGCTTCTGCAAAAGAATGTTGCCCCGCCTGCGCCTGATCTCTGAACGCTATTCCTGCGCGGGCCTCCACAACACGGTCTCCAGGGCCGTGTTTGACGGCCATTTCGACACCCAGATTCTGCAATACCTTGCCTCACGGATGGTCGAGCTGGTTGCCCGCTATAACCGTCTTCCGGATATGTCCCGTGCGGATATCGACCTGCTGGCCGCTGATATCGCCAGCTTTATTCGTGGCGAGCTGGCGAATATTAACGATGCTGAGATGGGCGAATACCGGACGCTTTACGTCTGGTACCAGCGCGCCGGACTGATCGCCCGACAGTTCAACGTGTCACCTCCCCACTGGGAGCGGGTGTCGAAGACGTTTTTCAACAAAGATGACGTTGCCGCGGCGGTGATCCGCATGTTTTCCGAGGCGTGGTGGCGCGGGCGCCTGCGTCGGATCGCGGCGGCCTGGCGCGAGCATTTGCAGATTGCGCTCGGCAACGTCAGCAAAAAGAGAACAGCGTATGCGAGCAGGCGCTGCGTGACCGAGTGGCGCGAGCAGAAGCGCCGAACCCGGGAATTCCTTAAGGGCATGGAGCTTGAAGATGAAGAGGGCAACCGCATCAGCCTGATTGAAAAATATGATCGTTCAGTAGCTAACCCGGCGATACGCCGCTGTGAACTGATGACCCGCGTCCGCGGGTTTGAAAATATCTGCGGGGCGCTGGGCTATGTGGGTGAATTCTATACCTTAACCGCGCCCGCGCAGTATCACGCGACCGTGAAGTCGGGCTACCCCAACGCGAAGTGGAACGGGGCCAGCCCGGCGGATACGCAAGGCTACTTTACCCGTCTCTGGGCGCGTATCCGGGCAAAACTCCACCGGGACGGGCACCGTATTTTTGGTATCCGCGTCGCCGAACCCCATCACGACGGTACGCCCCACTGGCACATGCTGATGTTTATGCTGCCGGAAGATGTCGAATGCGTTCGCCAGATTATCGGGGATTACGCACGGCTGGAGGATGCCGTTGAGCTGCAGAGCGAAAGCGCCAGAAGGGCGCGTTTTCATGCGGAAGCGATCGATCCGCAGAAAGGCAGTGCTACGGGCTATATAGCCAAATACATCTCAAAGAATATCGACGGCTATGCGCTTGATGGCGAGACCGATAGCGAAAGCGGCGGGCTTCTGAAGGAGATGGCGTCCGCCGTTTCGGCCTGGGCGGGACGCTGGCACATTCGTCAGTTTCAGTTCATCGGCGGCGCGCCGGTAACGGTCTACCGCGAGCTGCGCCGTCTGGCGGATGCCGAGGCCGCGCGCGGCTTGAGCATTGAGTTTGCCGCCGTCCATGATGCCGCCGACGCCGGTGATTGGGCGGGTTATGTCACAGCGCAGGGCGGGCCGCTTGTCCGGCGCGACGATTTACAGGTGCGTACGTTGTATGAGCCGCGCGCCGGGTTTAACCAGTACGGCGAGGAAACCGTTCGTATTCGTGGCGTGTACGATTCCGCCGTCGGCGCGGGTAGCTCGATTATAACCCGGCACACCCAGTGGAAAATTGTGCCGAAGCGGGCCGTGGAGGTTAAGGATACGCCTGAGCCCTCTCGGAGTTCTGTCAATAACTGTACGCAGGACGATCTGTCTAAGCCCCTTAGCCGGCGTGCGAGACGGGCATTAACCGAACGCATCAAATTCATCCGCCCAGGCCCGTCGTCGCCCATAGTCTTCGCGAGCGACCCGCAGAACGGGGTACCAGAGAAGGTGATTGACGAAATACGGCTCTCAACCGGGATAGCCATCAGCCGGGGCGAGGCCCTGCATCTTATGGCGGGAGGCGTCAGCCGCTTTAACGACAAATGGTGCAGGGGCGCAGCTGACGGATCGCTATTTCCTGCGGCGTGTTCTTATCAGGAAAAGGCGCGGAAAATCCTTGAACGTATTGGGTATTTAACGGATCTGTTAACCCGGCGAGCACGCTAATCTTCATCGATATCATGCACATACCGTGAAGTGTTCTGATTTTTCGCTTCACTCTTTTTATGAATACATGCTACTGTATGTTTATACAGTATCTCGTGGTGGAGGTTGTGTGGACAGAGAGTTGAACGAGCAGGTCATGATTGAACGAGTCGAGATGATTGCTCGGCTGACGACAGAAGGAACGTGTCAGGAAAGAGATCGTGAGATTGCCCTGAATTTGATTGCCGAGATTGCGCGGGGAAATTTAATCAAGAACAACGCCTTTACCGTTGTTTTCTCGGCATCGCCTGTTCCGGAACGAGTTAAAAAAGAAAGTAACGTTCGGGTGAACATTACTCTCGATAAAGATCGGCTGGCTGGCCAGTCCGTCGCCGAAGCCTTTCAGAGCGAACTGACCCGCAGGATTGGATCCCTGTTTCCATCAACGCGGGTGACCGTGAAAATAGGCTCGGTGACGGGTGTGGAGCTCCAGGGGCTTGAAAAAGAGGCCGATCGCGAGGCGCTGGACACTATTCTCCGGGAGGTCTGGGAAGACGAGAGCTGGCGCTAGCCCCGGTTTTATTACCCGGACCGAACACCCTCATTAGATTTTTACGCTCCTATTGAACCGCGCTTCGCTTCTCGCGGACGGTCTGTTGTGTCCGCGAGCGTCCATCCGTCAGCGATAGCGAAAAGCCTGCTGGCCCGGGAAACTCTACAGTACCTTGAAACCGGATGTTGGGAGCGTCTGATGAAAATCTATGCAATGCAGGGGGACACGCTTGATGCCGTTTGCGCCCGCTTTTATGGGCGCACGGCTGGCGTCGTTGAAGCCGTTCTGGAGGCCAACTCTGGCCTCGCGGAGTCAGGGGTTATCTTGCCTCACGGCACGCCGGTAGAGATGCCGGAGGTGGATACCGCCCCCACAAAAGAATCCGTAAACCTATGGGACTGAGCCTGGAGAAAATCACCACGTTTATCGCCTACTGGCTGGCCGTGGCGCTGGCCTGGTTCGGGGCGATGTCTCCTGAAAAAGTGGCGCTGTACGTGGGAAGTCTTTGCGCCATTTTTACCGCGCTGACGAATTACTGGTTTAAGCGAAAAACCTGGCGCTATCTCAAATCTCTTGGCCTCGATAAGAAGAGCATTCGTGAACTCAATCATTAAGCGTTGCAGTATCGCCGGCGTGCTGGCCCTGGCGGTGCTGATGCCTGACTTTCGGTTACTGAAAACCTCCCCGGATGGGCTGGCGTTGATTGCCGATCTCGAAGGATGCCGCCTCTCGCCCTACAGGTGTAACGCCGGCGTATGGACGTCAGGCATTGGCCACACGGCAAACGTTGTGCCCACGCGGGACATTACGGAGCGTGAGGCCGCGGCAAACCTGGTCGCTGATGTGCTCAACGTGGAGCGGCGGCTGGCGGCGTGCGCGCCGGTAGAAATGCCGCCACGGGTCTACGACGCGCTGGTGAGCTTCACGTTTAATGTCGGCGCAGGCGCTGCCTGTCGTTCGACGCTGGTGTCGTTTATCAAGCGTAAACAGTGGTCGCAGGCGTGCGAGCAGCTTACCCGCTGGGTGTACATCAACGGCGTCAAAAATGCCGGGCTGGAAAATCGTCGCGTCCGCGAGAAGGCCTGGTGCATGAAGGGGCTGCAATGAGAGCCCTCATGCTGGCGCTGGCCGGGCTGCTGGCTATCACGCTGTGGCTTCGTCATGACAACCTGAACCTGTCTCGTTCCTTGGCCACGGCTAACCGGGTCGCCAGCGAGCAAAAAACGGCCCTCGCCACGCTTAACCAGCAGCTGTCCCTGTCACAACGGATAGCCCGATCAAACGAAAACGCCCAGGTCAGGCTCCGTGAGGCGCTTGTCACTGCGGGTGAGGAGAGCGCGAGACGGGAAGCCACTATCGGGAGATTACTTAATGAAAATGAAGCGTTACGCCGCTGGTATAGCGCTCGGCTGCCTGATGCTGTCCGCAGGTTGCACACCCGCACCGCCTGCGCCTCCGCAGCCCATTGTTTACCACGCCTGCCCGAAAGTGAGCCTCTGCCCGATGCCGGGCAGCGAACCCGCCACTAACGGCGATCTCAGCGCGGATATTCGCAGGCTTGAGTATGCCCTTATCGCCTGCGCGCTGCAGGTTGAAACCCTTAAAAACTGTCAGGATAAACTCGATGCACAAACTCAAGAGCCTGCGTCAGGCATTAATTGACGCCATCCCCCAACTGAACGCCAGCCCGGAGCGCCTGCAGATGTCGGTCGGAAACGGCCATATTGACGCCCGCCTGGCCTCCTCGCTCTCCTTTGAAAAGCACTATGAGCTGATTGCAAAGGTCAGCGGTTTCACCGGCGACAGCGAGGGATTTTTCGTTCCCCTGCTGGCCTGGCTTCGGGAGAACCAGCCGGACATTTTTACCCTTGATGAAGGCCGTAAAAACGGATGTTCCTTCACGATCGTCTTAAACGATGACGATACGATGGATATCAGCGTCAGTTTGCAATTAACCGAGCGCATGCTTGTTGCACAGGAGCAGGGCGCTCTGCACGCGACGTATTCCCCCGAACCGCCGCTGCCGGAGCCCGTCACGCGTCCGACGTCGTTGTACATCAACGGTGAGCTGGTCAGCCAGTGGGAGGCTTAATTTCCCCCGCGCCGTGTTGTTTCATCCCGCATAAAACCCCGTCTCGTTGCTGCCGTTCCTCCTGAACGGCATTCTCTTCTCATGAATACATTAACTTCCATGAACGGTATCGCTCGCGCGATCCGCAATCTGATTCGTATCGGTGTTGTGACCGAGGTTGACCTCAACAGAGGGCTTTGTCGTGTCCAGACCGGCGGGATGAAAACTACCTGGCTGAACTGGCTAACCTGTCGTGCAGGACGTTCGCGCGTCTGGTGGGCGCCTTCCGAGGGCGAGCAGGTGCTGCTGCTGGCCATCGGAGGCGAGCTTGATACCGCCTTTGTGCTGCCTGGCATTTTCTCGGACGACCATCCGGCGCCGTCCGGGTCGCCTGATGCGTTCCACGTCTCGTTTCCTGACGGCGCGGTGATCGAGTACGAACCCGAACGCGGGGCGCTGACGGTTACAGGCATTAAAACGGCCGACATTACCGCCTCGGAATCGCTGACCGCCACCGTGCCGGAGGTGCGGGTGACGTCAACTTCCCGCATCACGCTGGATACGCCTGAAGTGGTGTGTACCAACAAGTTAATTACCGCCTCTCTTGAAGTGCAGCAGGGCGGTGTGATAACCGGAAATATTGAGCATTCCGGCGGTAAATTCACCTCCAACGGGGTGCAGGTGGACAACCACGCGCACGGCAGCGTGCAAAGCGGCGGAAGCTGGACTAAGGGGACACAATGACGGTGCGATACAGGGGAATGAACAGGCAGACCGGGCTGAGCATTTCAGAGGCTGAACACATCCGGCAGAGCGTGCGCGACATTCTGGTCACGCCGATTGGCTCGCGGGTTATGCGCCGGGACTACGGCTCGCTGCTGGCGGCGATGATCGACAGGCCGCAGAGCCCGGCGCTGCGCCTGCAAATCATGTCCGCATGCTATTCCGCCATCCAGAAATGGGAGCCGCGGATAAGCCTGACGGCCATCACTTTCGAGCGTTCGGAGAACGACGGGACGTTGTATGTCGATATCACCGGCACGCGCCCGACCTCCGGACAATCCTTTTCTATCACCATTTCACTGAGTTAAACGCTATGGCTATTGTTGATCTGAGCCAGCTCGCCGCGCCTGATGTCGTGGAGGAGGTGGATTATGAAACGCTGTTGGCAGAACGAAAGGCCACCTTTGTCTCGCTCTATCCCGAAGAGGAGCGAGAGGCGATTGCGCGGACGCTGACGCTGGAGTCAGAGCCGATTGTGAAGCTCCTGCAGGAGAATGCCTACCGGGAAGTCATGTGGCGTCAGCGGGTTAACGAGGCCGCGCGTGCGGTCATGTTGGCCTATGCAGCGGGCAGCGATCTGGACCAGATTGGGGCAAACGCTAACCTTGCGCGTCTGGTGATCGCCCCTGCCGACGACACCACGTTCCCACCCACGCCGGCTGTGATGGAGTCCGATACCGATTTTCGTCTGCGCATCCAGCAGGCGCCGGAAGGGCTGAGCGTGGCCGGTTCGACGGGCGCGTACCAGTTCCATGGCCGCAGTGCCGATGGCCGGGTAGCGGACATCTCCGTCATCAGCCCGCAGCCGGCGAACGTCACGATCTCCGTGCTCTCCCGGGAGAATAACGGCATAGCGTCTGAAGAGCTGATCGCTATTGTTCGTAATGCCCTCAACGATGAAGACGTCAGGCCCGTTGCCGACCGCGTTACCGTCCAGTCGGCCAAAATCGTTGACTACAGCATTGAAGCATCGCTTTTCCTTTTTCCCGGCCCTGAAAGCGAGCCGGTACTCAACGCGGCAAGAGCCCGGTTACAGGCCTATATCACGGCTCAGCATCGGCTTGGACGCGATATTCGCAAGTCCGCCATTTACGCCGCTCTTCACGTAGAAGGGGTGCAGCGGGTGGAACTGACCGCACCCGCAGCTGACATCGTGCTTGATGAAACCCAGGCCTCATGGTGCAGCCACTACAGCGTAACCGTGGGAGGCAACGATGAGTAACACCCGTCTTTTACCGGTTGGCTCATCGCCGCTTGAGGTGGCGGCAGCGCGCGCCTGTGCGGACATCGAAAATACGCCCGTTCCGCTGCGTCATCTCTGGAGCGCGGACACCTGCCCGGCGAATCTGCTGCCCTGGCTGGCGTGGGCGTTTTCGGTTGACCGCTGGGACGAGAGCTGGCCGGAAGCCACTAAGCGGGACGTGATCCGCGCGGCGTGGTTTATCCATGCCCACAAAGGGACGATTGGCGCCGTGCGTCGCGTGGTGGAGCCGCTTGGCTATTTGATCAACGTCACCGAGTGGTGGGAAACCAACGATCCGCCCGGCACCTTCCGCCTTGATATTGGCGTGCTGGACACCGGTATCACCGAGGAAATGTATTACGAAATGGAGAGGCTGATTGCTGATGCAAAGCCTGCCAGCCGCCACCTTATTGGCCTGAATATCATCCAGGACATTCCGGGTTATCTCTATACCGGCGCCCTGAGCTATGACGGCGACATCATTACGGTTTATCCCGGATAAGTGAGAGCACAATGACAGTGAAATATAAAACGGTTATCACCAAAGCCGGTGCCGAAAAACTGGCTGCAGCGACCGTCCCGAACGGTAAGAAAGTGAATTTTACGGCGATGGCGGTGGGTGACGGTGGTGGCATGTTGCCGGTGCCTGATGCCGGGCAGACGAAGCTGGTTAATGAAGTCTGGCGCCATGCGCTGAATAAAATCAGCCAGGACAATAAAAAGCGTAACTATGTGATTGCGGAGCTTCTTATTCCTCCCGAAGCGGGCGGTTTCTGGATGCGTGAAATGGGTCTCTATGATGACACGGGGACACTCATCGCAGTCGGGAACATGGCGGAAAGTTATAAGCCGTTGTTAGATGAGGGATCTGGGCGTGCGCAGACTGTGAGAATGGTGATCATGGTCAGTGATATCGCCTCGGTCGAGCTCGCGATAGATACGTCTACAGTAATGGCGACCCAGGAGTATATTGATGAAAAGCTTGAAGAGCATGAGCAGTCTCGTCGCCATCCTGATGCCACGCTTAAGGAAAAAGGGTTTACTCAGCTAAGCAGTGTGACCGACAGTGAGTCTGAGTCGCTTGCGGCTACACCTAAGGCTGTGAAGACCGTCAATGATGACGTGACAAAGCTCAAAAACAGCTTGGGTACTGCCGCAGGTAAAAATGTTCAGGAAAGCCGCGACGACATCACACCGGGGCGCGTGCTGGTTAACGGTGGTGCGCTGGCGTTGAGAACGGTAGCCGCCAGAGCGGGTACGGCAATTGCCGATGCAAGCGCCCTCCCGGCTAACTCAGTGAGCTTCTGTTATGCCGATGCAGCATATTCACCGGGTTATGAGGCGACGATTCTTGATGTGGGCGGCCTTGGAGGCGATGGCTATCGTGTGCAGTATGCTGCGTCCTATGGCGACGGCGGAAAGCGGCTGAAATTCCGCACCTTAAATGCGGATAATGGCTATTGGGGGAGCTGGACGAACGTTATCACAAACTACGGCGGAAGCGTTGAGTATTTAAACAATGCATGTTATTACGCGACAAAGCCTGAATACTGGCAAGGCGGCGGGGCGTTTGCAAATCAATATATTGATGCCTCGGCTCCATTTTTTGTTCCTGGTTATACTACTCCTAAAGATATTTCGATGTATCTACCAATTGTAAAAGGAACATCTGCGACGAGTGGATATGGATTTGGTGCGTCAGTTAGTTTTGGAATATTACGTTCAGGAAGTGGTGATTTTGGTTCCGCTGTTATTCAAATTTTGGGTGATAGCGGAGCCGGGGCAATATATTCATTTAATGCTAATGGGAATTTAAATGTTCCCGGCCAGATTGGGACAGGGGGGAATATTGTCGCTGGTCAGGGGTTGTTTGAGTCAGGCGGTTTGGTCAGGGTTTATTCCAGTAATAATCCACCGCCCCAGCAGGATTTGAGCCCTTATGCACGACAGGACTGGACGCTGCAATACTTTGTCCGGGATGTTGCCATGGGTGCGGAGGGGGCATTTACGATTGTAAAAAATGCCTGGCAGCGTGTGCCTCCTGGATGTGCTATGACAGGCTACAACTTTGAAGGTGATAACCCTGGCGGCGATACGATTTTTTACCGCCCAATTCAGAAATATATGTCTAATATCGGATGGATTACTGTAGGTCATACAGCATGATTACACTTAAAAATTTCGTTCAGTATGAACCAGAATTTAAAGATTTCTTGTTTAATGCTATATTTCTTCAGTCAGATGAGGGGCTTGACTGGTATTACCATATGTCACGCTTTCAGGCCGACACCTTAAAGATTTGCTACGACAAAAATAACATTATTCGCTCTTTCAGTAATCAGGTTGATCGCCTCTTTCCTCTTGGTATGTCAGTTTCCGAAGTTGATCCAACAGACGTGCCAGAAGGGCTGAATATACACGGTGAGTGGGTATGGAATGGCACTAAAATTATTCCACGCCAGCTCACCAATGAGGAGTTAATTCAACAGGCGCAAACAAGAAAAACTGAATTGCTTGCTGATGCTTCCGAGGCTATCGCTCCCCTCCAGGATGCCTTCGAGCTCGGCATTGCAACAGACGAGGAAGCTGCCAGGTTGTTACTCTGGAAGCGCTATCGGGTGATGCTAAACCGGCTGGATCTCAGCGTTTCACCAGAGATTGAATGGCCCGAACGCCCCGCCTGACCCCAAACCCTCCATCAGGAGGGTTTTTCGTTTGTTGTGCAATCCTTTCCCCAACCCCAATACGTCGCATCAATTGCGCGCTCCGCAGACAATAGCCTCACCACTAAACGAAGGAGTTAACCGGATGGGCGACTATCACCACGGCGTGGAAGTTATCGAAATCAACGATGGCACCCGCACCATTTCCACCGTCTCGACGGCAATCATCGGCATGGTCTGTACGGCCAGCGATGCTGACGAACAGACATTCCCTCTTAACGAGCCTGTGCTCATTACCAACGTGCAAAGCGCGATTGCGAAAGCCGGCAAGGCGGGGACGCTGTTCGCTTCTCTGCAGGCGATCGCCGACCAGTGTAAACCGGTTGTCGTGGTTGTTCGCGTGGCTGAAGGCACTGCAGAGACCCCGGAAGAGGCACACAAACAGACCATTTCCAACATCATCGGTACCACCGATGAAAATGGTAAATACACCGGTCTGAAGGCGCTTCTTACGGCGAAAACGGTGACCGGCGTTAAGCCACGCATTCTCGGCGTACCGGGGCTGGACTCTCAGGAAGTGGCAACCGCGCTGGCCGCCACGTGCCAGAGCCTGCGCGCGTTCGGCTATGTCAGCGCATGGGGTTGTAAAACCATTTCTGAGACGATCAACTACCGCAAAAACTTCAGCCAGCGCGAGCTGATGGTTATCCACCCTGATTTTCTGGCGTGGGATACCACCACGAACGCGACGACAACGGCCTGGGCGACCGCCCGTGCGCTTGGCCTGCGCGCCAAAATCGACCAGACAATGGGCTGGCATAAAACCCTGTCAAACGTTGGCGTTAACGGCGTCACTGGCGTAAGCGCTTCTGTCTCCTGGGATCTGCAGGAACAGGCCACAGACGCGAACCTGCTCAACCAGGCGGGCGTCACCACGCTGATTCGCAATGACGGCTTCAAATTCTGGGGTAACCGCACCTGCTCAGACGATCCGTTATTCGTCTTTGAAAACTACACCCGTACCGCGCAGGTGCTGGCCGATACCATGGCAGAAGCGCATGCGTGGGCGATGGATAAACCCATCACGCCAACGCTTATCCGCGACATCGTCTCCGGTATTAATGCCAAGTTCCGCGAGCTGAAAACCAACGGTTATATCGTCGACGGCTCCTGCTGGTATGACCCTGAGTCGAACGACGCATCAACCCTGAAAGCGGGGAAACTGTATATCGATTACGACTACACCCCTGTCCCGCCGCTGGAAAATCTGACCCTGCGCCAGCGCATCACCGATACCTATCTGGCAGACCTGTCAGATTCGGTTAATAGCTAAGGAGCTGAAGCATGGCGTTACCACGCAAACTGAAATATCTGAATATGTTCAACGATGGCCTGAGCTACATGGGCGTTGTTGAGTCTGTCACCTTACCGAAGCTTACCCGCAAGCTGGAGAAGTATCGCGGTGGCGGTATGCCTGGCTCGGTCTCTGTCGACCTCGGCCTGGACGATGATGCCCTGGCGCTGGAGTGGACCGTTGGCGGGCTGCCGGACGCCGCGCTGTGGGCGCAGTATGCCTCTCCGGGCGCGGACAGCGTGCCGCTGCGCTTTACCGGCTCTTATCAGCGCGATGACACCGGCGAAATCTCCGCCGTCGAAATCGTCATGCGTGGCCGTCATAAAGAGTTTGATGGCGGTGAAAACAAGCAGGGCGAGAGCGGCACCACCAAAATGTCCACCGAGTGCGCCTACTACCAGCTGACCATTGATGGCAAAGAGATCATTGAAATCGACATCATCAACATGGTGCTGAAAGTCGACGGCGTCGATCGCCTGGCAGAACACCGTAGGGCCATCGGCCTGTAACCCTTTAACCGGCCGGGATCGCCGGCCGGTAAGTTAACTTTCTGAAGAGTAACGAAATGGAAAATATCAACGAGATCGCCATGAACGAAAACCTACATATCGTCACGCTTGATAGCCCCGTTCAGCGCGGTGAGCAAAAAATTGAAAAGGTGACCGTTTCAAAACCGAATGCCGGGACCCTGCGAGGTGTATCGCTGGCGTCGCTGGCGCAATCTGACGTGGATGCGCTGATCAAGGTGCTGCCGCGAATGACCTCGCCAGCCCTGACCGAGCACGAGGTTGCGCGCCTGGATGCCTGCGATCTGCTCTCTTTTGCAGGCAAGGTGATCGGTTTTTTGTCACCGGCTTCGGCTCGCTGAAATTTCCTGAAAATCTATCGGTCGACGATCTGATGGCGGATATCGCGGTGATCTTTCACTGGCCGCCGTCAGAGCTGTACACCCTGAGCGTGACCGAACTCCTCTTATGGCGCGAAAAAGCGCTGCAGCGAAGCGGAAACCACCATGAGTAATAATGTCAGACTTCAGGAGCTGCTTAAGGCCGTTGACCGGGCAACCCGACCGCTTAACGCTCTCCATAACGCCAGCCTCACTCTCGCGAACGATATCCGCGATGCGCAGGCGGCGCTCGGGGCGTTCGATGAGCAGGCGGGGCGTATTAACGGCTTCAGGAAAGCAAACGGCCAGCTCGCCATGACGGAGCAGTCCCTTGCTCAGGCGAAACAGCAGGCCGCAGCGCTGGCGGTGCAGTTTAAAAACACGCAAAACCCCACCCAGGCACAGGCTGATGCGCTGTCCGCGGCCCGAAAATCGGCAGCCGATCTTAAGCTTGAGTACAACAGCTTACGCTATTCGGTACAGCGTCAGCGTGCTGAGCTCGCGCGGGCGGGGATAAACACGCGCACGCTCTCATCGGACGAGCGTCGTCTACGAACCAACATCGGCGAGAAAACGCAGCAGCTTAACCGGCAGCGGGATGCGCTGGCCCGCGTCAACCAGCAGCAGGAGCGGCTGAGTACCGTTCAGAACCGCTACGAGTCAGGCAAGCGCGCTGTCGCGCGGGTGCAGCAGCTGGCTAATGCGGGCGTGGGTATGGCAAAAGCGGGCTTTGACCAGACGTCCCGCTTTATGGCGCCTGGCATCAGCTTTGAAAAGCAGATGTCTGCCATTCAGGCAAACCTTGGTCTGGCGAAGGGGGATTCCCGGCTTGAGGCCATTCGCCAGCAGGCGCGGGAGGTCAGTGCCAGCACCGGAGTACCTGCAGATACGGTCCTCCGGGCACAAACCGAACTGACTCGTTCAGGCTATGATGCCGATGGGCTGCTTACGGCCACCGCGCCAACGGTCAACCTCAGCCTGGCGGGGAGTGTCGACGCGGCTAAAGCGGCCGATATTATCAGCAGCACGCAGGCCGCGTACAGCCTGGCCGATGCGGACGCGGGACGCATCGCAGATGTGCTTACGCGCGGTTCTACCTCTTCAAATACCAGCCTCGCTGAGATGGCGGCGGCCCTGAACGCCGCTGCGCCAGCTGCGGACGCCGCCGGTATGGGGCTTGAAGAGACAACGGCGCAGCTTGGCGTTTTGGCGGAAAAGGGGATGTACGGTGCTGCCGCCGGGGACGCGCTCAGCGCGATGTTGCGCCAGGTTCAGACTCCGGGTGCCATAAAAGCCGCGGGGGCGCTGGCTTCCGCTGCGGGTGATGGATCGCTTGATGAAAAACGCCGGCAGTTGCAGGGGGCAAAGGGCAGTACCGCGCTCGCGGCTTCCGTGCAGACCGATAATCTTGACGGTGATATCAACCGATTCCAGGCCGCGTGGAACGGGTTGAAGATTGATGTATTTGATAAAGCGGATGGCGCTCTGCGCAACCTGATAACAACCGCAACCGGCTGGCTCAGCACGGCCTCCCTTTGGGTGAATGCCAACCCTGAGCTGACGCAGACCCTCGCCAGCATTGTTGTCGGTGCGCAGGCGTTTGCTGGCGTACTGGGCGGCGTAGGAACGGTTATCGCCCCGGTTCTGACGGGCGTCAATATGGTTATTACCGCGGCCGGGATGTTGGGAACGGTATTCAGCGTGGTGGGCGGCGCCATCATGACGGTACTGGGTGCCCTTAGCTGGCCGGTGATTGCCCTGAGCGCGGCGATTGCTGCCGGTGCGTTACTGATTTTTAAATACTGGGAGCCCATCAGCGCCTTCTTTGGCGGGGTGATGGAAGGGCTTTCGACGGCCTTCGCACCGCTGGGGGCGCTGTTCTCACCGGTGATAACGGTATTTGATGCTATCTCGGAGAAGCTGGGCGGTATCTGGCAATGGTTCACCGACTTGATTACGCCTATCAAGGCGACGCAGGAAACGTTGGATGGCTGTAAAAATGCTGGCGTGATATTTGGGCAGGCGCTGGGCGATGCGTTAATGGCACCGCTTGATCTCTTTAACAGCCTGAGCGGCAAGGCCAGCTGGCTGCTGGAGAAGCTCGGTCTTATCAAAAACGAGTCGGGCGATCTCGACGCCGCTGCGGCAAAAGCAGAAGCGGCATCCTCCTCTCCTGCGGGCAGCTCTTATATTCCGGGTACGGGGACCTATGGCGGCTATCAGGGGTATCAGCCAACCATCGCCACAGGGGGACGCTCTTACGTCGATCAGAGTAAAAGCGAGTACAACATCACGCTGCAGGGGGGCACGGCCTCCGGAACGGATCTGACGCGTCAAATCCGGGAGGCAATAGAAAACAGTGAACGTGATAAAGCGAGACGGCAGCAATCCAGCTTTTTGTATGGTTGAGGAGAGAGAAAATGTTAATGGTGCTGGGTCTGTTTGTCTTTGAACGACGAACCTTACCGTATCAGACAATGCAGTTTACAAAGGACTACCGCTGGGCGTCCAACGTTCGCATCGGGAAGCCCAAAGCCTGGCAATATCTTGGCGAAGGTGAGACATCCTTTAACCTCACCGGAGTACTTTACCCGGAGCTCACGGGAGGGCGGCTTTCTCTTAAGGCGGTTGAGCTGATGGCGAATGAAGGACGGGCCTGGCCGTTGATAGATGGTACCGGCGTCATTCACGGCATGTTTATCATTGAGAAAGTCACGCATACGCATTCGGATTTCTACAGCGATGGTACCGCGCGAAAAATTGAATTTTCCCTTTCGCTGAAACGCGTGGACGAATCGCTGATGAAGATGTTTGGCGATCTGAGAACGCAGGCTGAAGAGCTGGTGACGAGCGCACGTAATAGCATTGGAGGGCTGGTGGGATGATCGCCGAGATGAATATCCGGGCGGGCGGCAAAATCGCCCCTGATTTTATGCTTAAGCTTGACGATCGTGATATCACACAAAATTTCAGCCACCGCCTTATCAGTTTATCCATGACCGACAAACGTGGGCTGGAAGCCGATCAGCTGGATATTCAACTGGATGATTCCGACGGGCTGCTGGACTTGCCAGCCCGGGGGGCAAGGCTCTCCTTATGGCTGGGATGGGAGGGAACCCCGCTCGAGGAGAAAGGGGACTTTACGATAGATGCGATTGAATTCCGTGGCGCGCCGGACACGCTGACCATCCGGGGATGCAGCGCTGATTTTCGTGGAAAGCTAAACGTGCGGCGCGAACAGTCGTGGCATGACACGACGATTGGCGCGATAGTCGATACCATCGCTCAGCGTAACCAGTTGACCGCCAGCGTCGCGGCGGGGCTTGCATCCATCGCCATCTCTCATATTGACCAGTCTCAGGAGACTGACGCGGCGTTTCTCTCTCGCCTTGCCGAACGTAATGGTGCATTTGTTTCAATCAAAGCCGGGAAGATTATCTTTATGAAAGCGGGCCAGGCCGTGACGGCCAGCGGCACCCCGCTTTCCTTAATGGTGATTGAGCGTGGGGATGGCGATAAGCACCTTTTTTCCGTAGCTGACCGTGAAAATTATTCCGGCGTAACGGCCAAATGGCTGCAAACGCGCGATCCCAAACAACAAAATCCTCAATTGAGTATTTCTCGTCAGCCCGGAGGACAGCCGGCAGAAGCACTGCAGCACCCGGATGCCGCTGCGCCGGGAGCCGGTGGCGCGGAGCAGAAGCCGCAAGAGAGGCTGGTGGGATCGGCGGAGAACGTGTTTGAGCTCACTACGGTATATGCCTCTGAAGAGCAGGCGCTCAGGGCTGCGGAGGCGAAGTGGCGCGCGCTTCAGCGGGGAACCGTGAAGTTTTCCATCCAGCTTGCGCTGGGACGCGCCGATCTGTTCCCTGAAACGCCGGTGCGGGTAAACGGTTTTAAACGCGTCATTGACGAGCAGGCGTGGATCATCAGCGAGGTGGTTCATACCCTGAGCGGGAGTGGATTTACCACGCAGCTGAACCTTGAGCTGAACGTCATCGACGAAAAATTTTCTGTGGATAGTGAGTAATGCAGTTGCTATTGGTTTTATTTTGGGTATTATTGATTCACAAATAGTGAATCAAACGGAGGGTATATGTTTCATTGTCCTAAGTGCAAGCATTCTGCGCATGCGCGTACCAGTCGCTACTTAAGTGAAAACACCAAAGAGCGCTATCATCAGTGCACCAATGTGGACTGCAGCTGTACGTTCGTGACGATGGAATCCGTGGAGCGTCTGATTGCAACTCCTGGCGCCTCTGAACGTGTCCGAATGGCTTCGATGAGCCACGGTTAACGGCGGTACCACCGGCTCATAAAAAACCAATAAAAAAGCCACTCAATCGAGTGGCTTAATTCTATGATTCTACAGCTAAAATTTGGTGGCCCCTGCTGGACTTGAACCAGCGACCAAGCGATTATGAGTCGCCTGCTCTAACCACTGAGCTAAGGGGCCGTGGCGGTGAATTATAAAGTAACTCCCCGCAGCAATCCAGCCATTCACACCTGCCTGCTGTTTTTATAAACAACGCATTATCAATCCTTTATACTTCCATAACGACGTATCAGTGGGAGTAAAGATGATCAACGACATTCTGGCCCCTGGCCTGCGGGTGGTATTTTGCGGAATCAACCCGGGAAAGTCCTCGGCGCACACCGGCTTTCACTTTGCCCACCCGGGAAATCGCTTCTGGAAGGTGATCTACCAGGCCGGGTTTACCGACAGGTTACTCAAGCCGGAAGAGGAGCTGCATTTGCTGGATACGCGCTGCGGAATTACCATGTTGGTCGAGCGGCCGACGGTACAGGCAAGCGAGGTCAACCTGCATGAACTGCGCAGCGGCGGGCGGGAGCTGGTGAAGAAGATTGAAGACTACCAGCCGGCCGCGCTGGCGATCCTCGGCAAGCAGGCCTACGAGCAGGCGTTTAGCCAGCGTGGAACGAAGTGGGGCAAGCAGAGCATCATGATTGGCGTTACGCAGGTGTGGGTGCTGCCGAACCCGAGCGGGCTCAACAGGGCGACGCTGGATAAGCTGGTGGAGGCGTATCGGGAACTGGATGAGGCACTGATGGTGCGGGGGCTTTAGCTCCTCTGCGGCCTGATACTCTCACCCTGGCCCTCTCCCACGGGGAGAGGGAATAAACAAAAAAAAGCTCCCGATTGGGAGCTTTTTCACTGTCAGGACAGATTAGTCGTCCAGGAAGCTACGCAGCACTTCAGAGCGGCTTGGATGACGCAGCTTACGCAGCGCCTTCGCTTCGATCTGACGGATACGTTCGCGGGTAACGTCGAACTGTTTACCCACTTCTTCCA
Source organism: Enterobacter sp. 296B2 (assembly GCF_034106185.1). Taxonomy (NCBI): domain Bacteria; kingdom Pseudomonadati; phylum Pseudomonadota; class Gammaproteobacteria; order Enterobacterales; family Enterobacteriaceae; genus Enterobacter; species Enterobacter sp. 296B2. Next base: position 203,360 of record NZ_JAWNCA010000004.1, on the reverse strand, counting down.
GCGTGTGGTCGGTATTCATATCGATGCCGAAACGCATACGCAGAACTTTTGCTTCACGGGCGGTCAGGCCAGCCAGAACGTCGTGCGTCGCGGCACGCAGGCTCTCGGTGGTCGCAGAGTCCAGCGGCAGCTCGAGGGTGGTATCCTCGATGAAATCACCCAGATGCGAATCTTCATCGTCACCGATTGGCGTTTCCATGGAGATTGGCTCTTTGGCGATCTTCAGCACTTTACGGATCTTGTCTTCCGGCATCAGCATGCGCTCGGCCAGCTCTTCCGGCGTCGGCTCGCGGCCCATCTCCTGCAGCATCTGACGGGAGATACGGTTGAGCTTGTTGATGGTCTCAATCATATGCACCGGAATACGGATGGTGCGCGCCTGGTCTGCGATAGAGCGGGTAATCGCCTGACGGATCCACCATGTCGCGTAAGTAGAGAACTTGTAACCACGACGGTATTCAAACTTATCTACCGCTTTCATCAGACCGATGTTGCCTTCCTGAATCAGATCCAGGAACTGCAGACCGCGGTTGGTATATTTCTTGGCGATAGAGATAACCAGACGTAAGTTCGCCTCAACCATCTCTTTCTTGGCCCGGCGGGCTTTCGCTTCACCGATGGACATGCGACGGTTGATGTCTTTAACCTGCTCGATGGTCAAGCCGGTCTCTTCTTCAATCTGCTGCAGCTTCTGCAGACCACGATAAACATCGTCCTTCACGTCGTGCAGTTTTTCAGACCACGGCTTGTTCATCGCGATAGCCGCGTTGAACCAGGTTTCGCTGGTTTCGTTGCCGGTGAAGAGGGTGATGAAGTTCTTCTTCGGCATTTTGCACTGCTCAACGCACAGCTTCATGATGATGCGTTCCTGGGTACGTACGCGATCCATCATCACGCGCATGCTGTTAACCAGGTAGTCGAACTGTTTTGGCACCAGGCGGAACTGTTTGAATACTTCAGACAGCTTCAGGATCTCTTCCTGAGCGGCGGCATGGCTGCGGCCTTTCGCTTTGATGGTGTCACGCGTCACTTCGTACTGGGTGCGCAGCTCGGCAAACTTCTCACGCGCCAGTTCCGGGTCGATGCTGTTGTCATCGTCCGCGCTGTCGTCGTCTTCTTCCTCATCTTCGTCTTCGTCGTCATCCATCTCTTCCTGAGACAGTTCAGAACCGACATGAGTGGCGGTAGGCGCCATATCTTCTTCAGCGTTCGGGTCGACAAAACCGGTGATCAGGTCAGACAGGCGCGCTTCTTCCGCTTCAACGCGATCGTACTGCTCCAGCAGATAGGTGATCGCTTCCGGGTATTCGGCAACAGAGCACTGTACCTGGTTGATCCCGTCTTCGATGCGTTTTGCGATGTCAATTTCGCCTTCGCGGGTCAACAGTTCAACGGTACCCATTTCGCGCATGTACATGCGGACCGGGTCAGTGGTACGCCCGATTTCAGATTCCACGCTGGACAGTACCTGTGCAGCAGCTTCTTCCGCATCTTCGTCAGTGTTGTTGGAGGTTTCAGCCAGCAACAGATCATCGGCATCCGGTGCTTCTTCCATCACCTGAATGCCCATGTCATTGATCATTTGGATGATGTCTTCGATCTGGTCTGAATCGACGATATCTTCCGGCAGATGGTCATTGACCTCGGCATAGGTCAGATAGCCTTGCTCCTTACCGCGTTGGACAAGAAGTTTCAGCTGTGACTGCGGGTTTTGCTCCATAAGACGGTATCCACACTTAATTCGTTTGATTGGTGTCGGCGATGGGGCTGCCAACCTTTAAAGCGAGGGCGTACTTATATTTTTGCCGCTGCCTCTCAGTGCGGCTGCCGGGGGCTTCCCGATCGATATTCGGCACTTAAGCCGTTAAATACTGTTGTCTTTGACTTATTTCTTCGCCAGTTCCTGGTTAATCATCCAGAGCTCCCGGCGTTCTTCGCTGCTTAAGCCGTGCGTGCGCTCGCGAGCTATCAACTCTTCCTGGCGCAGCTCAAGCATCGAATCAAACATATGGTTGAGCGAGTCGGTGAACGTTTTTTCTGCAATATCCTTATCTGCTATATCGTCCCACATCGACAATTTTTCAAGGGTAGCGGCCTCTTTTGTGCCGCGATAATGTTCTAAAAGTTGTCCGGTGGTCAGACCTGGTTGAGACAAACACGTGTTGACCAGTTCTGAAAATAAGCCAAGCCCGGGCAATTTTTCGTGGTTCAAACCCGCCAGCGACGGCACCTGCGGCGCGAGCTCGGGGTTTTGTACCAGCAACCCTATCAGTATACGCATGGTTGTGCGTTTTAGCTGAGGCGCGGGGCGAACCGTGCCGTTTTCAGCCTGTTTAGGCATTAAACGTTCAAGCTGGCTGTCATCCAGAATGCCGAGCTTGTTGCCTAACTCCTGACGCAGATAGATGCGCAGCGTTTCGCCGGGCACCTGGCTGATTAACGGCAGCGCCAGCGTACTGAGCTGCGCGCGCCCGTCAGGGGTACTCAAATCAACCTGCGGCATCAGGCTGTTAAACAAAAACGTGGAGAGCGGCTGAGCCTGCTCCATCCGCGCTTCAAACGCCGCTTTGCCCTCTTTACGCACCAGCGTATCCGGGTCTTCACCGTCGGGCAGGAACATAAAGCGTAGCTGACGCCCGTCGGTCATATACGGCAGCGCGGTTTCCAGCGCTCGCCAGGCGGCGTCGCGTCCAGCGCGGTCACCGTCGTAACAGCAGATGACGTTGTTGGTCACCCTGAACAGCAGTTGAATATGATCGGCGGTGGTGGACGTACCTAGCGACGCAACCGCGTAGTTGATGTCGTACTGCGCCAGCGCAACGACGTCCATATAGCCTTCGACGACCAGAAGACGCTGAGGTTCCGCGTTATCCTGCTGCGCCTCATAAAGACCGTAAAGCTGACGGCCCTTATGGAAAATATCGGTTTCCGGAGAGTTGAGGTATTTCGGCAGGGCATCACCCAGCACGCGACCACCAAAACCAATCACCCGGCCACGCTTGTCGCGGATCGGGAACATTACCCGTTCACGGAAGCGGTCGTAGCTTCGTCCCTGGTCGTTGGTGACCAGCATGCCTGCGTCGATGAGAGATTTACGATCTTCGCTATTGCCGCCAAAACGCTTTAACACGTTGTCCCAGCCGGGCGGGGCGTAACCAATAGCGAAACGCGCAATCACATCGTCGCTCAGTCCGCGCTTGTTCAGATACTGACGCGCAGGCTCAGCCGCAGAGTGCTTAAGAGACTGTTGGTAAAACGAATTCAGGCCATCCATCAGTTGATACAGCGTTTGCCGTTGATGGCGCTCGATCTGACTTGGCCCACTGCCTGCTTCATACGGCACTTCAAGGTTATGCATCGCCGCCAGCTCTTCGACGGTTTCAACGAACTCGAGCTTGTCGTAGTTCATTAAAAAATCGACGGCATTACCGTGTGCGCCACAGCCGAAGCAATGGTAAAACTGCTTTTCACCGTTTACGGTGAAGGAGGGGGTTTTTTCGTTATGGAACGGACAGCACGCATGGTAGTTCTTGCCCTGCTTTTTCAGCTTTACCCGCGCGTCGATGAGATCGACGATGTCGGTTCTGGCGAGCAGGTCATTGATGAAAACGCGTGGGATTCTTCCGGCCATATGCCCCAAAAATTTAAGCGACTTATAAACGAAAACAAGCCGCGCATTCCTTCCGGAAGCACGGCCTTACGACTACTACTCTGTCTGTCAATTGAGGGCGTTGACCCTCAAGAGATTAGTACAGACGAGTACGGCGTGCGTTTTCGCGAGCCAGTTTCTTCGCGTGACGTTTCACAGCGGAAGCTTTAGCGCGCTTACGTTCGGTCGTTGGTTTTTCATAAAACTCACGACGACGAACTTCAGCCAGAACACCTGCTTTCTCGCATGAACGTTTGAAGCGACGCAGTGCTACGTCGAACGGCTCGTTTTCACGTACTTTAATTACCGGCATGTAACTCTCACCTTTAATAAATTCGGTTTGCCGCTGGCATCAACGCCAGCTTATTTCAAAATGGTGCGGAATTTTACTGCAAATGCTGCTGCTTTGTAAAGCACCGATGCGATTTTGAAAGGGACTTTAATAAGGGTGAAGAGTATACACGAGCCTTCCTCCTGGGGCGAACAAAGTTTTACATCAACCCGCCCAGGCTCTACACTGCGCGGTATTGAAACGAGGTAAAACAAGTCATGCGTGTACTGGGTATTGAAACATCCTGCGATGAAACCGGCATCGCCATTTACGACGACGAAAAAGGGCTTCTGGCCAACCAGCTGTATAGTCAGGTGAAATTGCACGCTGACTACGGCGGCGTCGTGCCGGAACTGGCCTCTCGTGACCACGTGCGTAAAACGGTTCCCCTGATTCAGGCGGCGCTGAAAGAGGCCGGATTAAGCTCAACCGATATTGACGCCGTGGCCTATACCGCGGGGCCGGGCCTGGTCGGCGCGCTGCTGGTTGGCGCGACGGTTGGCCGGTCGCTGGCCTTCGCGTGGGATGTTCCGGCCATTCCGGTTCACCATATGGAAGGGCACCTTCTGGCACCTATGCTGGAAGAAAATCCGCCTGAATTCCCGTTTGTGGCGCTGCTGGTCTCGGGTGGGCATACCCAACTGATTAGCGTAACGGGCATTGGCAAGTACGAGCTGCTGGGCGAGTCGATCGACGATGCCGCCGGTGAAGCCTTCGACAAAACCGCCAAGCTGCTGGGTCTCGATTACCCGGGCGGCCCGATGCTCTCGAAAATGGCGTCACAGGGAACGGAAGGGCGCTTTGTCTTCCCGCGTCCGATGACCGACCGTCCGGGGCTGGATTTCAGCTTCTCCGGGCTGAAAACCTTCGCGGCGAATACCATCCGCAACAACGACGACAGCGAGCAGACCCGCGCCGATATCGCCCGCGCGTTTGAAGATGCGGTGGTGGACACGCTGATGATCAAGTGCAAGCGCGCGCTGGATCAGACCGGCTTTAAGCGTCTGGTAATGGCGGGCGGCGTCAGCGCCAACCGCACGCTGCGCGCGAAGCTCGCCGAGATGATGCAAAAGCGCCGCGGGGAAGTGTTCTATGCGCGTCCGGAATTCTGTACCGATAACGGCGCGATGATCGCTTACGCCGGAATGGTGCGCCTGAATGCGGGGGCAACGTCCGACCTGAGCGTGTCCGTGCGTCCGCGCTGGCCGCTGGCGGAACTGCCGGAGGCGTAATCCCCCTCACCCTGACCCTCTCCCCACAGGGGAGAGGGAAATTTACGACTACACCCGCAGCATCCCTTTCTCTTCCAGAAACGCAATAATCGTCGCTAAACCGTCTCCCGCTTTAAGATTGGTAAACGTCCAGGGACGCTCGCCGCGCATGCGGTTAGTATCGCGCTCCATCACCTCCAGCGACGCCCCCACGAACGGCGCGAGGTCGGTTTTGTTGATCACCAAAAAGTCGGATTTGGTGATCCCCGGTCCGCCCTTGCGCGGAATTTTTTCCCCTTCGGCAACGTCGATCACATAGATGGTCAGATCCGCCAGCTCCGGGCTGAAGGTGGCGCTCAGATTATCGCCGCCGCTTTCAACGAAGATCAGATCCAGATTGCCGAACTTCTCGCTCAACGCTTCCACCGCCGCCAGGTTCATTGAGGCATCTTCGCGGATGGCAGTATGCGGACAGCCGCCCGTCTCTACGCCCACGATGCGCTCCGGCTCCAGCGCGCCCGCCTCGGTGAGGATGCGCTGATCCTCTTTGGTGTAGATATCGTTGGTCACCACCGCCAGGTGATACGTGTCGCGCATTGCCTTGCAGAGCGCTTCCAGCAGCGCGGTTTTTCCCGACCCTACCGGGCCACCCACGCCCACGCGCAGGGGATGTTTGTAATCAGCCATGTTGACTCCTCAGGAACGGAATAGTCGTGAATATTGGGTTTCGTGGCGCGCGGAGGCGATGGCGGAGAGCGGCGTTGCTGCCCCCAGTGCGTCGTCGCGACGTAAAAATGCCTGTTCAAAACCAGCGGCGTAGTGGTCGCTCAGCTCGATAATCAGCTGCTGCGCGGCCTGCTGTCCGAAGGGAACCAGCTTGACGCCCGCCATCACCGCGCTCTCAATCCAGCTGTAGCCGAGGCTCAGCGACAGCTCATGCGCGCCAATGCCCCAGCGAACGCCAAGCCACGCCATGCCGCAGAGCTGGCTCTGCGCAAACAGCGACAGCCACTCTGCCGGGCAGTCCGGCTCCCAGCTTTTAACCAGCCGGGTAAAGGCCGCCCCGCGGTTGCGCTCCTCTTCGCGCAGCTCGCGCGTTTCCCGGCAGGCGAGAAGGTATGCCGTCCAGCGTTTTGCACTTGTAAGATCGCTACGCTCACAGGCCTGATAAAGACGGATAAACAGCGGCAGATCGACGCAGAAAAAGTTCTGCTCCATCTGCTGAATTTGCCAGCATTTAAAGGCCCCGGCGTCGGTTACCCAGCCCGCCTCAACGGACCACTCCAGCCCCTGCGACCAGGTAAACGACCCGACCGGCAGGCTGCTGCTGGAGAGCTGCATCAGGCGCAGCCTCTGGCGGGCATGCTCCATCAGCTCATCAGCGCCAGCAGGGCGGAGACGATCAGCCCGCCGCCGAAGGTTTTACGCAGGCCGTCGTGACGGCGAAGCAGCAGCCCTGCGGCGAAACTGGCGCACAGCACCGTGGCGCTGGCGAACATAAAGCCGCTGGTGAAGAGCCAGAAGTTGTGGCCGGACATCTCCACGCCGTGCGCCCAGCCGTGGAACATCGCCAGGGCAGGCACCGCCAGCAGCAGACGGTTTTCAGTTTTAAACATCATCACGCCGGATACCGCCAGCGAGGCGATAATCAGCATCTCCATGCCGCTGAAGCCGCCGAGCAGGCTGCCCGCAATGGCGCCAACGAGCATCATGCCGAGGGTGGCAAACGGCAGCAGGAGTTTGCGGCCGCTCAGCGCCGAGAGCACGCCGGCGCCTGCCAGCATCAGCAGGTGATCGAGCCCGGTTAGCGGGTGGAGAAAGCCGGCCTGAAAGCTGTCGGCACCGTGGCCGGGATGGGCGAGCGCCGGTACGGAAACGGCCAGCAGAAACAGCGGTAAATACTTGCGCATGAGGAGTCCTTAATGTGAATGAGCGTGAGAATGGCTGTGGCTGTGGGCATCGCTGGCGTACGCGCCCGCTTCCGGTTCAAATGGCAGGCTGGCGTAGGTAACGTCCAGCCCGAACTGGCGCAGCATGTTGTCGAGAACGTGGTCGTGGTGATAGCGAAGCTCGCCGGGCATGACCTGCAGCGGCACGTGGCGGTTGCCCAGGTGGTAGCAGGCGCGGGCCAGCAGGAACGGGTCGGCGCAGCGCACCACGGAGACGGACTCAGCCGCTGCGATCACTTCGATCACCTCACTGCCGTCGTCGGTGGTCAGCAGGTCGCCCCCGCGCAGCAGCAGGCCGCGCGGCAGCATCAGCCCGGCTTCGCGGCCGTCGTTCAGCGACACGCGTGCACGGCTTTTCACCCGCACGTCAATCGGCAGCGTGACGCTGGCGGTGATCGGGTGCGCATGGTCCAGACGTTGGGTTAAATAGATCATCATTACTCCTCAAAACAGGAAATAGCGTTGCGCCATCGGCAGAACGTCGGCCGGTTCGCTGGTTATCAGTTCGCCGTCGACGCGCACCTCATAGGTTTGCGAGTCGACGGTGATGTTCGGCTGCAGGCCGTTGTGGATCATGTCCGCCTTTTTCACCGTCCGGCAGCCTTTCACTACCGCGGTGGCGCTCTGCAGGTTGAGCTGCTGCGGGATGCCGTTCGCACTGGCGGCCTGCGAGATAAACGTCAGCCGTGTGGCGTGGCGCGCGGCGCCCAGCGATCCAAACATCGGACGGTAATGCACCGGCTGCGGCGTAGGGATCGAGGCGTTGATATCACCCATTGGCGCACAGGCGATCATCCCGCCCTTGACGATGGTGGCGGGCTTGACGCCGAAGAACGCCGGGGACCAGACCACCAGATCCGCAAGCTTGCTCGCCTCAATCGAACCGACTTCGTGGGCGATGCCGTGGGTGAGCGCCGGGTTAATGGTGTACTTGGCGACATAGCGCTTCACGCGGAAGTTATCGTTCTCGCCCGTCTCTTCCGGCAGCGCGCCGCGCTGGACCTTCATGCGGTGCGCCACCTGCCAGGTGCGGATAATCACTTCCCCGACGCGGCCCATGGCCTGCGAATCTGACGAGGTGAGCGAGAACGCGCCGATGTCGTGCAGCACGTCTTCAGCGGCGATGGTTTCCCGGCGAATGCGCGATTCGGCAAACGCCACGTCCTCGGCGATATCCGGATCGAGGTGATGGCAGACCATCAGCATGTCGAGATGCTCGTCGATGGTGTTCACCGTGTAGGGCAGGGTCGGGTTGGTGGAGGAGGGCAGAATATTCGGGTGCGCGCAGGCGGTGATAATATCCGGCGCGTGACCGCCGCCCGCGCCTTCGGTGTGGAAGGTGTGGATGGTGCGCCCGGCGATAGCCGCCAGCGTGTCTTCGACAAACCCGGACTCGTTCAGCGTGTCGCTGTGCAGCGCCACCTGAATATCCATTTCTTCCGCGACTTCCAGCGAGCAGTTGATCGCCGCAGGCGTCGCGCCCCAGTCTTCGTGGATCTTCAGCCCGATGGCGCCCGCGGCAATCTGCTCGCGCAGGGCATCCGGGTTGGAGCCGTTACCTTTGCCGAGCAGGCCGATATTCACCGGCAGCGTATCGGCAGCCTGCAGCATGCGGGCGATATACCACGGCCCCGGTGTACAGGTGGTGGCGTTGGTGCCCGCCGCCGGTCCGGTGCCGCCGCCGATCATGGTGGTGACGCCGGAGACCAGCGCCTCTTCCGCCTGCTGTGGGCAGATCCAGTGGATGTGGGTGTCGATCCCGCCAGCAGTGACGATCTTCCCCTCGGCGGCAATCACTTCCGTTGCCGCGCCAATCGGGATCGTCACGCCAGGCTGAATGTCCGGGTTCCCGGCTTTACCGACGGCAAAGATCCTTCCGTTCTTCACGCCGATATCGGCCTTCACGATCCCCCAGTGATCGACGATCAGCGCATTGGTGAGAACCAGATCCACGCAGCCGTCCGCGGTCATCTGTCCCTGGCCCATGCCGTCGCGGATCACCTTCCCGCCGCCGAATTTGACCTCTTCGCCGTAGATCGTGAGATCGTCCTCCACTTCGATCCACAGCTCGCTGTCCGCAAGCCGGACCTTATCGCCGGTGGTGGGGCCGAACATGTCGGCATAGGCCTGGCGTGAAATGTCAGCCATGTTTCACCTCGCCCATCACCTCGCCGCGAAAGCCAAAAATGCGCTGCGCGCCCGTCACCTGAACCAGCGTCACTTCCCGCTTCTGGCCGGGTTCGAAGCGCACGGCAGTGCCCGCCGGGATGTTCAGCCGATAGCCTCTGGTGGTTTCCCGGTCAAACTTCAGCGCCGGGTTGACCTCGTAAAAGTGGTAGTGCGAGCCGACCTGGATCGGCCTGTCGCCGTGGTTTTCAACAATTACGCTTTGGGTTTCTCGCCCGACATTGATCGCAATAGTGCCGGGCTGGATCTGATATTCACCTGGGATCATCACGCGCTCCTTAGACGATCGGGTTGTGGACGGTGACGAGCTTGGAACCGTCCGGGAAGGTGGCTTCCACCTGAATATCCGGGATCATTTCCGGGACGCCCTCCATCACCTGATCGCGCCTCAGGACGTGGCGGCCCGCCTCCATCAGCGAGGCGACGGTTTCGCCATCGCGGGCGCCTTCCATAATGAAGGCGCTGATCAGCGCGACCGATTCCGGATAGTTGAGCTTTACCCCGCGCGCGAGGCGGCGTTCGGCAACCAGCGCGGCGGTGAACAGCAACAGCTTGTCTTTTTCTCTGGGAGTCAGTTCCATAACGTTTCTCTTATGTCTGCCAGATGCGCGGCGAACAGGCGGTTTTGGTTGTGAGAAGCGGGCGAAGCGACTGCCAGATGTCGCGCATCACCCGCTGGCAAATCAGGTTGTCGTGGGAGAGAAAACGCACCGACAGCAGGTCATCGGTAAGCGTTGCCCCGGCATAATTTTCCAGCGGGGCGAGCAGCGCGCGCACCGTGTCGAGATGTTCTTCCCGGGCCGGATAGAACAGCAGCGTGCCGATCCATGGATGTCCTGCGACGGGCGTGAGATCGCCGTTGCTAAGATGCTGGCGCTCAATCAGGCGCGGCTCGTCGTCGACCCAGATTTCAAGGCGGCTCTCCATCGTGCCGTGGCTGAAGGTCTCACCGATAACCGGGCGACCCAGACAGTACAGCTCCCACGCCAGCAGCGTGCTGGAGGCCTTCAGGTGAAAAACGGAGCGCAGCGCGGCGTTCGCGCCGGGGAAGATAATGGTGTCCTGCGGCAGCCACTCCAGCGTGGCGTCGTTATCAAGGTAAAAGTGCTGGCTCAGACGCGCCTGCGGGCCGCGGCTGCGGTAGAACTTGCTGGCGCCGGGCATGGTGATAAGCGCGTGGCTTTTGGCATCGAGCCGAACGGAAATGTCCAGCGTATCGCCCCCCACGACGCCGCCGGGCGGGTGCAGCAGGTAAAGGTGGCACGTTTCCCCTTCAGGGTAAAACGGCCGCTGAACCGTAAGCGGCCCGACGTGGTGAGCGGAGTGCAGGAGGGTTTTCTCAGGGGCGTGACAAAACTGCAGGGCAAGCGACGCCTGCCAGCCTTTATACGTATTATCAGTGACCTGAGCTGCTAACATGCTGCATCCATCTGCTCACCATCGGGGTCGTTTCAGTATGCCCTGGCGGAAATGAAGGCTGTCATATGAGTCGCTTATGGATAGAGGAAATAAAAAAGCACGGCCCGGGGCCGTGCTCAGCGTGAAGCATGACGATCCTATTTCAGGTGGTCATGCAATGCTGCACCTGCCTGCTCAAGGGCGACTTTAACCGTCGGCTCCTGGCTCAGCGGGTTAAGCAGGCCGTAGTCGTGGATCATGCCGTTATAGCGCGTGACGGTCACCGGGACGCCAGCTGCATCCAGTTTACGCCCGAATGCTTCACCTTCATCCCGCAGAACGTCCAGCTCAGCTGTCTGAATCAGCGTTTCCGGGAAGCCTTTCAACTGTGCACTCGTGGCGCGAAGCGGAGAGGCAAGGATATTGTTGCGATCGGCAGCGCTGGTGGTGTAGTTATCCCAGAACCATTTCATCATGTTTTTTGACAGGAAATAGCCATTTTCGAACTGGTTATACGAGGCAGTATCAAATTTCGCATCGGTAACCGGCCAGAGCATCACGTTGTAGCGAATCTTTGGCCCATTGAACTGTTTGGCCTGCAGCGCCACGGAAGCCACCATGTTGCCGCCCACGCTGTTACCCACCAGACCCAGACGGCTACCGTCCACGCCGATTTCCTGGCCGTGCTCGGCTACCCATTTTGTCGCCTCATAGGCCTGATTGATTGCTACCGGGAAATGGGCTTCAGGTGACGGAGTGTAATCGACGTAAACCGCAGCGGCGCCTGATGCGCGAACCAGATCGCGGATCAAGCGTTCGTGGGTTGGGTAATCACCCAGCACCCAACCGCCACCGTGGAAGAACATAAAGACGGGGAGCGCGCCGCTGGCGTTTTCAGGTTTCACTATTTTCAGTTTTATGGCCTGGCCATTTACCTGGATCGTTTTCTCAGAAACCTGAGCGGGCGGCAGTTTGGCACCTTGTTGTGCGCCGATCAGTACCTGGCGGGCCTCCTGCGGGGTCATCTGTTCCATCGGTTTCCCTTTGCCAGAGTTCAGGACATTAAGAAACGCCTGTACGCCTGCGGTCGGGGCCGGAGTATTGATGGTTTGGGCGGATGCCGCTGCTGACGCGAAGACGGAAGAAACGAGAATGGCGGTTAATGTTTTCATGGTGATACCTCTTTTAACGTATTTGATTAGACATATAAGTAGTGTGCTATTTAGTTGTTGATGTAATACTTGCGCACAAGATACTTTTGGTCAAACATTATTTATAATTTTTTTTAGACAACAGATTCAGGTTGATAGAAAAATGAAAGAAAACAAAACATTAGATGATTTGCTGTGTTTCTCGCTGTACTCGGTAACCAATGCCTTCGTGCGCCAGTACCGCCCCCTGCTGCAGGAGATGGATCTGACCTATCCGCAATTTGTTGTTTTGATGGCGCTTTATGAGAAAGACAACATCCCGCTTCGCGATCTCAGCGATAAGACCTATTTTGATTCAGGCACATTGACCCCGCTGGTTCAGAAGCTTGAGGCAAAGGGATTCCTCAACCGTATCGCGGTTGTGGGGGATGAAAGGATGAAAAATGTCGTACTGACCGATAAGGCGAAAGAACTAAAAAAACGGGTGATGGCGCTGCCGGACCAGATTCGCTGCAGCATGCGGATGAGTGATGATGAGCTTGAGATGCTAAAAAAACTCTCCCGGACGCTGCTCGACGATTTATAAAAACCCTTCGGTGGGGGTGAACCCACCGAAGCGATGTGTCGCTACCGGTAGTCCTCCGCATCCACGTCATAGCTGGACGGCTCCCAGCGGATCGCCAGCAGCGACGCCAGGCCGATAAACGGCGCCAGCGCAATCACCCAGAACACGGCAGTGTCGAGAGACGCAACCAGCAGCGGGAACAGGAACAGCGACAGCGTGGAGCTGCTGCGCATCAGCGTCTGGTTGAGGCCTACGCCCACGCCGCGCAGCGAGGTCGGGTAGCTCAGCGAGGCGAACGTCATGGTATGCGCGCCCGGGCCAAATCCCTGACCGAACAGGAACAGCGCCAGCATCGCGACGGCAAGCACGCCTTCAGAAGCGCCTTCAGGGCGGCCAATCAGCGCCAGGCCCAGCAGCGCCACAAGCTGGCAGGCGTAACCCGCCAGCGACATCCGCCAGGCACCGAAGCGCGGCACGTAGCGTACCGCCAGCAGTCCGCCGACGAAGGCAAACAGCAGGTTAAGCACCAGTGAAATGAGAATGGTGGTGAGCATCGACTGCACAAAGAAGCTGGAGATGATCACCGGCAGGCCAAACGCCACGGCGTTATAGGCAAACGACGAGACGACGGAAAGCAGCGTGGCGAGCGTCGTGCGGCGTAGGTATATGCCGCGGAACAGGTTCAGATAGTTCGACCATTTCGCTTTATTCACCACAGGTGCAGGCTGGCTGAGCGCATCCTGCGGCACGTGGGCATTGATGTTATAGGACTGGCGTAAAATCGACGCCGCCTCCTTCAGGTTGCCCTGATTCGCCGCCCAGACCGGAGATTCGCTCATATAGCGGCTGCGGATGGCGATAATCACCAGCGCGGGCACCGCGCCAAAGCCGAGAATCAAACGCCACAGCCAGTCGCTGTGGCTTTCCGGCAGCGCGGCGTAGAAGAACAGCACCAACAGGTAGGAGACGCTGATGGCGGCATACCAGGTGGGGCACCACATCGCGACGCTGGAGGCCTTATTTCCCGGGCCTTTCAGCCTGGCGAACTCACTCAGGAACGCCATCGCCACGGGAAGATCGATCCCCACGCCGAGCCCCATCACGAAGCGGGCGCCCGCGAGCACATATTCGTTCGGGGCCAGCGCGCAGGCGATGGCTGCCACTACGAAGAACACCATATCAGCCATAAAAACGCGGTAGCGCCCGATTTTATCCGTGAGGTAACCGCCGAGCAGCGCCCCGACGATAGCGCCAAAGGTAATGGCCGAAGCCACCATACCGGTACCGGCGGGCGTCAGGTTAAATTCGCGGGTGATGTCTTTAATGCCGAACGCCAGCGCGCCCAGATCGTAGGCGTCGAGGAAAATCCCGCCCAGCGCGATACCCACCACAATACGGGCGTTGGCCCGGCCCTGTGAGCCGTCATTAACGAGACGGGATACATCCGATGCACTGCGCACCCACTGAATGTCGCCGTCAGAGGGGATCCCTGCCGTTGAAAGGGGAGTTGAATCTGTGATTTCTGCCATTTTTCTTTTTGTGTGGTTGTGTTGTGTCTCTAACAGTTACCACAGGCAGAAGGTGACCAAAATCACATTTGGTTATAAGGCATAACGAACGCTTTATTTAGCGTCTTTCTTCTTGCGCTTGAGCTTAGTCCAGATCTTGGTTTCCTGACGACGCCACAGGCGCTGAATATTGTCGTGATGGCGCAGCAGGATCAGGCAGGAGAGCATTGACACCGGGAAGGTGAACTGGGGTTTGAACCACCAGACATAGAACGGAGCGATCAGCGCGCTGACGATAGCGCCCAGCGACGAGTAGCCGCTCAGAAGAATGGTGAGCAGCCACGTCCCGGCCATTACGCCGGTGAGATCCCAGCCGATAGGTGCAATCGCACCGAAGGCCGTCGCAACGCCTTTTCCGCCTTTAAAACCAAAGAAAACGGGCCAGATATGGCCGACGCAGGCGGCGATGGCGATAAGACCGAGCCAGAAAGGCGTAACGCCCAGCGCATAGGCGCCCCAGACGGGTAGCATCCCTTTCAGAACATCAAAAATCAAAACCGCTACGGCTGCTCCCTTGCCGCCAATTCGAAGCACGTTGGTCGCTCCCGGATTCCCGGAACCACTTTCACGCGGGTCAGGTAACCCGGCAATGCGGCAGACCAGAATGGCGCTGGAGATTGAGCCGCAAAGATAGGCGAGGAGGATCATTCCAGGCGCGATTGCACTCATAACGCTGTTCCGTTTTGAAAATGTATCTGTATTCTCAGCATCTGTGGATAATACGCATAATTCGCCGGAAGTGGTATCCGGTTTAGCCAAAAAGCAGGCAGGTCGTGATGGATATTGTATTTATAGAGCAACTTTCGGTAATCACCACAATTGGTGTTTACGACTGGGAACAGACCATCGAGCAGAAACTGGTGTTCGATATCGAAATGGGATGGGATAACCGCAAATCGGCAAAAAGCGATGACGTGAATGACTGTCTGAGCTATGCCGACATCAGCGAAGCGGTCATCGGCCACGTGGAAGGACAACGTTTTGCGCTGGTGGAACGCGTGGCGGAGGAGGTGGCGGAACTGCTGCTGACCAAATTCAACTCACCGTGGGTACGCATCAAGCTGAGCAAGCCGGGTGCGGTCGCGCGCGCGGCCAATGTGGGCGTGATTATCGAGCGTGGCACAAATCTGAAAGGGAAGATTTAACGTCATAATTGCTAAACCATTTTAGGTTATATCGGTCTTAAGGCTGTATCTTTCACGGTTGTCCGCGTGGACACCGTTTTTTATATCTTTTTTAGGGGTTTATAGATGAGCGATATGCACTCGCTGCTGGTGGCGGCAATACTGGGTGTGGTCGAAGGATTGACGGAGTTTTTGCCGGTTTCCAGTACGGGCCATATGATTATCGTTGGCCATCTGCTGGGCTTTGAAGGCGATACCGCAAAGACGTTTGAGGTGGTGATTCAGCTGGGCTCGATTCTGGCGGTGGTGGTGATGTTCTGGCGCCGTCTGTTTGGCCTGATCGGCATTCATTTTGGCCGGCTGCCGCATCGCGAAGGTGAGGGCAAAGGCCGCCTGACGCTGATTCATATCCTGCTCGGGATGGTCCCGGCGGTGGTGCTGGGGCTGGTATTCCACGACATCATTAAATCGCTGTTTAACCCGATTAACGTCATGTACGCGCTGGTGGTGGGCGGCTTCCTGCTGATTGCCGCGGAAGTGCTGAAGCCAAAAACCCCGCGTGCGGAAGGTCTGGACGATATGACCTATCGCCAGGCGTTTATGATTGGCTGCTTCCAGTGTCTGGCGCTGTGGCCGGGCTTCTCCCGTTCAGGTGCGACCATTTCAGGCGGGATGCTGATGGGCGTAAGCCGTTACGCGGCTTCCGAGTTTTCGTTCCTGCTGGCGGTGCCGATGATGATGGGCGCCACCGTGCTTGATGTCTATAAAAGCTATCACTTCCTGACGGCTGGCGACATTCCGATGTTCGCCGTCGGCTTTATCACCGCGTTTATCGTGGCGCTGATCGCCATCAAAACCTTCCTGCAGCTGATTAAGCGTATCTCGTTCATTCCGTTCGCGATCTACCGCTTTATCGTCGCCGCTGCGGTGTACGTGGTCTTCTTCTGATGACGGGTTGCCCTCACTCTTTCGGCTGAGGGCAACGTTTTTCCTTCCACGCCGCTACTGCATCAATCCGGCGTTTCGTCAGCTCCTCGCGGATCTCCGGGCCTTTAAACCCTGCCTCAACCACATTTTTCGTTGGCACCGCTTTTGCGACTTCCCACGCTTCGCGCAGCAAACGCCCCTGCGGGTAATCGGACGCTTCAAACCCGGTACGGCCGCGAACGTCGGCTTCACTGGTCAACGCAATCTGCTCGACGCGCTGCGGCTTGCGCCAGGCGTCGATATTATCGAAAAGCTTCACGATGGTGGCGGGCTTCAGGATCGGGAAGGTGTGGATCAGGTCATGGAACTCGGCCACCAGTTTCGCCAGGTCACGGATCTCGTTCGGCACGCGCAGGCGCAGACATAGTCCCTCGACCAGCTTCACTCCTGCCGGGCCGTGACCATGGTGGCGTGGCCAGAACTCTTTCGGCGTTAAGCCTTTGCCGAGATCGTGGCACAGGGTGGAAAAACGCACGTCCACGTCAGGGCTGAGCATGGCGGCCATGCTCAGGGTCATCAGCGTGTGCACGCCGGTATCAATTTCCGGGTGCCATTTCGCCGGCGCGGGGACGCCAAACAGCGCGTCGATTTCCGGGAACAGCACCTTCAGCGCGCCGCAGTCGCGCAGGACCTGGAAAAAGACCTGCGGGTTGCGGGTGGTGAGGGCATTTTCCGTCTCTTTCCAGACGCGCTCCGGCGTCAGGTGTTCCAGTTCTCCCGCCTCGGTCATGGCCGTCATCAACGCCATCGTCTCATCGGCAATACGGAAGCTCAGATGGGCGTAACGCGCGGCAAAACGCGCCACGCGCAGAACGCGGAGCGGATCTTCAGAAAATGCCGGGGAGACGTGACGCAAAAGACGGTCGCGCAGGTCATCCTGCCCGCCGTAGGCGTCAATGATATGGCCGTTTTCGTCCTGGGCCAGGGCGTTAATGGTGAGATCGCGGCGAAGCAAATCCTGCTCGAGCGTCACATCCGGCGCGGCGTAGCAGGTGAAGCCCGTATAGCCGGAACCGGATTTCCGCTCGGTACGCGCCAGGGCGTACTCTTCCCGGCTTTTCGGGTGCAGAAACACGGGAAAATCGCGGCCTACCTGCTGGTAGCCCGCGTCGAGCATCTCTTCCGGGGTGGCACCCACCACCACCCAGTCTTTATCTTTGACCGGCAGACCTAACAACGCATCACGTACCGCACCACCGACCAGATAACTCTTCACGCCCAACACTCCCGTTTTCTCTTTTCGCAAGATAATACGTAAGTCTGGCAGAGAAGACGAATTAGTTCATCCAGCGGTCTTTACGCTTACGGCTTGGGATCAGATGCGGCAGGACCAGGCCCAGCACCAGACCTACGCCCAGTACGCCGCCGCCATACATAAACCACTGCATGATAATGGTGCGCTGTTTGTCATCAAGCTGCAGGTTCGCGGCGTTCACTTTTTTCTGCGCGACGATCAACTCGTTTTTGAGCTTTTGATTCTCTTCTTTAAGACCGTTGATCACGCCGTCGCTCTGCGCCACTTTCTGCTGCATTTCGGCGGTGCGCTGGTTCCAGGTCCCGTCGATGTTGTTCAGCTTGTCGGTCAGCGTCTTCACCTGGTTTTCCAGGTCCGGCACGCGGGTGCGCAGGCTTGGCACGGTGCTCAGCTCTTTCATCGGGATCCAGGAGGTACGGCCGGAACTGTCGCGAACCTGACCGTAATTGGTCTCCGCGTTGGTCTGTAACAGGGTGACTTCCTCGCCGGCATTCACCGTACCCACGAGGCGATAATTATCTCCGGGGCCACTGCGTACCCAGGTGTTCAGTTCGTCAGAAACGTAACGCTTCTCTTCAGCGTGCACTGCGGTTGCGGCGCTAAAAGCGAGTAAAGTAAGTCCAATCAGGCGTAATTTAAGCATCATTAGTCGTTATTTTCATAAAAAGTGGAACGATAGTAGTGGCAACAGTGTCTCTACGCAAAGCATTCGTCAGCAATCAGAATCATCTGTGTCACGACTCTACACATTTACGCCCGACAAATTGCTCATTGCATGGCAATTTGGCGCAAAATACTATGTACTGACAAACAAATGGCGAGGAAGTTCGCCCTCATTGACGCGTCTGTGACGCCCGCAAAAGTACAAGGCTATGGCTCAGGAAATCGAATTAAAATTTATCGTCGAAAAAGACAGCGTTGACGCGCTCCGTCAGCATCTGAATACGCTCTCCGGCGAGCACCATGAACCCGTACAGTTGCTCAACATCTACTACGAAACGCCGGACAACTGGCTGCGCAACCACGATATGGGGCTGCGCATCCGCGGCGCACACGGGCGCTACGAGATGACGATGAAAATCGCCGGCCGCGTGGTCGGCGGTTTGCATCAGCGCCCGGAATATAATATCGACATCAGTAAGCCAGAACTTGAGCTGGAACGTTTCCCGGCGGAAGTCTGGCCGGAAGGCGAACTGCCCGCCACGCTGGCAACACAGGTGCAGCCGCTGTTCAGCACCGATTTCGCTCGCGAGAAATGGCTGGTGACGGAAGGCAAGAGCCGCATTGAGATCGCGCTGGATTTAGGCGAGGTGAAGGCGGGTGAGAGCCTGGAACCGATCTGTGAGCTGGAGCTGGAACTTCTGGAAGGGGAGGCGAGCGACGTGCTGAAGCTGGCGCGTAAGCTGGTAAGTCAGCCGGGGTTACGTCAGGGCAGCCTGAGCAAAGCGGCGCGCGGCTACCACCTGGCTGCCCGAAATGCGCCACGCGTGCTGCGAGAGACCCCTATTCTGCGCGTCGTGCCGAAAGCCAGCATTGAACAGGGCATGGAAGCGGCGCTGGAGCTGGCGCTCTATCAGTGGCAGTACCACGAGGAGCTGTGGGCGCGTAACGTGAAAAATGCCAAAAAACAGGTGCTGGCCGCTATTGGCCTGGTGCGTCATACCCTGACGCTGTTTGGCGGTATCGTACCGCGTAAAGCAAGCGCTCACTTACGCGATCTGCTGACCCAAACCGAGACGCTGCTGCTTTCCGACGTATCGGCGCAAACCGCGCTTTACAGCCCGCAAAATGCCGCGGCAAAACTGGCGTTGACCGAATTTCTGGTGACGCGCGGCTGGCGCACCTTCCTGGATGCAAAAGCGCAGACCAAAATCGCGGATAACTTCAAACGCTTCGCGGATATCCATCTTTCCCGCCACGCCGCCGAGTTGAGAACCACCTTCGCACACCCGCTGGGCGACCAGTATGGCGATCAGCTTCCCCGTCTGGCGCGTAACATCGACAGTATGTTGCTGCTGTCCGGTGCGTATGAGGGCGTGAAGGCGCAGGCCTGGCTGGAGAACTGGCAGGGACTTAAGCATGCCATTGAGACCCGTCAGCAGATTGAGATCGAGCATTTCCGCAACGAGGCCATTTCGCAGGATCCGTACTGGCTGCACAGCGGAAAACGTTAATTCTGGCAAGGAACCCCTGATATGCCGCTTTCTTCGCAGTTACAGCAGCACTGGCAGACCGTTTGCGAACGTCTGCCCGAGTCGTTACCCGCGTCATCGTTAAGCGAGCAGGCGAAAAGCGTGCTCACGTTCAGTGATTTTGTGCAGGAAAGCGTCAGCGCTAACCCGGAATGGCTGGCGGAGCTTGAAAGCGCGCCGCCGCAGGCTGACGAGTGGCGGCATTATACCAGCTGGCTGCAAACCGCGCTGGCAGATGTAACGGATGAGGCCATGCTGATGCGCCTTCTGCGTCAGTTCCGCCGCCGGGTAATGGTGCGCATTGCCTGGGCGCAGGCGCTGGAGCTGGTGAGCGAAGAGAGCACCTTGCAGCAGCTGAGCGAGCTGGCGCAGACGCTGATCGTCGCCGCGCGGGACTGGCTCTACGCTGCCTGCTGTAAAGAATGGGGCACGCCGTGTAGCGAAGAAGGGGGGCCGCAACCGCTGTTAATTCTGGGAATGGGCAAGCTGGGTGGCTGCGAGCTGAACTTCTCCTCCGACATCGATCTGATCTTTGCCTGGCCGGAGAACGGCTCCACGCGCGGCGGGCGTCGCGAGCTGGACAACGCCCAGTTCTTTACCCGCCTTGGTCAGCGTCTGATTAAGGCGCTGGACCAGCCGACGCAGGACGGCTTCGTCTACCGTGTGGACATGCGCCTGCGCCCGTTTGGCGACAGCGGTCCGCTGGTGCTGAGCTTCGCCGCGCTGGAAGATTATTACCAGGAGCAGGGACGCGACTGGGAACGTTACGCGATGGTCAAAGCGCGGATCATGGGCGACAGCGACGACGCTTACGCCAACGAGCTGCGTGCCATGCTGCGCCCGTTTGTTTTCCGCCGCTACATCGACTTCAGCGTGATCCAGTCTCTGCGAAATATGAAAGGGATGATCGCCCGCGAGGTGCGCCGCCGTGGGCTGAAGGACAATATCAAGCTTGGCGCGGGCGGCATCCGCGAAATCGAATTTATCGTTCAGGTCTTCCAGCTGATCCGCGGCGGGCGCGAGCCGTCGCTGCAGTCCCGCTCGCTGCTGCCGACGCTGAGCGCCATTGAGCAACTGCACCTGCTGCCGGACGGCGACGCGCAAACCCTGCGCGAGGCCTATCTGTTCCTGCGCCGTCTGGAAAACCTGCTGCAGAGCATCAACGACGAACAGACCCAGACCCTGCCGGGCGATGACCTTAACCGGGCGCGTCTGGCCTGGGGTATGCGCGTGGACGACTGGTCAACGTTGACCGAACGGCTGGATGCCCATATGGCAGGCGTGCGCCGCATCTTTAACGATCTGATCGGCGACGACGAAAGTGAATCGCCGGACGATGCGCTCTCCGAGCACTGGCGCGAACTGTGGCAGGACGCGCTTCAGGAAGATGACACCACGCCGGTGCTGGCGCACTTAAGCGACGATGCCCGCCATCGCGTGGTGGCCTTAATTGCCGATTTCCGTCTGGAGCTGAACAAGCGCGCGATCGGCCCGCGCGGTCGTCAGGTGCTGGATCATCTGATGCCGCACCTGCTGAGCGAGGTCTGCTCGCGTGAGGACGCGCCGGTGCCGCTGTCGCGCATGATGCCGCTGCTGAGCGGGATTATCACGCGCACCACCTATCTTGAGCTGCTGAGCGAATTTCCGGGAGCGCTGAAGCATCTGATTTCCCTCTGCGCCGCGTCGCCGATGGTGGCCAACAAGCTGGCGCGCTACCCGCTGCTGCTGGATGAACTGCTCGACCCGAACACGCTGTATCAGCCAACGGCGACGGACGCCTACCGGGACGAGCTGCGCCAGTATCTGCTGCGCGTGCCGGAAGAGGACGAAGAGCAACAACTGGAGGCGCTGCGTCAGTTTAAGCAGGCCCAGATGCTGCGCGTTGCAGCGGCGGACATCGCCGGTACGCTGCCGGTGATGAAAGTGAGCGATCACTTAACCTGGCTGGCGGAAGCGATTATTGATGCGGTTGTCCATCAGGCGTGGGTGCAGATGGTGGCGCGCTACGGCCAGCCGAAACACCTTGCTGACCGTAAGGGGCGAGGGTTTGCGGTGGTTGGTTACGGCAAGCTGGGCGGCTGGGAGCTGGGCTATAGCTCCGATCTGGATTTAATTTTCCTGCACGACTGCCCGGCGGACGTGATGACCGACGGCGAGCGCGAGATTGACGGGCGTCAGTTCTATCTGCGCCTGGCCCAGCGCATCATGCACCTGTTCAGCACCCGCACCTCGTCGGGGATTCTGTATGAAGTGGATGCGCGCCTGCGCCCGTCCGGCGCGGCGGGTATGCTGGTAACCTCAACGGACGCGTTTGCCGATTATCAGAAGAATGAAGCCTGGACGTGGGAGCATCAGGCGCTGGTGCGCGCTCGCGTGGTCTATGGCGATCCGCAGCTCAAAACGCAGTTTGACGTCATCCGCAAGGAAGTTATGACCACCATGCGTGATGGCAGCACGCTGCAAACGGAAGTGCGCGAAATGCGCGAGAAAATGCGCGCGCACCTCGGGAATAAACACCGCGATCGCTTTGATATTAAAGCCGATGAGGGCGGGATTACCGATATTGAGTTTATCACTCAGTACCTGGTGCTGCTGCACGCCCACGACAAGCCGAAGCTGACGCGCTGGTCCGATAATGTGCGCATTCTGGAGCTGCTGGCGCAAAACGACATCATGGACGAGCAGGAGGCCCAGGCCTTAACCCGTGCCTACACCACGCTGCGCGATGAGCTTCATCACCTGGCATTGCAGGAGCAGCCGGGGCACGTGGCGCTGGACAGTTTTGCTCATGAACGTGCTCAGGTAACGGCCAGCTGGCAGAAGTGGCTGGTGGAACCGTGCGTAACAAATCAAGTGTGATATTATCGCGCGCAAATTGTGAATCTTTCTGGAGTCAGGAATGAAAGTAACACTGCCAGAGTTTGAACGTGCTGGAGTAATGGTTGTTGGGGATGTGATGCTGGATCGCTACTGGTATGGGCCTACCAGCCGCATATCCCCGGAAGCACCGGTGCCGGTGGTTAAGGTCGACACCATTGAAGAACGTCCCGGCGGCGCGGCAAACGTGGCGATGAACATTGCCTCTCTGGGCGCGCACTCGCGTCTGGTGGGCCTGACCGGCATCGACGATGCGGCGCGCGCGCTGAGCAAGTCGCTGGCGGACGTGAACGTGAAGTGCGACTTCGTTTCTGTTCCGACCCACCCAACGATTACGAAACTGCGCGTGCTGTCGCGCAACCAGCAGCTGATCCGACTCGATTTTGAAGAAGGCTTTGAAGGCGTCGACCCTGAACCGCTGCACGAGCGTATCAACCAGGCGCTGGGTAATATCGGCGCGCTGGTGCTGTCCGACTACGCCAAAGGTGCGCTGGCGAGCGTGCAGACGATGATTCAGCTGGCGCGTAAAGCCAGCGTGCCGGTGCTGATCGACCCGAAAGGGACCGACTTTGAGCGCTATCGCGGCGCGACGCTGCTGACGCCAAACCTCTCCGAGTTTGAGGCGGTGGCGGGCAAGTGTAAAACGGAAGACGAACTGGTTGAGCGCGGCATGAAGATCATTGCTGACTTCGAGCTCTCTGCGCTGCTGGTGACCCGCTCCGAGCAGGGGATGACGCTGCTGCAGCCGGGCAAGGCGCCGCTGCATATGCCAACCCAGGCGCAGGAAGTGTACGACGTGACCGGTGCCGGCGATACGGTGATCGGCGTGCTGGCGGCGACGCTGGCAGCGGGTAACTCCCTGGAAGAGGCATGCTACTTCGCTAACGCCGCGGCGGGCGTGGTGGTGGGGAAACTGGGTACCTCAACCGTTTCGCCAATCGAACTGGAAAACGCGGTGCGCGGCCGCGCCGACACCGGTTTTGGCGTCATGACCGAAGACGAGCTGAAGGTGGCCGTTGCCGCCGCGCGCAAGCGTGGTGAAAAAGTGGTGATGACCAACGGCGTGTTTGACATTCTGCACGCGGGCCACGTGTCGTATCTGGCGAACGCGCGCAAGCTGGGCGACCGCCTGATTGTGGCGGTCAACAGCGATGCGTCGACGAAGCGCCTGAAGGGCGAAACGCGTCCGGTGAACCCGCTGGAGCAGCGTATGATCGTGCTCGGCGCGCTGGAAGCGGTGGACTGGGTCGTGTCGTTTGAAGAAGACACCCCGCAGCGCCTGATTGCCGGCATTCTGCCGGACCTGCTGGTAAAAGGCGGGGATTACAAGCCGGAGCAAATCGCGGGCAGCGAAGATGTCTGGGCCAACGGCGGTGAAGTGATGGTGCTCAACTTTGAGGACGGGTGCTCAACCACCAACATCATCAAGAAGATCCAGAAAGACAGTCAGTAAAAAACGGGCCTGTTGGCCCGTTCGTTTTTCACCCTCTCCCTGTGGGAGAGGGCTGGGGTGAGGGCATTAGGCCGCACTTACTCCTGGTCGTCCACCGGTGGAATAGCCGGTGCTGGCTTCACTTCTTCCGGTGCATTACGGTTTTCCAGCTCGGTCAGACGCTGTTCCAGCAGCGCCAGCTTCTCGCGGGTGCGCAGCAGAACCTGGGTCTGCACGTCAAACTCTTCGCGGCTGACTAAATCAAGGCGAACCAGCTGCGCCTGCAGCGTCTGGCGGATTTTCTTTTCTACGTCATCACCAAATTCACGAATGCCTTTCGGCATGGACTCATGAACCTGACGCGCGATCTGCTCAATTTTTTTCGGGTCAATCATAATGGCTTCCCTTGATAAGTCGGTGTTGATGAACATTGTAGCGCGTCATGACCCAGGATAAAGCAGATTTGTTTGAAGCTTATGCATTGCCCAGGTTAATCAATAGCGTTATAGTTATCTCGCTTATTCTCAGGGCGGGGCGAAATTCCCCACCGGCGGTAAATCAGCGTCATGCTGAAAGCCCGCGAGCGCTTTGAGTGAATTCTCAAAGGTCAGCAGATCCGGTGTAATTCCGGGGCCGACGGTTAGAGTCCGGATGGGAGAGAGTAACGATCCAGTCGGGCATGGCCCGCTCACGTTATTTTTTTGCCGCTTGTACGGCGCTCCTAAGACTGCCCTGATTCTGGTAACCATAAAGTTAATGAGGTTTTTTTACCATGAATCAGACGCTACTTTCCTCTTTTGGCACTTCAATTCAACGTGTTGAACATGCACTGGATGCACTGCGCGAAGGCCGCGGTGTGATGGTGCTTGACGATGAAAACCGTGAAAACGAAGGCGACATGATTTTTGCCGCCGAAAACATGACCGTTGAGCAGATGGCGCTGACCATCCGTCACGGCAGCGGCATCGTATGCCTGTGTATTACCGAAGACCGCCGCCAGCAGCTCGATCTGCCGATGATGGTTGAAAACAACACCAGCGCCTTCGGAACCGGTTTTACCGTGACCATTGAAGCGGCCCATGGCGTGACTACCGGTGTGTCGGCGGCTGACCGTCTGACGACCGTGCGTGCAGCGATTGCCGATGACGCAAAACCATCCGATCTCCACCGTCCAGGCCACGTCTTCCCGCTGCGTGCGCAGCCGGGCGGCGTGCTGACCCGTGGTGGCCACACCGAAGCGACCATCGATCTGGTGACGCTGGCTGGCTTCAAACCGGCTGGCGTGCTGTGCGAACTCACCAATGATGACGGCACCATGGCGCGCGCGCCGGAGTGCATCACCTTTGCACGTCTGCACAACATGCCGGTGGTGACGATTGAAGATCTGGTGGAGTACCGCCAGGCGCACGAGCGCAAAGCCAGCTGAAGTTGCTGATGTGAAAAAGCCGGGGAAACCCGGCTTTTTTGTTGCTAGTGATAGTTAATTTTGAATAACACCACGGTTTCGAAAGGACCGGACTGGATAGCTTTTCCTTCTACTGGAGACAGCTCTGCGGTGTAATCCTGCTGATATTGCAGCGTGCTGCCCGTAAAATCGGCATATTCTTCATAGTGGTTAAAGGTGTAGGGCTGAGTTCCGTTGAGTATTCTCAACTGCAAGCCATTCCCAATAAGTAATGCCGTGTCCTCAGCGGTGAGCGATTCCGTAGTATAGAACGACGAATCCATTTTGAACCCATCTGAACATTGTGCATCCTGCACCTTCGTCGTCTTCACCGAAAAGGTTCGTCTACGCGTCTGCTGATTCACAATATCGCGCGCGCTGAAGGTGCCAAAATCGATCTCCTGATTCTCCGGGAAAATACTGAACGTCGCCCCACAATCCAGCACGGTAATGTTTTGCAGACCGTTGATGTGATATTTGAGGTTTTTCGCGTCCGACATCTGGTTCACGCCACCTTTTCCGTCAAACTGGACAACGATGTAATCGCCCAGGGAGCTGACGTAGCCGTGGGGCGGCATCGCTTTGATTTTGACGTATAAGCGCAGGCGAGCAACAAAGGTGCGCGAGGTATGGATATCGTCCGGGTTACCGGAGCAGATCAGGTTTTCCCAGCCCATCTGCCGGATCTGCGCCGGGGTATAAATCGTGATGTTTTGGTTGTCCAGACACTGGCGGGTATCGACGCCGTTAGGCTGGCCTGTTGCATCGTAATCCATCCCTTCATAGGTCACGCCCAGTTCATAATAGGGATCCGATGCGGCAGGATAAGGGTTTACCCAGGCGAAGATATCTTCTTGTTCAAAACCGCCGACAACGTTGTGGTTGCACGTCACCGGAATTTTGATGTCATCTGATTCCCAAATTTTTTCGCCCACCTGCGCATTGCTGGGAATGGCGAACGGCGAGATGGTTTTGGTCTCCTCAACGGGACCGCCGGAGCTGCCCAGATAGCAGTCCAGTGCCAGCGCCTCTTTTAACGGCAGTGCAGAAACCAGCAAAATAAACAGGACATTAGCGAGATTTCGCATCTTTTTCGATCTTCCGTTCGGTAAGTTTGCACTGCGCTGTACCCGCGCACTGCACGTCGACTTTTTTCAACGCACCGTAATCGTCGATATAGCCGATGCTGTAATAATTACCGTGGTAGTCACCGGTAGAGGTTGTTGCCGTTGCGAAAGGTGCAAGCATCAGGCTGTCAAAGCCCGGCAGCATGGTTTTGGCATTCTTACTGAGCCAGGCCAGGGTGATGTAGTACGGCGTCGGGTTATGTATAGTCAGCCCTTTCGCGGTGGCTGAAATTTCCATCCGCATTTCTGCCTGCTCGCCGGGCTTTTTGGTAATTGCTTTAGGACGCCAGAACAGTTTGATCCTGCTCTGCATCGCCACCTGCATGACGCTGCGCTCTTCGCTTGCGCTGGTGCTTTTTGGCGGCACTTCGCGCAGGTTGAAATAGAACAGGGATTCCCTGTCTTTTGGCAACTGGCCGGTGGCCGCTTGCTTAACGATCCTGACCTGCGACGCGGAGCCCGCTTCAATGCGTTGAATCGGAGGCAGCGCCATGAAGTGCGTATCCTCCTTGCGGCCTTTCTCATCTTCAATCCAGGAGAGCGCCAGATAGGGCAGCGCTTTGCTCTGGTTTTCTATCTTCAGGCTGCTGGCCTTGTCGCTTTCCGGGAAGACAATGCGCGTGCGGTCCAGGTTAACGGCTGCGTGGCTGGCAAATGCGGTGCCGATAAGCATCAGGCACAGGTTTTTAAGTAGGGTGAATTTCATCATGATTTCTTACTGACATGGCAGTATCAACTGCATACTGTTTTCGAGTTGTGAAGGTAACGCGAAGCGACACTGCTGATTGTCCCCCCACGTTACGCGGAACTGCTGTTCTGGCTCTACGGCGCCCAGCCAGACGTGGCCATCATCGGCGACCATTCCAATCTGTCGATCGTTATCCAGCAGGCGAACAATCGCCCCCAGCGGCGGCGTGCCGGACGGCGTACGTAAGATGCCTGTAATATCGTTGCCTGCGCGGGTTGCAATTTGACGGTACCCGATGGCGCCCTCTGTCCAGGTTGAAGTCACGACGCGGGTGTCCACGTCTACGCCGTCGGGCAGATTGTTCATATTGACCTGCACGCTGGAGGGCGAATAGCTGGAAATGGACGGTAAAACGCCAATGCCAAAGCGGTTGGTTTCATCCCGCGACATGTTCAGCGGGATGTTGCCTACGCCGTCGGTACTGACCATCACGCGCGGCTCGTTACCGTAGCTGCGACGATGCAGCGCAGCACCTTTGGCCGTTGAGGTGAAGGAGCCATTCCAGCTGGCACTCAGGGAATTGTATTCATTAGCCTTATAACTCCCGGAGAGATTCAGGTCGCCATATGGAGAATAATGTTGATAGTTACCGCTCACCTGCGCGCCGGCATCTGATTTCTCGCTCTCGGTACCTGCGGAAACACCCCAGGTATTGTTGCGGTCTGATGTGTCATACCACGAAACGTTCTGGCTCAAACTGTCGCCGTTACGCAGGTCGTAATTCAGACGATGATCGGGGTCGAGCGGTACGCTCAGTGAGAGGTAGAACTGCGTATCGTCGTCTTCGTCTTCATAGTGCGTTTTACTCCACGACATGGTGACGCCCAGGTTTTTCCAGCGACCGATGTCAAAGTTATAGCCTGCTGTCACGCTGCCCGTTGTGGAGGGGGTGTCATTCCACCAGGTTTGACGCAGCATGTTGACATAGAGGTTGAGCGATAGCGCTGAAATGTACTGGCTTGCCGTCACGCTGAGCGTCTGTTTTTCTGACTGGCGGTCATTATTGTCATCATCCAGAAAACGGGCGTAGCTGAGAAACTGCGGGTCTGAGTAGCGATAGCTGGCGAGCGTAAGCTGGCTGCCGGTGGTATCGAAACGTTTACTGTAGTTAAAGCGGTAGCTGTAACCTGTCTGGCTATTCTGATTGGGCAACCGGCTGGTCGCCTGTGTCACGTCAAAAGAGAGGGCGCCCAGGTACTCCATATTTTGTCCGATCCCGGCGGCAACGGACCGGTAACGATCGCCATCGGCGAGCGAACCGCCATAAAGGGAGGTTTGTGACAGCATACCCCAGGAGAATTCACCGCTCATAAAGGCGTTATCTTCAACGTCATGAGACGCGTCTTTTCGCGCTTTTCCGGTCGCCAGCTTATAGCGAACCTGACCTTTACGCGTTAAAAACGGCACCGATTCTGCCGAGACCTGGAAGGTGCTGACGCGCCCATCCTCTTCCGTCACCTTGACGTCCAGCGTGCCCTGCACCGACTGGTTAAGATCCTGAATAACAAACGGTCCCGGTGGAACTTTACTTTGATAGATCACACGATCGGCCAGGCTGACCGTGACCGTCGCGTTGGTTTGCGCAATCCCGGTAATTTGTGGCGCGTAACCCCGCAGGGACCATGGTAGCATGCGTTCATCGCTGATCAGGGAGGCGCCGGTATAGGTAAACGCATCAAAAATGGCAGACTGAAAATCCGTTTCGCCAAGGGTCAACTTCGCCCCGAGTGAAGGCAAGGGGCGGAACATGTAAACACGGGAAAAACGTCCGTCATGTTCAGAGCCGGCGTCGGTATGCGTTTGTGTGTACTGATAATCGCTGCGCAACCGCCATGGACCCATATTGGCACCGGCGGTCCCGTAGGTGTTGGCGTTATCCGAGGCCGATCCGTTTTTGGGCTGGTAATGGCTGGCGAACAGGTTGTAATCCAGCAATACGCCAGGTACGCCGTTATCCCATGTGGAGGGAGGCATCCAGTCAGCGGCACGGTACTGCAGCCATGCCTGCGGAACGGTAACTTTTAACGTTTGGGTTGCTTGCTCAAACGTAAAGGTAATATCGGGCCGGGAGGTGAAATCAATGCATCCGTCTTTTTCGGGTAAAGCGTTACGAATATCATCTTTTAGCGCAAAGGTATCAGCCAGTTCAGACGGAATACATACCTGTACTGAATCATTAAACGCTTTCCAGTTAAGCTGCCATCCGTTCGCCAGTGGAACGTCATTAATAGAAACGGTAACAAAATAGCTTCCGGGGATGACGGCTATTTCATCTTTAAAAAGAGAAAGATCGACGCTGCCTCGCTGGTCTTTATCAATAGCATTGATATTAAACTCAGTGGCGCAGGTGCATTTCGTCATTAACAGGGACGCAATGATGATTGTTTTTTGTAATTTATATGTCATCATCCTGTTACTCAAAATAATGTTGCGGACCGACTGACGCATTAAGCCAGCCGGTCTGTTTTGTCGCGTAGTATTATTTGTACATCAGCACATAGTTGGCGGTGGCTTCTACCTGGCCGGCAGTCGCGGTTTTACCTGCAGGCACTTCCATTAACGCTTTAAAGTGCAGCGTTTGAGTAGTGGAGCCTGCCAGCAGATCAACTTCATTAGCCGCGCCCAGCGTGATGTTGGATTCGGCGTTATCCAGCAAACGAACGCCCACGTTCTGTGCGCCGCTGGCGTAGGTGTTGGTCATGAGACTGGTGTCAGTCGCGTCTGTTGCTGCGCTGGTGAAGGTGACATCGACTTTGGTAATTGGCGTGTCGGTCTCATCAGCAGGATCGTCAAGCTGGCAGTTTTCCAGGTTGATATCAACCGGAACAGCAGTAGACTTTTTGTTGGCATTAATAACGGCAGTGGTCACTTCACCCAGGTCAACTTCTTTGTCAACGCTGTCCGGTGCAATGCTGCATGGTGCATCAATAACCACGCCTTTAAATTTAATTTTGCCGGAACCCTGTTCTTCCGCGAAGGCAGAACCCGATACAATGGCAGCCATCGCAACCGCTAACAGTACTTTTTTACCCATATACATGAAAATATCCTTTTTCAAATGAATTCATACTCTGAATATTAATTTCAGAAAGCAGTTTGAGTATACGGGAGGACGGAGAGAGAATGCGATTACTGTAGCTTAAAGCTAATTTAAGTTAACCTTTATATATAATTTCTGTTGATTGTAAGGTCCGGCCTGCTCTCCTGATTTAGCGGCTTAGCAGCGATGATGATATAATTTTTTTAATGTATTTTTGGTCGATATAAATGTTGACATTAATTTTCTAATATTTACTGGCATTGGTGCGGTTTATTATTGTCATCTTTATTTTACAGCCAGTGAGTATAGTCTGATGAGGGGGGCTGTACGTGGTTAAGCAGCCTCATATTCAAATTTCCTGATGATGATCTTCACGGTTATCTGCGTTCATCTTTATCTGAATGCGCGTAATGTAGAACCATCAAATTGACACCTTCTCTAAGGATACCACCATGTCTTCTTCTCGTATGCCGGCCCTGTTTTTAGGCCACGGTAGCCCAATGAACGTTCTGGAAGACAACGTCTATACCCGCGCCTGGCGCCATCTTGGCGAGACGTTGCCGCGACCGAAGGCGATTGTGGTGGTGTCCGCGCACTGGTTCACCCGTGGCACTGGCGTGACCGCCATGGAAGCGCCTAAGACCATTCATGATTTCGGCGGCTTCCCGCAGGCGCTGTACGACACGCATTATCCGGCTCCAGGATCGCCTGAGCTGGCGCAAAAGCTGGTGGATTTGCTGGCTCCTGCCCCGGTCGCGCTGGATAAAGAAGCCTGGGGCTTTGACCACGGCTCGTGGGGCGTGCTGATAAAAATGTACCCCAATGCGGATATCCCGATGGTGCAGTTGAGCATCGACAGCACTAAACCGGCTGCCTGGCATCTGGAGATGGGCCGCAAGCTGGCGAACCTGCGTGATGAAGGCATCATGCTGGTGGCAAGCGGCAACGTGGTGCATAACTTGCGCACCGCGCGCTGGCACGGTGAGAATACGCCTTACCCGTGGGCGACCGCTTTTAACGACTACGTCAAAGCGAACCTGACCTGGCAAGGCCCGGTTGAGGAGCATCCGCTGGTGAACTATCTGGATCACGAAGGCGGTTCGCTTTCTAACCCGACGCCGGAACACTTCCTGCCGCTGCTTTATGTTTTGGGCGCATGGGACGGTCAGGAGCCGGTTACTATTCCGGTTGACGGCATTGAGATGGGTAGTTTGAGTATGCTGTCGGTGCAGGTTGGGTGAAAACATGCCGGGCCAGGCGAAGCCGCCACCCGGCAGATCTTACTCTACGAAAATATGCGGATAGAACCGTGACAAATCCTGCGTGATCAGCGCGCGGTCTTCGCGAATGCCAATCCCGGCGGGCCGATCGTTGATGAGCCAGCTGCCAATCAGCGTATAGCTGTCGCCAAACTTCGGCAGTTGCCAGAATTCCTGGACGATCATTCCTTCTTCGCCGTACGGTCCTTCAACCGCTTCCAGCGTTTTACCGTTTTCGATAATTGAGACGTTCGCCCCTTCGCGGGAAAAAATCGGTTTAACGACGTATTTTTCCATCGGCGGGAAATCATCTTCCGCAAAATACGCTGGCAGCAGGTTAGGATGGTTCGGGAACATCTCCCACAGCATCGGCAGCAGGGCTTTATTAGAGATAATGCTCTTCCATGCCGGTTCCAGCCAGCGCACGCCCGCGTCTTCCAGCTTGGTGGAGAACATTTCGCGCAGCATGTATTCCCACGGATAGAGCTTGAACAGGTTGCTGATCACCTGATCCTGCATATCCGTAAACTGACCTTTTTCCCCCAGGCCGATATCCTCGATATAGAGGAACTCGGTCGCCACTTCAGCTTCAGCAGCGCAGTCCTGCAGATACTGAACCGTACCACGGTCTTCTTCCGTGTCGCGGCAGCAGGCAAGATGCAGCAGGTTGAAGCCAAACTGCTCCCGCAGCTCGGCAAAACGCTCAATCAGCTTTTCCTGCAGGCTGTTGAACTGGTCGCTGCCTTCCGGCAGGTTTCCGGCGTTCATCTGATCTTCCAGCCAAATCCACTGGAAGAACGCCGCTTCATAAAGGGAGGTTGGCGTATCTGCGTTGTTTTCTAACAGCTTCGGTTCACCCACGCCGTCCCACGCCAGATCGAGGCGAGAGTAAAGCGAGGGCTGATTTGTTTTCCACGACTGCCGGACGAAACTCCAGGTGTGCTTCGGAATACGGAATTTGGTCATCAGCGCGTCGCTGTCGATGACTTTTTCCACAACCTTCAGGCACATCTGGTGCAGCTCGGCCGTCACCTCTTCCAGTTTTTCCACCTGGTCGAGCGTCAGTTTGTAGTAAGCATCTTCACACCAGTACGGCTCCCCGTACATGGTGTGAAAGTTAAAACCGTATTCGGTGGCTTTTTCGCGCCAGTCCGGGCGCTCGGTAATACCGACTCGTTCCATGATCAGCCGCCCATTGAGCGAGTAGAAGTGCCTGTTGCACTACGCTGCATGCTGGTCTGTTTTGCCACAGACTCACCGAACCCACCGCGGGTGATGGTGCTGGTGGTTGCAGGCTTCGGCGCCATCGCGGTTTTCGGGACGGTCACGGTGCGGCCCGGGGTCGCTGCGCCGTAGCCTTTGCCGCTGGCATCGGTATATTGACCATAAGCCGGACTGGCCGGGTTTTTCGAGCTAAACAGCGGTTGCTGCTGATAGCCTGCACCGCCACCCATCAGGCGGCCCATCATGTAGCCTGCCATTAGTGGCATCCAGAAGCTGCCGCTGGACTGCGCCTGCGCCTGATTTTCCGGCGCAGTACCTGCCTGAGCCGGCGTCTGCTGACACTGACCTTCACCAAATTCCGCCACGCAGTCTTCGCGTGAGGCGTATTTTGGCGCGGTGCGTTCCGCTTCTTTCAGCGCGTTGGTGTAGGCGGTTTTACATTCTGCAGCCTGGCCGGTTGCGGCAGAGCAGTCGTCCGCGTTTTGATACAGCGATACCGTTTCGTCGTTTTTCTCACAGCCTGCCAGCATAAAGACAGCGGTTACTGCCAGCGCAACAGGGGTGAGGTGACGTGCGTTCCAGCTTTTGCGGAACGACGCGTGATTGATCGTTTTTGTCCGTTTCATGTTTGTCTTCCAGGACCCAGTGGTAATAACGCTCAGGATAGTGGATGAGTGGTTGAAAATGAAGCGAAGAGGGGTGGAATCAGGGGGATCTTTACGTTGGCTTACGTTCGGGGGGATGCAGATGCGCCCTCTCCCGGTGGGAGAGGGCGTGATAACAACTTTAGTTACGGAACGGGTTAGAGCCTTTGCTGGCGGACGTAGTAGTACGCGCTGCCGCTGGCTGCGCAGCAGGCGCGCTGCCAGCGGCGTTGAAGTTATCAACGGCGGCAACCTGCTCCGGGTTCTCCGGCGCAACGCTTTCCGGAGAGGTGGAGACCGGTTTGCCCAGCGCACTGTTCAGCATCTGCAGATCCTGCTCGTTCAGCGTACCGAGCGCCTGCTTGATGTTCAGCTGGTTAATCAGGTACTGGTAACGCGCGCTTGAGAGTTGCTGCTTCGCGTTGTACAGCGTGGTGGTCGCGTCGAGCACGTCAACGATGGTGCGGGTACCCACAGAGTAACCGGCTTCCATCGCGTCCAGGGAGCTCTGTGCAGACACCACGGCCTGTTTATAGGCATTGATGCTGCTGATGGAGGCGTTGACGTTGTTGAAGGAGGAGCGAACGGTCTGCACCACGTTGCGGTGCGCGCTTTCCAGCTGCTCGCTCGCGCCAACAAAGTTGTACTGCGCCTGTTTCACCTGGGAGTTAACCATACCGCCCTGATACAGCGGCAGGGAGAAGCTCAGGCCCACTTTGTTCTGACCCATATTGCTGTCGTCATAAGCCTGTGAATTGGCACCATTCGTTTTAGAGCCGCTATAGGTGGTATCAGAGACGCCGGTCGACGCGCTCAGGCTCAGGGTTGGCAGATGGCCATCCTGCGCCTGACGAATTTGCTCGCGGGCCAGGTCCTGGCTCAGACGCGCCTGCAGCAACGTCAGGTTGCGGTTTTCCGCCTCTTTCAGCAGGGCGTTAACGGCCTGCGGCTTATCCGTTTTGAAGCTGTCCACGTTCAGGGACGCCAGCTCAGGGTAGTAATTTCCGGTCACCTGACGCAGGGATTCCAGCGCGTTGTCGAGGTTGTTACGCGCGGTCACTTCGTTAGCCAGCACGGTGTCGTACTGTGAACGGGCGTTCTGCACGTCGGTGATCGCCACCAGACCCACGTTGAAGCGCTGGGTGGTTTGATCTAACTGGCGGTAGATCGCCTGTTTCTGCGCTTCGGTGTAGGAGAGCGCGTCAATGGCGCTCAGCACGTTGAAGTACGCGGTTGCAGTGTTCAGGATCAGCGTCTGCTGGTCGGTCTGATAGGTCACATCCTGGATGCCCGCGCTCTTTTCCTGCAGGGTCAGGGCGCGCCATTTGGACATATCAAACAGCGTCTGTGTTAATTGCAGTGAGGCGCTGGTAGCATTGGAGTTAACGCCGTTAGCGTCGCGGAAACCGTTGCTGTAGGTATAATCTGCACCTAAACCTAACTGCGGCAGCAGTGGGCTACGCGCTTCGTTAATCTTTTCAAACGCAGCATCACGATCGGCCGCTGATTTACGTAAATCAGGGTTGCCCAGACGTGCCTGCTGGTAGACCTGTAACAGGTTTTCCGCCTGGCTCATTGCACTGAAGCCCGTCAGGCTCAGGCCGATAAGGATGGGGAGCAATTTCTTCATTTGCATTCCTTGTTGTGAAGCAGTATTAGCGCTGATCTAATTAAAAAATAATTGCCGATTCTAACAGAATCATCCACACCAAAAGGTTGGCGTTACGTGCCATCTGGCGGTAATTTGCACCAATCTACCATATAGCCTTACAAACGGCAGCCAAACAGCCTTGAAATTCACAATTTCATCACCATTGCTACCAGGACTCGACTCATGCAAAAACCAGAAAAGTTGCCCGTGACATTCGCCAAAAACGATGTAGAAATTATTGCACGAGAAACGCTTTATAGCGGTTTTTTTTCAATGGATCTTTACCGTTTCAGGCATCGCCTGTTTAACGGCGAAATGAGCGGCGAAATCAGACGCGAAATTTTTGAGCGCGGGCATGCGGCTGTCTTGCTACCCTTTGACCCAGTGCGTGACGAAGTCGTGCTGGTGGAGCAGATCCGCATTGCCGCGTATGACACCAGCGAAAGCCCGTGGCTGCTGGAGATGGTGGCCGGGATGATCGAAGAGGGCGAGTCAGTTGAAGACGTCGCCCGTCGCGAGGCGCTGGAAGAGGCCGGGCTGGTGGTTGGCCGCACAAAACCGGTGTTGAGTTATCTGGCAAGCCCGGGGGGCACCAGCGAGCGCTTGTCCATTATGGTGGGCGAAGTGGACGCCACGACGGCGGAAGGGATCCACGGTCTGGCTGATGAAAACGAAGATATTCGGGTTCATGTGGTGAGCCGGGAGCAGGCTTATCAGTGGGTAGAAGAGGGTTTAATCGACAACGCAGCGTCTGTCATCGCCCTGCAATGGCTGCAGCTGCATTATCAGACATTACGAAACGAGTGGAAAAAATGAAGCGCTATACGCCTGACTTCCCAGAAATGATGCGCCTGTGCGAAACCAATTTCGCCCAGCTGCGCCGCCTGCTGCCGAGAAACGACGCACCCGGCGAAACGGTAAGCTATCAGGTGAGCAACGCGCAGTATCGGTTAACGATAACAGAATCAACGCGCTACACTACGCTGGTGGACATTGAGCAAACGGCACCCAGCATCAGCTACTGGAGCCTGCCGTCTATGACGGTGCGTCTCTATCACGACGCGATGGTCGCTGAAGTGTGTTCAAGTCAGCAGATCTTTCGCTTCAAGGCGCGGTATGATTATCCGAATAAAAAGTTGCATCAACGCGACGAAAAGCATCAAATTAACCAGTTTTTAGCCGACTGGCTAAGATATTGTTTAGCACATGGAGCAATGGCGATTCCGGTTTGTTAGCGTCATAAACCTACCTAAGGACACCATTTGGAAAGCCTGTTGAACCTGACTGTTGCTGGTGGGGCGCCAGTCAGGATATTACAAATCACCGATACCCACCTTTTTGCCGAAAAGCATGAAACTTTGCTTGGGGTTAATACCTGGGAGAGTTATCAGGCGGTACTGAGCGCCATTCACGCTGAACATCGCGACTGCGACCTGATTGTCGCAACGGGCGATCTGGCGCAGGACCAATCCTCCGCGGCCTACCAGCATTTTGCTGAAGGCATCGCGAGCTTTAGCGTGCCCTGCGTCTGGCTGCCCGGAAACCATGACTTCCAGCCCGCGATGTACAGCGCCCTTCAGGATGCGGGAATTTCTCCGGCGAAATGTGTTTTTGCGGGTGAACAGTGGCAGATCCTGCTGCTGGACAGCCAGGTGTTTGGCGTCCCGCACGGTGAGTTAAGCGAGTTTCAGCTCGACTGGCTTGAGACCAAACTGGCTGCTGAGCCTGAACGTCACACCCTGCTGTTACTTCATCATCATCCGCTACCGGCGGGCTGCAGCTGGCTGGATCAACACAGCCTGCGCAACTCCGCGGCGCTGGATAGCGTGCTGGCGAAATTCCCACGGGTGAAAAATCTGCTGTGCGGGCACATTCATCAGGAACAGGATCTCGACTGGAACGGACGCCGCATGCTGGCGACGCCGTCGACCTGCGTGCAGTTTAAGCCGCACTGCGCCAACTTTACGCTGGATACCATCGCGCCGGGCTGGCGCTGGCTGGAACTGCATGCCGACGGCACGCTGACCACGGAAGTCTGCCGCCTGGCGGGCGCAGAGTTCCGACCGGATACCGCTTCAGAAGGCTACTGATGTCTACGCTCCTTTATCTGCACGGATTCAACAGCTCGCCGCGCTCCGCAAAAGCTACGCAGTTTCGCCAGTGGCTGAGCGAACATCACCCCCATGTTGAGATGATCATCCCGCAGCTGCCACCATACCCGGCAGAGGCGGCGGAAATGCTCGAATCGATCGTGCTTGAACACGGCGGTGAATCGTTTGGCGTGGTCGGCTCATCGCTGGGCGGATACTATGCCACCTGGCTCTCACAATGCTTTATGCTGCCGGCCGTTGTGGTTAATCCGGCGGTTCGGCCGTTTGAGCTGCTGAGGGACTTTCTTGGTGAAAACGAGAACCCCTACACCGGACAGCAATATGTGCTAGAGTCACGCCATATTTACGATCTCAAAGTTATGCAGGTCGACCCGCTTGAAGCGCCGGATCTCATCTGGCTGCTGCAGCAGACGGGTGATGAAGTGCTGGATTACCGCCAGGCAGTGGCGTATTACGCCTCCTGCCGCCAGACTATAGAAGAGGGCGGAAACCATGCTTTCACGGGCTTTGAGAATCATTTCACCCAGATTGTCGATTTTCTTGGACTGCACAGCCACTGACAATCAATGCGAATTGCTAGTTTAAATCATGACGCAAACCTATAACGCTGATGCCATTGAGGTCCTCACCGGGCTTGAGCCGGTTCGCCGCCGCCCGGGGATGTACACCGATACGACGCGCCCAAACCATCTGGGCCAGGAAGTTATTGATAACAGTGTGGACGAAGCGCTGGCGGGCCATGCCAAACGCGTTGACGTCATCCTGCATGCCGATCAGTCGCTGGAAGTTATCGACGACGGTCGCGGCATGCCGGTGGATATCCACCCGGAAGAGGGCGTGCCCGCCGTTGAGCTGATCCTCTGCCGTTTGCACGCGGGCGGTAAGTTCTCCAACAAAAACTATCAGTTCTCTGGCGGCCTGCACGGCGTGGGGATTTCCGTGGTGAACGCCCTGTCCAAACGCGTGGAAGTCAACGTCCGCCGCGACGGTCAGGTGTACAACATCGCGTTTGAAAACGGTGAAAAGGTGCAGGATCTGCAGGTCGTCGGCACGTGCGGTAAACGCAACACCGGTACCAGCGTCCACTTCTGGCCTGACGAAAGCTTCTTCGACAGCCCACGTTTTTCCGTTTCTCGCCTGACGCACCTGCTGAAAGCCAAAGCAGTGCTCTGTCCGGGCGTGGAAATCACCTTTAAAGACCACGTCAACAACACCGAGCAGACCTGGTGCTACGCCGATGGTCTGAACGACTACCTGTGCGAAGCGGTAAACGGCCTGCCGACGCTGCCGGAAAAACCGTTCGTCGGTAACTTTAGCGGCGATACCGAAGCCGTGGACTGGGCGCTGCTGTGGCTGCCGGAAGGCGGCGAGCTGCTGACTGAGAGCTACGTCAACCTGATCCCGACCATGCTCGGCGGTACGCACGTCAACGGCCTGCGTCAGGGTCTGCTGGACGCGATGCGCGAGTTCTGCGAATACCGCAACATTCTGCCGCGCGGCGTGAAGCTGTCGGCGGAAGATATCTGGGATCGCTGCGCCTACGTGCTCTCCGTGAAAATGCAGGATCCGCAGTTTGCCGGTCAGACTAAAGAGCGTCTCTCCTCACGTCAGTGCGCGGCGTTCGTCTCCGGCGTGGTGAAAGATGCGTTTACCCTGTGGCTGAACCAGAACGTTCAGGCGGCTGAGATGCTGGCTGAAATGGCCATCTCCAGCGCCCAGCGTCGTCTGCGCGCCGCCAAAAAAGTGGTGCGTAAAAAGCTGACCAGCGGCCCTGCGCTGCCGGGCAAGCTGGCCGACTGTACCGCACAGGATCTCAACCGTACCGAGCTGTTCCTCGTGGAAGGGGACTCGGCGGGCGGGTCGGCAAAGCAGGCGCGCGATCGTGAATATCAGGCGATCATGCCACTCAAGGGTAAGATCCTGAACACCTGGGAAGTCTCTTCAGACGAAGTGCTGGCCTCGCAGGAAGTGCATGATATCTCCGTTGCGATCGGTATCGATCCGGACAGCGAGGATCTGAGCCAGCTGCGCTACGGAAAGATCTGTATCCTCGCGGATGCGGACTCCGATGGTCTGCATATCGCCACGCTGCTGTGCGCGCTGTTCGTGAAGCACTTCCGCACGCTGGTGAAAAACGGCCACGTCCACGTTGCGCTGCCGCCGCTGTACCGTATCGACCTTGGCAAAGAGGTTTACTACGCGCTGACGGAAGAAGAGAAGGCGGGCGTGCTGGAGCAGCTTAAGCGTAAGAAGGGCAAACCAAACGTGCAGCGCTTTAAAGGGCTGGGCGAAATGAACCCGATGCAGCTGCGCGAAACGACCCTGGATCCGAACACGCGTCGCCTGGTGCAACTGACGATCAGCGACGAAGACGAACAGCAAACCAACGCCGTTATGGATATGCTCCTTGCCAAAAAACGTTCGGAAGACCGACGTAACTGGCTGCAGGAGAAAGGCGATATGGCGGATATCGAGGCCTGATGCCCTCACCCTAACCCTCTCCCCCAAGGAGAGGGAATGGATCGTAGGCCCGGTAAGCGCTAGCGCCACCGGGCTTTTTTACGTCAAAACTCCATCTTCACCGTAAACTGCACCTCGCGCGGATCGCCAATCTGGTTGCCCAGGTTGTTGGTCGCAATGGACGACGTGTAG
Organism: Enterobacter sp. 296B2; assembly: GCF_034106185.1. Lineage (NCBI taxonomy): Bacteria > Pseudomonadati > Pseudomonadota > Gammaproteobacteria > Enterobacterales > Enterobacteriaceae > Enterobacter > Enterobacter sp. 296B2. The sequence continues at coordinate 163,584 of NZ_JAWNCA010000004.1, read as the reverse complement.
TAGGTCTTATCAAACAGGTTCTTCACGTTCACCTGCAGCGTCACCGGATACTGCAGCTTCATCTTATACGCCGCAAACGCATCCGCTACGAAATAGCCCGGCAGATAATAATCCGCACCGTTGGTTGCCGAGCGACGGCTTACGCCGTGCCCGCCGCCGCCGAGCGTCAGGGTATTCCCGGCAAACGCATTGTGAATATCGTAGGTCAGGAACAGGGAGCCGGTGTGGCGCGGCACGTTCGGCAGCGGTTTACCCGCGTAATCCGGGTCCTCCAGCACTTTCGCGTCGGTATAGCCGTAACTGGCGATAATGTTGGTGTTCTCCGTCAGCGACCCCGCAAGATCCACCTCTACGCCCTGAGAGCGCACGCGGCCCGCGGTTTTGGCGATGGTTTCGCCCCCAATGCTTTCAGTGTACAGCACGTTGCGCTTGTGAATATCAAACAGCGCAATGTTGGCGGTAACACCTTCGAACAGGTCAAACTTTGCGCCCACTTCATACGCATTCGACGTTTCCGGCGGCAGGTCGCCAATGTAGCTCGCAATGGACGACTGCGGCATAAACGTCTGCGAGTAGTTGGCAAACAGCGAGACTGCTGGCGTCAGTTTGTAAACCAGCCCCAGCTTTGGCGTCCACTGCTCGTCGCGGCTGTCGGTATTGACGTTAAACGGACGACCTTTACCCGCGTACTGGGTGTAATACTGGTAGCGTAGCCCGGCGACGGCGATCCATTTATCCGTCAGGTACAGGGCATCCTGCGCGTAGGCCGAATAACTCTCCTGCTTGAGCGTCTGGTCGCTGTCAGCGGCGGAGACGGTTGTACACTCGTCGAGTTTGCCGTAAACCGGATTATAGATATTGAAACCTTTGACGTTCTTACAGCGCATCATGTCCGTGCGCAGCAGATCGTAATTTTCATACGACACGCCGGTGAGGATCTCATTATAAAAGCCCGCGATATCCACGTTGCCCTGCAGATCCGCACGGGTGCTGTGCATGCGCTGGGTCGAGCCCTGGGTCGCATCCACCCGGCGGGTCAGGGTGCCGGTTTTTGAATCGTAGGCCATAACGCGGGCCTGGTTGTCGCTATATTTATCCTGGCTGTAGCTGTAGTCGAACTTCGCGGTCCACTGGCTGTTGAGGCGATACTCCGCGTTAAGCTGAGCGAGATCGGACTGCCCGTCGGTCACGTTAAACGGCTCGTCAAAGCGGGTTTTGCGATCGACATTCACTGGCTGTTTGGTGTTGAGATCGAAAATCGTTCCGCGATCGAACGGCGTCTTATAGTCGCGATGCGAATAGAGCACGGTCACGGTGGCATCGTCGCCGAACCAGGTCAGCGACGGGGCGATAAACGTGCTGCGTTCGTTGCCGAAGTTGCGCCAGTAGTCCTCGTCCTGATACTCGCCCGTGAGGCGATACGCCAGGCGCGTGCCCTCAATCGGGCCGGTAACATCGACCTGTCCGGTGCCGCCGCCAAAGCTGGAAGAGGTGGCAGAAATCGAGCCGCCGAAGGTCTTCTCCGGGCGCTTCGTGACGACGTTAATCAGGCCGCCCGGATCGAGAATGCCGTAAAGCGTCGAGGCCGGGCCTTTGAGCACCTCCACGCGTTCGGTTGCGGCGTTAAAGCTGCGCGGCAGGACGGTGCGCAGGCCGTTGGTCATGATCGAGCCGTCGCGGTTTGCGCCAAACCCGCGGCGTACAAAGGCATCCTGCGTACCGCCCAGGGTGTTGGTCTGCACCACGTTGCTGACGTTATAGAGCGCTTCATCCAGCGTGGTGGCGTGCTGATCCGCCAGCACCTTATCGCTGACGGTATTCACCACCTGCGGGATATCCAGCATCGGCATGTTGGTCAGCGTGGCGGTGGAGGTGTTCAGCGGCTGGTAGCCGTTGGTGGCCTCCGCCGTAGTGTTTGGATCGGCGGTGACGGTAAGTGTTTCGCCGTCTTTAGCCGTGGTGTCTGCTGCCTGCACCAGCGGCGCCATAAACAGCAGTGAAAAGAGCGCGCGCCCTTTTACCCCAGAGAGTGAAGGTGTGAACGTAGCCATTACATCTGTTATCCCAAAATATCCGTGAAGCATATTCACGGAAGAACGTGTGAGTCATTGCCCTTTATGGTCTGCTCGTTAGCCAGAACCGGCATCGAACATGTAATTGAGAATCATTCAATCATGCGGAAATGTAGTAGTAAATGAAAAAAGATAAAAATCGGCTACATCTATGAAACGTAACGGGAAAGCACAGCCATAACTCATTATTTCATTGAAAATTAATAATTTGTTGTTTTGCTTGTTAGTGTAGTAACGCTCCGTTACCCCTGGTTTATTCAGGGTGTTTCTTCTCTTGACTACTACATGGCTCGGCCTCAAACTCTTAAAAGAGAATGATTTTTATTTATATTTGTTTCCCTTTTTTATTACGTTGGCATGCACGTGGCTCACAACACGACAAAACCGGGACTGGTTCTGGAGAATCTTTCTGCCGGTTATCAGAAAAAAATCATCGTTGATGATATTTCCCTTGCGATCCCCCAGCAGAAAATCACCGTTCTGGTGGGGGCGAACGGCTGCGGAAAATCCACGCTGCTGAGTACCATCGCGCGTTTGCTCCAGCCGCTTGGCGGCGCGGCGGTTCTCGACGGCAAGGCGATCCACGCGCAGCCGACGAAAGCCGTCGCCCGCCAGCTTGGCATCCTGCCGCAGTCTCCGCTGCTGCCGGAAGGGTTAACCGTCTTTGAGCTGGTCTCGCGCGGGCGTTTTCCCTGGCAGAACGTTATGCGCCAGTGGAGCGACGAGGACGAGCAGGCGGTGGAAGAGGCCCTGCGCCTGACCGGTACGGCAGAGTTTGCCCACATGCCCGTGGAAAGCCTGTCCGGCGGCCAGCGTCAGCGCTGCTGGATCGCCATGGCGCTGGCGCAGCAAACGCTGTATATCCTGCTGGATGAACCCACCACGTTCCTCGATCTCCGCTATCAGGTGGAGATCCTCGAACTGCTGCATACGCTGACGCGCGAGCATGGACGTACCGTGGTGGTGGTACTGCACGATCTTAACTTCGCCGTAAACTACGGCGATTCGCTGGTCTTTTTACGCCAGGGAAAAGTCGAGGGCGTACTGCATGAGGGAGACGCCTGCACGCCTGAGCTTATTAAAGCGATGTTTGATGTCGACGTACATATGTCCATCAATCCGCTGACCGGTAAACCGTTCTTTATGCCGTTTCGCCAGGTCGCAAAACAGCCATGATGCGCACCTCTCTGGCTTTCCTGATTTTCGCCGTGCTGCTGGCAACGGGCGCGATTGCCCATCTGGGGATCGGCGCCCGCCTTATCGCCCCGCAAACGGTGGTGGAAGCACTCTTCCACTTCGATCCGCGTAATTTCGATCATAACGTCATTATCAAACTCAGACTGCTGCGCCTCTGCGCCGCGATGGTGACGGGCGCCGCGCTCGGCGTGGCGGGCGTGCTGCTGCAATCCACGATCCGCAACCCGCTCGGCGAACCGCATATTTTGGGGCTCAACGCCGGGGCATCACTGGCTGTGGTGCTGACGAGCGCGCTGGGGATGACGCTGCCGTTTGGGCGCCCGCTGATTGCCGCCGCCGGAGCCGCGGCGCTGTTTCTGCTGGTGCTCACGTTCTCCTCGTCCGGACGCACCGGGCTTACGCCGATGAAAGTCACGCTGTGCGGCGTGGCGATGTCGGCGTTTGTCTCGTCGATTACCGCCACGGTGCTCATCCTGGATGAACAGACGCTGCTCGCCATGCGCACCTGGCTGGCGGGGGATTTGGCGGGGGTCAGCGGTGAAACGATTACCGCTGCCCTGTGGGTGGCTGGCGTGGGCTTTGCGCTGGCGCTCTGGCTGTCGCCCTCGCTCAACATGCTGGCGCTGGGCGACAGAATGGCGCAGGGGCTTGGCGTATCGCTGCTGAAAACCCGGCTGTTCGCTCTGCTGGCCATCGCGCTGCTCTGCGGTGCGGCAGTCTCCATTGCCGGGCCGATCGGCTTTATCGGGCTCGTGGTGCCGCAGCTCGTCCGCCGTCTGGTGTCGGTCGATCTGCGCGTGATGGTGCCGCTGTCCGCCCTGTGCGGGGCGCTGGTTCTGCTGCTGGCGGATATCGCTGCCCGCACGCTGTTTTCGCCCTGGGAGCTGGCAACCGGCATCATGACCGCGCTGGTTGGCGCCCCCGTCTTTATCTTCATGGCCTCGAGGATGTTCAAATGAACCGTGCCGGACTGCGTGCGCTTCGGGTTGGCGCCTTCTCGGCGCTGGTCCGTCCAAAGGCGTTGGCGTATCTGGCCGTGCTGACGCTGGCAGCCTGCTTGCTGGTAGGTTTTGGCCTGACGCATGGTTCTCTGCCCATCCCGACTTCCGCCATCGGGCGTGCGCTGTTTTATCCAGAAAGCCTGACGGTGGAGGCGCGCTACATCGTGATGGATATCCGCCTGCCGCGCCTGCTGATGGCGGCGCTGTGCGGTGGGATGCTCGGCATGGCGGGTGCGGCAATGCAGTCTATTACCCGAAATGGCCTGGCCGATCCGGGGCTTATCGGGGTGAAAGAGGGCTGTAGCGCGGCGGTACTGCTGCTGATATTTCAGTTCCCGGCGCTGGGCCTGGCCTGGCGGCCGCTGGTCGGCATGGCCGGGGGGCTGCTCACCGCGCTGCTGGTGATGGCCCTGGCGCGCGATATCTCACGTCCGCGATTCATCCTGATCGGCATCGGCGTGTCGTGGGTCTTTGCCGCCGCAATGGGCGTTTTTATGACCACGGCGGACGTGCGCGACGTGCAGACGGCAATGCTGTGGCTGGCGGGCAGCCTGCACGCCGCAAACTGGACGCTGGTTTGCATTGCCGCTGTCTGGACGCTTCCGGCGTTTGCGCTGCTGCTGCTTACCGCCCGCGCTGCCGACGTGGCGCTGCTCGGCAACCACGCCGCCGCGGGCCTTGGCGTGCGCGCACAGCGGCTGGCGCTTCTAAGGGTTCTCGCCCCGGTAGTGCTGACGGCGGCCTGCGTCTCCTGCGTGGGCAGCATAGGTTTTGTCGGTCTGATTGCGCCGCATATGGCGCGCCTGCTGCTCCGCGGCGGGCAAACGGCGCTCCTGACGGGTAGCGCCGTGCTGGGGGCGCTGCTGGTGCTGCTGGCGGATAACATCGGGCGGCTGGCATTCCTCCCGCTGCAGCTGCCGGCGGGAATTGTGATTTCACTGATTGGCGGACCGTTTTTCCTGCTGCTGCTCTGGCAGCGTCGGGACAGATTTTAGGGGATTAACATGCGCATACTGTTTTCGATGCTGTTGCTGGCGGGGTTTGCGGCGAGCGCGGCCGAGCCGACGCAGACGTTTACTGACGATCTGAACCGTAAGGTGGTGGTACCGGCGCATCCGAAACGGATCGTCTCGTTACACGACCTGGACATTACCATTCCGTTAATTGAGCTTGGCGTACCGCCGGTGGCGAGCCATGGCCGTACCCGGCCGGACGGCAGCCACTTCTTGCGTTCCAGCGGCATGTTGACCGGCGTCGACTTCGATAATTCCGACATCAAGTTTATCGGCACTGCGGATATCGATATCGAAGCCATTGCCGCCGCAAAACCGGACCTGATCGTTACCGAGCCGACGCGCAACACCCCGGTGGAACAGCTGGAGAAAATTGCCCCGACGGTGAGCATCGATCATCTCGACGGCGGCGCGCCGGAGATCTACCGCAAGCTGGCGCAGCTGACCGGAACGCAGGCGCGGCTCAGGATTCTGGAGCGGCGCTATCAGGAGCAAATTAAGGCGCTGAAAGCGACGATTGATACCCGCAAGGTGAGCGTGTCGGTAATTCAGGCCAATCAGGGGAAAATCAACGCCATGCACAGCTACCATTCGCTGGGGCGCGTGCTGCGTGATGCCGGGTTTACCTTCCCGCCGCTGATTGAGTCCATCCCGGAAGGGGGGCGCATTGACGTCAGCGCCGAGCGGCTGCCGGAACTGGATGCCGATTTCGTTTTCGCCACCTGGCGCGGGGATACGGGCGGCAAACCGCAGGATGAGCTGGCAGCGATGGATGCAGTGATGCCGGGCTGGTGCCAGTTCCTGAATGCCTGTCGGACCGGACATTACGTGCTGATCTCGCGTGAAGAGGCCATCTCGAACTCGTTCGCCTCGTTAGGGCTGATGACCGCGCAGGTGCAGTCGCACATTGCCGGACGTCCGCTGCCGGAGGCGTCACGATGAGCCGTAAAGTTGATCTCTTCGGGGACCGCCTCCGCTCGCGATCGCACCAGCTCACGCCTCGGCTGCTACAGGTGGCGCGCTATATCAATGAAAATCGGGAAGCGGTGATGGAACAGACGGCAATGGAGATCGCGACGCTGCTGAAAACGTCGGATGCCACCGTCGTTCGCGCCATCCAGGCGCTGGGTTTTGCCGGGCTGCGCGATCTGAAGCAGACGCTGGAGCAGTGGTTTGGCCCGGTCGTGACCTCCAGCGAAAAGATCTCCACCACGGTAAATACGCTGACCAGCGACGTCAATGCGAGCATTGATTTCGTGCTGGAGGGGCATCAGCATACCTGTGAAGTGTTGTCTGAACCCCATAACCGCTTCGCGATGGCGCAGGCGGTCTCGCTGCTGGCGCAGGCGAGGCAGGTTGCCATATTTGGAATTGGCGCGTCCGGGATTTTGGCCGAATACACCGCCAGACTCTTTAGCCGGATGGGGCTACCCGCCACGCCGCTTAACCGTACCGGAATAGGGCTGGCCGAGCAGCTGATCGGGCTCCAGCGCGGAGATGTGCTGATCATGATGGCGCAAAAATCCGCGCACCGGGAAGGGCAAACCACGCTGCGCGAAGCAAAACGGCTGGGTATTCCCACGATTTTGCTGACCAATGCCATCGACTCGCGATTCAGCAAAGAGGCCAGCGTGGTGATCCACGTCCCACGCGGCGGCGAGAAAGGTAAAATCCCGCTCCACGGCACGGTGCTGCTGTGTCTGGAGATGATTATTTTATCCGTGGCCTCCACCGAACCGCAGCGCACCATCAAGTCGATGAAGCGCATCAACGAGTTACATCGTGGGTTAAAACCGGGGAAGAAAAGCAGCTGATTTCCCCGGCTCGCGGATCACGCTTTCGGAATACGCAGCGTCTGGCCAGGATAGATTTTATCCGGGCTGGAGAGCATCGGGCGGTTAGCTTCAAAAATCTTATTGTACTGGTTAGCATCGCCGTACACGGTTTTGGAGATAGCGCTCAGGGTATCGCCGGATTTCACCGTGTAGTAGGTGGCTTCATCTTTGGCATCGGTCGTGGTGATGTTGTTCTCCACCTCGCTGACGCCCGCGATGTTCCCGACGGCAACCTGGATTTTTTCCTTCTGCTCCTGGGTCAGCCCGTCGCCCGTCACGCTGGCTTTGCCGTCGGTAACGTTAACCTGAACTTTGTCTGAACCGGGAATGTTGAGTTTCTTGAGGTGCTCGGTGATTTTGTCGCTCTGACCTTTATGGTCGGTCAGGTTATCCCATAGCTTTTCGCCTGCTTCTTTTACGAAGTTAAAAAGACCCATTCCATCCTCCTGTTAATCATGAAGTCAGAATAAGCATAGCAGGTCAGAGAGATTTCCCTCCCCGGAAGGAGAGGGAAGGCAGGTTTTAAACCCCTTGCTCCAGAATACGGATGTGGGTCTCCAGCACGTCACCCTTCACCGCATCGCTCCAGGCTTTCATGTGCGCGGTCTGCAGGTGCGCTTCAAGGTGCGCGACGGTTTCCCACTGCTCAACCATGATAATGGAGTCTGGCGCGGTGGACTGGAAGCTCGCGTCGGTAGCGGCATCGACCATCGGCGCGTAGCCGTGGCAGCCTTCTTCTTTCAGTACGGTTGGGATGATTTTCGCGAACTGATCCAGCACCGCCTGGCGGTGATGTTGACCTGGACGAGTACGGATTTCTGCGATTACTGTAAGCATGGTTACTACTCCTTTAATTCCAGGCTACCAGTTAAGCAAAAATTTTCGCGAGATGCTTGCGATATTCTGCGATATAGCTCGGGACGTCCGGCATTTTAATCACGTCGTTAACGATAAAGGTCGGCAGCGGATCCATGCCCAGGAACTGATTCGCCTTGTGGAACGGCAGGTACGCGCCGTCGACGCCCACGCCCTCGAAGAACTGATCTTTTTCGGTGAAGGCTTCCAGAGGAGCGTTCCAGGTGAGGGAGAGCATATATTTTTTCCCCTGAATCAGGCCGCCGGAGCCGTATTTTTTAGACGCGTCTGAACGGGTGCGGCCGTCGCTGGCATACAGCGAACCGTGACCTTCGGTGAATACGTCGTCCATGTACTTTTTCACGGTCCACGGTGCGCCCATCCACCAGCCCGGCATCTGCCAGATAACCACGTCGGCCCACAGGAAGTTCTGCACTTCGGCCTTCACGTCATAGTTGCTGTCCGCACGTACGACCTTAACATCATGCCCGGCGTCGCGCAGGAAACCGTCCGCGACCTCGGTCAGGGTGTCATTAAGCTGGCCTTTAGAGTGCGCAAATTCTTTTGCGCCGTTGATAATCAGAATGTTGCTCATTTTTTGTCCTCGATGCTGAGAGTATGTCCGGTATTCTACGCGCGAGGGCGGAGCGGAAAAATGAGCAAAATGTGCAAAGTCTTTTGCGCGTAGTGCAATAATCCCTTACCAGCTGACCTTCACGTTAAAGCCGCCTTCAGGCGCATTGCCCAGTGAGACGCGCATGCCGTGCAGCGCGGCAATGCGTTTCACAATGGATAATCCCAGCCCGCTGCCCGTTGCGTCCTGACCCGGCGGACGATAAAACCGCTCGCCGAGACGCGCCAGCGCATCGGGTGAAATGCCCGGGCCGTTGTCGCGCACGGTGAAGCTACGGGTGTTCAGCGTCACATCTACCACGCTGCCGCGCGGGCTGTAACGGGTGGCGTTATCCAGCAGGTTACGCGCCAGCAGGCTCAGAAGGAGCTGTTGGCCCGTGCGAGTCACCTCCGGCGCGTTGATGTTCAGACGAATATCAATACCCGCCTGCTGCGCCGAAGGGTAGATATCCATCACCGCAGACTGCAGCAGGTCGGCCATCGCTATCTGTTCTACGCCGTCCAGGCTATCCAGCGAGTCCAGGCGCGACAGGGTGAGGAGCTGATCCACCAGCCGGGAGGCGCGGTCGATACCCGTGTGCAGCTGCGCCAGTGCTTTTTCCTGCGCCTGCGGATCGTCCTGTGAAAGCTGCGCCACGTCGGTTTGCACCTTCAGCGCGGCCAGCGGGCTGCGCAGCTCGTGGGCGGCGTCGGAGGTGAAGCGGCGCTCGCGGGCCATCATCTCCTGGGTACGCGCAAAAAGATGGTTCAGCGAGTCGAGCAGGGGGCGCACTTCGGCAGGCACGTCCTGAGTGGGCAGGGCGTCGGTGGCGTCCGGCGAGCGGGAACGCAGGGTCTGGGCCAGCTTTTTCAGGGGCTTTAGCTCCCGGCTCAGCAGGACAATAAGCAACAGCAGCATCACCGGCAGCGCCACCAGCCACGGCGTCAGCTGCGAGCTGACCACGTCCAGCGCCATATCCTGCCGGTACTCCCACTCCTGGCCGATCACCACGCGGTATTTTCCGTCTGGCGACGTCAGCCATAAAAAGCGCCATTCGTCGTTGTCATCCTGAAGCCGTCCGTCATCAAAGCCATCGCGACGATAGTGATACGGAATATCGCGTCCGTTTTCGCCGTCGTTAAGGATCATCGTGCCGTCTGAAGCGTAAATAGCAAAGGCCAGCGCGTCATCGTCCAGATGCCCGTGTTTGGCTTTTTTCGGCACCTCGCGCATGCGCTCCGGCGCGCGGATCTCGTCAAGATCCATTGTCAGCAGCCGTTTGGCAAACAGCATCTGCTGCGTATCGAACAGCTTATCGAGCTTGTGGGTAGTCTGCTGCCACGCCACCAGGCTGGCGGCAAACCAGGCCGTCAGGGACAGCGCTAAAAAGAGGAGCGTCAGGCGCAGCTTCAGGCTCAGCTTCATGCGTCACCCAGGGTATAGCCGATGCCGTGCACGGTGCGGATAAACTCGCTCCCGAGCTTGCGGCGTAAATGATGAACATGGACTTCCACGGCGTTGCTGGAGACGTCATCGTCCCAGGTATAAAGCTTTTCCTCGATGTGCTTGCGCGGCAGCACCCGGCCCGCGTTACGCATTAACAGCTCCAGCAGGGCGAACTCTTTCGGTTTAAGCGTCAGCGTTTCGCCATCCAGCGTCGCGACGAGGCTTGCCGGGTCGAGCGTCACCTTGCCGTGGCGCAACTCGCTGCGCGTCTGGCCGTGGCTGCGGCGCACCAGCGCTTCCAGGCGGGCAGCCACCTCGATCAGCGCGAACGGCTTACAGAGATAATCGTCCGCCCCGAGGCGCAGCCCCTCGACGCGCTGGTTCAGCGCATCCCGCGCCGTCAGGATCAGTACCGGCTCGCTGCGCCCGCTTTCGCGCCAGGCGCGCAGGATGTCCAGACCGTCCAGTTCCGGCAGGGTCAGATCAAGCACGACGGCATCATAGGGCGCAGAGGCGAGCGCGGCCTGTCCGGTTTTCCCGTCGGTAAACCAGTCCACGCTAAAGCCCAGTTTGCTTAAGCCCGCTTTGATGCCATCACCAATTAACCTGTCGTCTTCTACCAGTAAAATGCGCATGTTCCCTCCTTGATGCCGTCAGTAAACCCTCTGCAAGCGCCTGCTGTACAGTAAAAATAAATAAATTTTCCCCTTAAGAAGTTGTTAAGGTTTACCCTGTTTAATGGATTGTGAAACGACATTAAAGGGAGAGATTACGATGAAAAAATTCGCTGCAATTGCTGCCATCATGATGATGACCACCGCGCCGGTCTTTGCTGCTCAGGGCGGTTTCACTGGCCCATCCGCTACACAGACCCAGACGCAAACCCAGCAAGGCGGTTTTGTCGATAACAACGCCAACCTCACCACCGCGGCTAAAGTCAAAGATCTGAAGGACGACGCCTGGGTGAAGCTGCGCGGGAACATTACCGAGCGCCTGTCCGATGACCGCTACACCTTCCGCGATGAGTCCGGCACGGTAGTGGTCGAGATTGATCACAAGCGCTGGAACGGCGTGACCGTGACCCCGCAGGATAAAGTCGAACTGCAGGGTAAAGTCGACAAAGACTGGAACGAATTTGAAATCGACGTGAAGCAGGTCATCAAGCTGAACAAATAACCCGAAAAGGGCCGCTTATGCGGCCCTTTTTCTTTGTGACTCAATTCATCAGATGAGGTAGTATCTGCGGCAATATTGCCTGAAACCCTTCGGTTTCTGAGTTGAGGAATCACACGTAATGAGCGATATGGCAGAGCGCCTCGCGCTACATGAATTCACGGAAAACGCCTACCTGAACTACTCCATGTACGTCATCATGGACAGGGCGTTACCGTTTATCGGGGATGGCCTGAAGCCCGTTCAGCGCCGCATCGTCTACGCGATGTCCGAGCTGGGGCTGAACGCCACCGCCAAGTTCAAGAAATCCGCCCGTACCGTCGGTGACGTACTGGGTAAATACCATCCGCACGGCGACAGCGCCTGTTATGAAGCGATGGTGCTGATGGCGCAGCCGTTCTCTTACCGCTACCCGCTGGTGGACGGGCAGGGGAACTGGGGTGCGCCGGACGATCCGAAATCCTTCGCGGCGATGCGTTATACCGAATCCCGCCTGTCCAAATATGCCGAAGTGCTGCTGGGCGAGCTGGGTCAGGGAACCGTTGACTGGGTGCCAAACTTCGACGGTACGATGCAGGAGCCGAAAATGCTGCCTGCGCGTCTGCCGAACATCCTGCTGAACGGCACCACCGGTATCGCGGTCGGCATGGCGACGGACATTCCGCCGCACAACCTGCGTGAAGTGGCGAAAGCCGCCATCACTCTGATTGAGCAGCCAAAAACCTCGCTGGACGATCTGCTGGATATCGTCCAGGGGCCGGACTACCCGACCGAAGCCGAGATCATCACCTCGCGCGCGGAAATCCGCAAAATCTACCAGAACGGTCGCGGCTCCGTGCGCATGCGCGCGGTGTGGAATAAAGAGGACGGCGCCGTGGTGATCACCGCGCTGCCGCACCAGGTTTCCGGCGCGAAAGTGCTGGAGCAGATCGCTTCCCAGATGCGCAATAAAAAGCTGCCGATGGTGGATGACCTGCGCGACGAGTCCGACCACGAGAACCCTACCCGTCTGGTGATCGTGCCGCGCTCCAACCGCGTGGACATGGAGCAGGTGATGAACCACCTGTTCGCCACCACCGATCTGGAAAAAAGCTACCGCATCAACCTGAACATGATCGGCCTTGACGGACGCCCGGCGGTGAAAAACCTGCTGGAGATCCTCTCCGAATGGCTGACGTTCCGCCGCGATACGGTGCGCCGTCGTCTGAACCATCGTCTGGAGAAGGTGCTTAAGCGCCTGCACATCCTCGAAGGTTTGCTGGTGGCGTTCCTCAATATCGACGAGGTGATCGAGATCATCCGTACCGAGGACGAGCCGAAGCCGGCCCTGATGTCGCGCTTCGGCATCAGCGAAACCCAGGCCGAAGCGATCCTCGAACTGAAGCTGCGCCATCTCGCTAAGCTGGAAGAGATGAAGATCCGCGGCGAGCAGAACGAGCTGGAAAAAGAGCGCGATCAGCTGCAGGCGATCCTCGCGTCAGAACGCAAAATGAATAACCTGCTGAAGAAAGAGCTGCAGGCGGATGCCGATGCCTTCGGCGATGACCGTCGTTCTCCGCTGCACGAGCGCGAAGAAGCGAAGGCGATGAACGAGCACGACATGCAGCCGTCCGAGCCGGTGACCATTGTCCTGTCGCAGAGCGGCTGGGTGCGCAGCGCCAAAGGCCACGATATCGACGCGCCGGGTCTGAGCTACAAAGCGGGCGACAGCTTTAAAGCGGCGGTGAAAGGTAAGAGCAACCAGCCGGTGGCGTTTATCGACTCCACGGGTCGCAGCTACGCCATCGACCCGATCACGCTGCCTTCCGCGCGCGGCCAGGGCGAACCGCTGACCGGCAAGCTGACGCTGCCGCCGGGCGCAACGGTTGACCACATGCTTATGGAGGCCGATGACCAGAAGCTGCTGCTGGCGTCCGATGCGGGCTATGGCTTTATCTGTACCTTTAACGACCTGGTGTCGCGTAACCGCGCCGGTAAAGCGCTGATCAGCCTGCCGGACAACGCTCACGTGATGCCGCCGCTGGTGATCGAGAACGAGAGCGACATGCTGCTGGCGATCACCTCTGCCGGACGCATGCTGATGTTCCCGGTCAGCGACCTGCCGGAGCTGTCGAAAGGTAAGGGCAACAAGATCATCAACATACCGTCTGCGGAAGCCGCGAAAGGTGAAGATGGCCTGGCGCATCTCTTCCTTCTGCCGCCGCAAAGCACGCTGACCATTCACGTCGGCAAGCGTAAAATCAAGCTTCGTCCGGAAGAGCTGCAGAAAGTGGTGGGCGAGCGTGGCCGCCGCGGTTCGCTGATGCGCGGCCTGCAGCGTATCGACCGCGTGGAGATTGATTCCCCTGCGCGCAGCAGCGCGGGCGACAGCGAAGAGTAATGCCGTGACACCCCCTCTGTCCGGAGGGGGTATTTCAATAAAATTTCCCGTAAAATCGTTGTTAATTCGTGCGTTGCGATTAACAATACGCGCTCGTAATAAAGTCCTTACCTGGCCACAGGTGAAGTATAATTGTCAGCTGTCAGGGCTTCAGAGGTCGCTATGCTATATATTGTTCGTCTTATTCTTACCGTTATCTACTGCATTCTGGTCTGTATTTTCGGCTCTATTTACTGCCTGTTCAGCCCGCGTAATCCGAAGCATGTTGCCACCTTTGGCCATATGTTCGGCCGCCTTGCGCCGCTGTTTGGCCTGAAGGTTGAAAAACGCCTGCCTGAAGGGGCGGAAAATTTCGGTAACGCCATCTATATCGCCAACCATCAGAACAACTACGATATGGTGACGGCCTCCAATATTGTTCTGCCGCCGACCGTAACGGTGGGGAAAAAAAGCCTGCTGTGGATCCCGTTTTTTGGCCAGCTGTACTGGCTGACCGGTAACCTGCTGATCGACCGTAATAACCGCGCAAAAGCGCACGGCACCATTGCGGAAGTGGTGAACCATTTTAAAAAGCGCAAAATATCCATCTGGATGTTCCCGGAAGGAACTCGCAGCCGCGGTCGCGGTCTGCTGCCGTTTAAAACCGGTGCGTTTCATGCCGCAATTGCGGCAGGTGTTCCAATTATTCCCGTGTGCGTTTCCAATACTTCTAATAAGATTAATCTTAACCGCCTGAATAATGGTCTGGTGATTGTCGAAATGCTGCCACCCGTCGATACCAGCAAGTACGGTAAAGACCAGGTGCGCGAACTGGCAGCACACTGCCGCGAGCTGATGGCTCAGCATATTGCGCTGCTGGACAAAGAAGTCGCAGAAAGAGAAGCCGCCGGTAAGGTTTAATCCGGCGTTAAAGGGAAAACGAATTCCCGCGTTGTTAGTCGTTTCAGATGGAGCTTATATGTCACTCAGTCGGCGTCAGTTTATTCAGGCTTCGGGGATTGCCCTTTGTGCGGGTGCGATGCCGCTGACAGCCAGCGCCGCCGGGCAGCAACAGCCGCTGCCCATTCCGCCGTTGATTGAATCCCGTCGCGGGCAGCCGCTTTTCCTCACGCTTCAGCGCAGCCACTGGTCGTTCACCCAGGGCACGCGCGCGCCGGTGTGGGGCATTAACGGGCGCTACCTCGGGCCGACCGTCCGCGTGTGGAACGGCGATGACGTTAAGCTCATTTACAGCAACCGTACGGCTGAAAACGTCGCCATGACCATCAGCGGCTTACAGGTTCCTGGCCCACTGATTGGCGGCGCGGCGCGAATGATGTCCCCCAACGCCGACTGGGCGCCCGTCCTGCCGATCCGCCAGAGCGCGGCAACCCTGTGGTATCACGCCAATACCCCTAACCGTACGGCGCAGCAGGTCTATAACGGCCTGGCCGGCATGTGGCTGGTGGAAGATGAGATGAGCAAATCGCTGCCAATCCCGAACCACTACGGCGTGGATGATTTCCCGGTCATCATTCAGGATAAACGTCTGGATAACTTCGGTACGCCGGAGTACAGCGAGCCGGGCAGCGGTGGCTTCGTCGGCGATACGCTGCTGGTTAACGGCGCGCAGAGCCCGTACGTGGAAGTGTCCCGTGGCTGGGTGCGCCTGCGTCTGCTCAACGCCTCTAACTCGCGCCGTTATCAGCTGCAGATGAGCGATGGCCGCCCGCTGCACGTCATCTCCGGCGACCAGGGCTTTTTACCCGCGCCTGTCTCCGTAAAACAGCTGGCGCTGGCGCCGGGAGAGCGTCGTGAAATTCTGGTGGATATGACCAACGGGGATGAAGTCTCCGTCACCTGTGGTGAAGCCGCGAGCATTGTTGATCGTATTCGCGGGTTCTTTGAGCCGTCGAGCATTCTGGTCTCCACGCTGGTGTTAACCCTGCGCCCAACCGGCCTGCTGCCGTTGGTCACCGACAGCCTGCCGATGCGTCTGCTGCCGCAGGAGATCGTGAGCGGTTCGCCGGTGCGCAGCCGTGATATCAGCCTGGGCGACGATCCAGGCATTAACGGCGCGCTATGGGATGTGAACCGTATTGATATCACCGCCCAGCAGGGCACCTGGGAGCGCTGGACGGTGCGTTCAGATATGCCGCAGTCGTTCCATATTGAAGGGGTAAGCTTCCTGATCCGCAACGTTAACGGTGCGATGCCGTTCCCGGAAGACCGTGGATGGAAAGATACCGTCTGGGTGGACGGCCAGGTTGAACTGCTCGTCTACTACGGCCAGCCTTCCTGGCCGCACTTCCCGTTCCTGTTCCACAGCCAGACGCTGGAGATGATGGACAGGGGCTCCGTGGGGCAGATGCTGATTAACCCCGCGCCTTAACCCCCTGACATTCCCGGTTCGCCGGGAATGTTTTAAGCCCGCCAGAAAAAGCGCGAGAACAGAATCAGTACCGGGTAAATTTCCAGACGCCCTAAGATCATCGCCGCGCACATCAGCAGTTTCGCTCCCTCTGTTAACGTGCCGAACGTTGATGCCGTCTCGCCAAATCCCAGCCCCATGTTGTTGATACAGGCGGCAACCGTGGCGAATGACGTAAACAGGTCGTAGCCCATCAAATTAAGCGCCCAGACAAAAAAGCCCGTGATCATCACGTAGAGAAAAAAGAAGCTCCATACCGAGCGCAGGACGCGTTCATTCACCACGCTTTTGCCCACCTTTATGCTCAGCAGCGCGCGCGGATGGGCCAGTTGGTTCATCTCCTGAATACTCTGCTTGAACATAATGAGAAAACGCAGGGCTTTGATCCCGCCGCAGGTTGAGCCTACGCAGCCGCCAAAAAAGCTGGCGCTCAACAGCAGGAAGATGGTGTGGGCGGGCCATTGGGCATAGTCAGCTGTCGAAAGGCCGTTATCGGTCATCATCGAACTGGCCAGGAAGAAGGCGTGCACCAGGCTATCGACAGGGTTGTACATTCCCGCGTGCCAGACCTGCCAGGCGGTGATGACGATAATCACCGCGGCGGCGCTCAGAAAGAATCTCACCTCAGGGCTGCGGCGAATCGGCTTCAGGGTGCGTCGGACAATGGCGACGTACCAGAGGGTGAAGTTAAACGCGGAGAGCAGTGAAAACGCCCCGGCAACCAGCTCAATCGCGTGGCTGTCATAAAAACCGATGCTCTCGCTGCGGGTGGAGAACCCGCCCAGTGACACCGTCGAAAGCCCGTGACAGAGGGCGTCAAAAAAGGACATCCCCGCCAGCCAGTAGGCCAGGGTGCAGGCCACGCCCAGCGCGAAGTAGGTCACCCACAGGGTACGTGCGGTATCGGCAAGGCGGGGCGTCAGGCGCTCCTCCTTGAACGGACCCGGCATCTCTGACTGATAGAGCTTCATGCCACCAATGCCCAGCAGCGGCAGAACCGCGACAGCCAGCACGATGACGCCTAATCCGCCAATGAAATTGAGCTGAGCGCGATAATAAAGGTACGACTTCGGCAGGGCGCTGACGTCCCCGATCACCGTCGCCCCGGTGGTGGTGATCCCGGAAACCCCTTCGAAGAGCGCGTCCGCAAAGGAGAGGTGCAGGCCATCATCCATCCATAGCGGCATGGCGCTTATCAATGAAAACAGCAGCCAGAACAGCACGATGATCACGAAACCGTCGCGGGTGCGCAGCTGTATGCCGGCGTGGCGGGTTGCCCGCCAGGTTAACCCTCCGAGGCTGAAAAAGGTCAAAAAGGTGGTCAGGAACGCAAAGTAGGTCCGCTCTTTATTGAGCAGGGCGATGACCATCGGCGGCAGCATCGACAGGCTGTACAGCAGAACCAAAAAACCGCAGAGGTGGAGCACAACCCGCAGCTGAGACACATGTAACGAATCGTTGAACTTCACAAAGCAACTCCACGCCAGAATTCCTCCCGGCGGCTGAAGACCGGAAGAGTCAGGGGTAATTATGATGCAAAATTAACAGGGCGCTGTATTTTAACGACTTCCACGAATATCTGCCTGCTTCCTGCATCCTTTTCTTCAAATCTGACGGATGAACAGCGTATAATCCCGCTCCTTTTGTCTATTTTTTCTTCGGAAGCATTATGAGCGCAATCTCCCTGATCCAGCCGGATCGTGACCTCTTCTCCTGGCCCCAGTACTGGGCGGCCTGCTTTGGACCGGCGCCGTTCCTGCCGATGTCCCGGGAAGAGATGGACCAGCTGGGCTGGGACAGCTGCGATATCATTCTGGTCACGGGCGATGCCTACGTTGACCATCCGAGCTTCGGCATGGCCATCTGTGGCCGTATGCTCGAAGCGCAGGGCTTCCGCGTGGGGATCATCTCCCAGCCCGACTGGAACAGTAAAGACGACTTTATGCGTCTGGGTAAACCCAACCTGTTCTTCGGTGTCACCGCCGGCAACATGGACTCGATGATCAACCGCTATACCGCCGACCGCAAGCTGCGCCATGACGACGCCTACACGCCGGATAACGTGGCGGGTAAACGCCCGGATCGCGCGACCCTGGTCTATACCCAGCGCTGCAAAGAAGCCTGGAAAGACGTGCCGGTGATTCTGGGCGGCATCGAGGCGAGCCTGCGCCGCACCGCGCACTATGACTACTGGTCGGATACGGTTCGCCGCTCGGTGCTGGTGGACTCCAAGGCCGACATGCTGATTTACGGTAACGGCGAGCGTCCGCTGGTGGAAGTTGCGCACCGTCTGTCGCAGGGCGAGCCGGTGAGCAGCATCCGTGACGTGCGCAACACCGCGATCATGGTGAAAGAGGCGCTGCCGGGCTGGAGCGGGGTAGATTCCCGTATCATCGATATGCCGGGCAAAATCGATCCGATCCCGCACCCGTATGGTGAAGATCTGCCGTGTGCGGATAACAAGCCGGTTGAGCCGAAGAAAGCGGAAGCGAAGGCTATCGTTGTGCAGCCGCCGCGTCCGAAGCCGTGGGAAAAGACCTATGTGCTGCTGCCGTCCTACGAGAAGGTAAAAGCCGACAAGGTGCTCTACGCGCACGCGTCCCGTATTCTGCACCACGAAACCAACCCGGGCTGCGCCCGCGCGTTGATGCAGAAGCACGGCGAGCGCTTTATCTGGATCAACCCGCCGGCGATCCCGCTCTCCACCGAAGAGATGGACAGCGTCTTTGCGCTGCCTTACAAGCGCGTGCCGCACCCGGCGTACGGCAACGCCCGTATCCCGGCGTATGAGATGATCCGCTTCTCGATCAACATCATGCGCGGCTGCTTCGGCGGCTGTTCCTTCTGCTCAATTACCGAGCACGAGGGGCGCATTATCCAGAGCCGCTCTGAAGATTCGATCATCAATGAGATCGAAGCCATTCGCGACTCGGTGCCGGGCTTTACCGGGGTGATCTCCGATCTCGGCGGCCCAACCGCGAACATGTATATGCTGCGCTGCAAATCGCCGCGCGCGGAGCAGACCTGCCGTCGTCTCTCGTGCGTCTACCCGAGCATTTGCGAGCACATGGACACCAACCACGAACCGACGATCAACCTCTACCGCCGCGCGCGCGACCTGAAGGGCATCAAGAAGATCCTCATCGCCTCCGGAGTACGTTACGACATTGCCGTGGAAGATCCGCGCTACATCAAAGAGCTGGCGACGCACCACGTTGGCGGCTATCTGAAGATTGCGCCGGAGCACACCGAAGAAGGCCCGCTGTCGAAGATGATGAAGCCGGGCATGGGCAGTTACGATCGCTTTAAGCAGCTGTTCGACACCTACTCGAAACAGGCGGGCAAAGAGCAGTATCTGATCCCGTACTTCATC
Organism: Enterobacter sp. 296B2; assembly: GCF_034106185.1. Classification (NCBI taxonomy): domain Bacteria; kingdom Pseudomonadati; phylum Pseudomonadota; class Gammaproteobacteria; order Enterobacterales; family Enterobacteriaceae; genus Enterobacter; species Enterobacter sp. 296B2. The sequence goes on along the minus strand of NZ_JAWNCA010000004.1, from coordinate 144,216 downwards.
TCCGCGCACCCGGGCACGCGCGATGAAGACATGGTCAACCTGGCGCTGTGGCTGAAGCAGCGTCGCTTCCGTCTGGATCAGGTGCAGAACTTCTATCCGTCGCCGCTCGCCAACTCGACGACCATGTATTACACCGGCAAGAACCCGCTGAGTAAGATTGGCTACAAGAGTGAAGAGGTGGTGGTACCGAAAGGGGATAAACAGCGCCGTCTGCATAAGGCGCTGCTGCGCTATCACGATCCGAAAAACTGGCCGCTGATCCGCCAGGCGCTGGAAGAGATGGGTAAAAAACACCTGATTGGCTCGCGCCGTGACTGCCTGGTACCGGCCCCGACGCTGGATGAGATGCGCGAAGCGCGTCGCCAGAACCGCAATACGCGCCCCGCGCTGACAAAGCACACGCCGATTGTCCATCAGCGTTCGAACGGTGGTGCGGGGACGAAGAAGAGCGCAAAGCGTAAGATTGGATAACGATGATGTCCTCACCCCTCACCCCTCACCCTAACCCTCTCCCCAAAGGGGAGACGGCACATGAACACCCACACCCCAATGGGGCGAGGGCCGGGTGGGGGGATTACCCGCCAAACTGATCCGGATCGGGCCCTAAACGCTTGCCCTTATCAAGCTTCGCAATTTCACCCAGCTCGTCTTTGTCCAGCCGGAAATCCCAGACGTCAAAGTTCTCGGCGATGCGCGACGGCGTGACCGATTTCGGAATGACCACCAGGCCGTTGTCCAGATGCCAGCGAATGACGATTTGCGCCGGGGTTTTACCGTATTTATCCGCCAGGTCGCGGATAATTTTCTGATCGAACACGCCTTCACCACCCTGCGCCAGCGGGCTCCAGGATTCGGTTTGGATCTTGTGGGTGGCGTTCCAGGCATGAAGCTGACGCTGCTGCAGTAGCGGGTGCAGCTCGATCTGGTTAATCACCGGTGCGACGCCCGTTTCATCAATCAGACGCTGCAGGTGATGTACCTGGAAGTTACAGACGCCGATGCTTTTCACCAGCCCCTCTTTCTGCAGTTCAATCATCCCTTTCCAGGCGTCAACGTAATGGTCGATGGCCGGAACTGGCCAGTGCATCAGGTACAGATCGACGAAATCGAGCTGGAGTTTCTCCAGGCTCTCCTGCAACGCTTCACGGGGGCGCTTTTGATCGTCGTTCCACAGTTTAGTGGTGATAAATAGCTCATCGCGGGGTACGCCGGCGCTGGCCAGCGCGGTACCCACGCCGTCCTCGTTTTTGTACGCGGCGGCGGTATCAATCGACCGATAGCCGACTTCCAGTGCTTTATGAATGGCGGAGACGACCTCGTCGTTACCGGCTTTCCATACACCTAGCCCCAGCTGGGGCATCACGTTGCCGTCCTGCAGCTTGATTACGGTTTGGTTTGCCATTTTTCCTCCTTCAGGTGCGCATCGTCGGAGGGGGACTCCGACGATGGGGTGTGCATTAAGTCTGGACGAAATGTCAAAAAACGAAAGTCGGGAGGGCAAAAACGCTTAGCGTGCTGCTTCGTAGATACGACGGCTCACGTCCAGCGTAATGTCCCCGTGCTCGCCGAGCTGGGTCATGCCGTGCTCTTCGAGTTTTGCCAGCAGGGCAGGGATGGAGCTGCCGTCCAGGCCGTAGCCGGACAGACGCGTTGGCACGCCCAGGCTTTCAAAGAAGCTGCGGGTCGCTTCAATGGCAGCATCAATACGCGCATCGTCAGAACCCTCGGTGATGTTCCACACGCGCTCGGCGTACTGCAGCAGTTTGGCGCGCTTGGTGTCGCGTTTTTCGTTCCACAGCGCGGGCAGCACAACGGCCAGGGTCTGAGCGTGGTCCAGACCGTGCATCGCCGTCAGCTCATGGCCGAGCATGTGGGTCGCCCAGTCCTGAGGCACGCCAGCGCCGATCAGGCCGTTCAGCGCCTGCGTTGCGGCCCACATGACGTTGGCGCGAACGTCATAGTTCTCCGGCTCTTTCAGCGCTTTCGGGCCCTCTTCAATCAGCGTCAGCAGAATGCCTTCTGCGAAGCGATCCTGAATTTTTGCATTCACCGGGTAGGTCACGTACTGCTCCACGGTGTGAACAAAGGCATCGACCACGCCGTTCGCCACCTGACGCGCGGGCAGGGTGTAGGTGTACACCGGATCCAGAATAGCGAAGACAGGCTGAACGTGTTCGTTCATAAAGGCCTGCTTGTCGCCGGTGGTTTTGCGGGAGATCACCGCCCCCTTGTTGGATTCAGAGCCGGTGGCCGGGAGGGTTAGCACGGAGCCCATCGGGATCGCGCTTTTGATGTCGCTGCCGCGGGTTTCCAGGATGTGCCATGGGTCAACGCCGTCAGCGTAGTGCGCTGCCGCCGCGATGAACTTAGTGCCGTCCAGCACGGAGCCGCCGCCGACCGCCAGCAGGAAGGTGATATTTTCTTCGCGGGCGATTTTCACCGCGTTCATCAGCGTTTCGTAAGACGGGTTTGGCTCGATACCGCCGAACTCACGCACGTCCAGGCCGCTCAGGGCGCTGTAAACCTGATCCAGCACGCCGGTTTTTTTCACGCTGCCGCCACCGTAGGTGATCAGCACGCGAGCATCAGCAGGGATCTGCGCGCGCAGATCGGCGATAGCGTCTTTACCAAACAGAATGCGGGTTGGGGTATGAAGATTAAAGTTGTTCATTGCTCGTTCCCTTTAGTGGGTGAAAAACCGTGGTGGCGCTGATGGCTACCTGATGCTGCTCATTGTGGCCGTCCGGGACCAGGCCCTCAATGCACATTCCTGCCGATGTCTTGCCCATTTCTACAGAGCGCTGGAGAAACTTCGGAAAAATGCGCAGACTGTAAGGGTCGGAAACCGTACCCGGAGTAACGTAAAATGAACCGCGAAGCGATCTGCCACCAGCTCACGGCGCAGATTAAAATACTGATAGATAAAGAAAATAACGTCAGCGACCTGCTGCCGGACATTCGCCTGCTTTACGGCACGCAACCCGGGACGCGCACGCCGGTGATGTACCAGCCGGGCATCGTTTTTCTCTTCTCTGGCCATAAAATTGGCTATATCAACGAGCGCGTGTTCCGCTACGACACCAATGAATATCTGCTCCTGACGGTACCTTTACCCTTCGAATGTGAAACCTTCGCGACAGAGGAGGTCCCGCTGGCGGGTATTCGCGTCAACGTTGATATTCTTCAGCTGCAGGAGCTGCTGATGGAGATTGGCGAAGACGAGCTCTTCCAGCCGTCGATGGCCTCCAGCGGGATTAACTCGGCGACGCTGTCGGAAGAGATCCTCTGCGCCATTGAGCGCCTGCTGGATGTCATGGAGAGGCCGCTGGACGCGCGTATTCTCGGCAAGCAGATCGTTCGCGAAATTCTTTACCACGTGCTGCTGGGCCCGGGCGGCGGGGCGTTACTCGCCCTGGTGAGCCGACAGACCCACTTCAGCCTGATCAGCCGCGTGCTCAAGCGTATTGAGAGTCAGTACACGGAAAACCTCAGCGTTGACCAGCTGGCCGCGGAAGCGAACATGAGCGTCTCGGCGTTTCACCATAACTTTAAGTCGGTGACCAGCACTTCGCCGCTGCAGTACCTCAAAACCTACCGGCTGCATAAGGCGCGCATGCTGATGATCCACGACGGCATGAAGGCCAGCGCGGCGGCCATGCGGGTGGGTTACGAAAGCGCGTCGCAGTTCAGTCGGGAGTTTAAGCGCTATTTCGGCGTCACGCCGGGAGAAGATGCATCACGCATCCGAACCATGCAGGGAGCTTAGGCTTTTTTCCCTCTCCCCAATGGGGAGAGGGTCAGGGTGAGGGGATCAGGCACTGCAATACTTTTTCTTGATCACCACCGCAATCGTCCCTACCAGCCCTGCCACCAGCAGGAAAATCGGCAGGATCATCAGGAAGGTCATTACCTGATCTTCGTGATGTTTCACAAACGGGATCATGTTCAGCGCATAGCCGAACGTGGTTACGACACCGACCCACAGCAGGCCGCTCAGCCAGTTGAAGAACTGAAACCGGCGGTTAGACAGCCCGGAAATACCCGCCATGGTGGGCAGAAGAGTGCGAACAAACGCCAGAAAACGCCCGGCCAGCAGTGCCAGCAGGCCGTGTCGGTCAAACATACAGGTCGCACGCTGATGGTATTTATGGGGCAACTGCGCCAGCCAGCTTTTTACCACGCGCGTGTTTCCAAGCCAGCGGCCCTGCAGATAGCTCAGCCAGCAGCCCAGGCTCGCGGCGGAGGTGAGGATAACCATCGTGGGCGTAAAGTCCATGACGCCTTTGCCAATCAAGGCCCCGGCAAGTAAAAGCAAACTGTCACCGGGTAAAAACGAGGCTGGCAGTAATCCATTTTCCAGAAACAGCGTTGCGAACATCACAAAATAGACGACGCCTATGACGTGAGGATCCGCCAGGGCGGCAAAATCATGTTGCCAGAGCGCCGCGATAATATCTTGAATAACAGCCATGGACTTTCCTGTGGAACAGCAGAGATAACGCTATTGTACTCCCAATTTTACCTGCCGGGATTGATCGCAGGCGCAACTCATGCAGACTTTTCTGCTTGCAGTGTTCACAAAAGCGTCCGGAGAGTACATTTTCAGCCCGCACTCTACACGATACGTTCAAACCCTGCAGATAAATCCGCAATTAAATCGTCCACGTTTTCTAAACCGATATGCAATCTAATGAGGGTGCCGCTGAAGTCCACTTCACCGCCGGGGCGCAGGGCCGCGATCTGCTCCGGCTGATTCGGCAGGATCAGGGATTCAAAACCGCCCCAGGAGTAGGCCATGCTGAAGAGGGTAAAATTATCCAGATAGCTCGCCAGCTCGTCATTATTGAGCCGTTTTTTAAGCACAAACGAGAACAGCCCGCTGCTGCCCGTAAAGTCACGCTGCCAGAACTCATGGCCCTTACTGCCCGGCAGTGCCGGATGGTTCACGCGCTCAACCTGCGGATGCTGCGCCAGCCACTCAGCGATTTTCAGACTACTTTCATGATGCTGACGCAGGCGAACCCCCAGCGTGCGGATACCACGGCTGGTCATGTATGCCGTGTCTGCATCCACCATCTGGCCCATCAGGTAGGCATTTTCACGCAGCTGGTCCCAGCAGCGCGCGTTGGATACCGCGGTGCCAATCATCCCGTCAGAGTGGCCAATCAGGTATTTCGTTGCCGCCTGAATCGAGATATCAATGTCGAATTCCAGCGCCTTAAACAGCACGCCCGCCGCCCAGGTGTTGTCGATCATGATAATCGCCTCTGGCGCTTTGCTGCGTACGGCCTTAACGATAGCCGGCACGTCGTGCACTTCCATGGTGATAGAACCGGGAGATTCCAAGAACACAATGCGCGTGTTTGGCTGGATAAGTTCAGCAATGCCTTCACCAATCAGCGGGTCAAACCAGCCGGTCGTTACGCCGAGCTTGCTGAGGATTTTGGTGCAGAAATCCTGGCTGGGTTCATAGGCCGTGTTGGTCATCAGGATATGGTCGCCCTGTTCCACAAACGCCAGAATGGTGTTAGCAACCGCCGCCGCCCCGCACGGGAACAGCGCGCAGCCCACGCCGCCTTCCAGCTCGCACATCGCCTCCTGCAGAGAAAAGTGGGTTAGGGTGCCGCGACGACCATAGAACAACCCGCCTTTCGCGCGGTTGCGCGTGGCGATTTTTTTCTCCTCAACGGTGTCAAACACCAGGGAAGAGGCGCGTTGAATCACGCTGTTAACCGAACCCTGAGTATATTTTTTGCTGCGTCCAGCCTGTACCAGCGTGGTATCAAGATGCTTCTTCGTCATATTTGCAAACCCTGTTTTTATACGTCTGGACGTCCAGACTACCACGATTGTAAAAAACTGCACCCGCATGCTTATCGAATAAGCAGAAAATATTAGCAAAAAAGCGCATAAGAAATTTTTACTGCGTAAGCGCAAGGAAAGTGAGCGAAAATTAAGGCACCATGTAAATACTAATGAGAACGACTATCAATTCGACGACTTTTTGATATTATTACGTTCAGATTTTGTGATTTGCGTCCTGGAGATACAGAGTGGGTAATAATTTGATGCAGACGGATCTCTCCGTTTGGGGCATGTATCATCATGCTGACATCGTGGTTAAGATTGTGATGATCGGCCTGATTCTGGCGTCCGTTGTCACCTGGGCTATCTTCTTCAGCAAAAGCGCCGAGCTGCTTTCGCAGAAGCGTCGCCTCAAGCGGGAACAGCAGCAGCTGGCAGAAGCCCGCTCTCTGGATCAGGCTTCTGAGATGACCTCATCCTTCCACGCGAAAAGCCTGACCACCCTGTTAGTGAATGAAGCTCAGAACGAGCTGGAACTCTCCGCCGGCAGTGAAGATAACGAAGGCATTAAAGAGCGTACCGGTTTCCGTCTGGAGCGTCGTGTTGCGGCCGTTGGTCGACACATGGGACGCGGCAATGGTTATCTGGCGACCATCGGCGCGATTTCGCCGTTCATTGGTCTGTTCGGTACGGTCTGGGGCATCATGAACAGCTTTATCGGTATTGCGCAGACCCAAACCACTAACCTCGCGGTGGTTGCGCCGGGTATCGCGGAAGCGCTGCTGGCGACGGCAATCGGTCTGGTTGCCGCTATCCCTGCGGTGGTTATCTACAACATCTTCGCGCGTATGATTGGCAGCTACAAAGCGACTCTCGGAGACGTTGCCGCCCAGGTTCTGCTGCTGCAAAGCCGCGATCTCGACCTGAATGCCAGCGCCGTGAAGCCGGTCCATGCGGCGTCTAAACTGCGCGTAGGTTAATAGTATGGCGATGCGTCTCAACGAAAATCTGGACGATAACGGCGAAATGCACGAAATCAACGTGACGCCGTTTATCGACGTCATGCTGGTGCTGCTGATTATCTTCATGGTGGCTGCGCCGCTGGCGACGGTCGACGTGAAGGTGAATCTGCCTGCCTCCTCCAGCCAGCCGCAGCCGCGTCCGGAAAAGCCTATCTATCTGTCGGTGAAAGCGGATAAATCCATGTTCCTGGGTAACGACCCGGTAACGGATGCTTCCGTTATTCCGGCGCTGGATCGGCTTACCGGCGGCAAGAAAGACACCACCGTTTTCTTCCGGGCGGACAAAACCGTCGACTACGAAACCATGATGAAGGTAATGGACACGCTGCATCAGGCGGGTTATCTGAAGATTGGGCTGGTCGGGGAAGAGAAAGCGGCCTCGAAGTGATACAGAAGCTGGCGAAAGCCGGCTTTTTTTATGCCTGTCGGTTTATGCGTTTTTGTCGTCCGTCGGTGCGGTAGAGGAGGTTGCAAGCGCATCCTCATCGAGCGCAACGCAGGTGACGTTTGACGTACGGTATTCACCGGCTGACAGTTTGCGCGTCAGGCGCAGGGTGGCGACTTCTCTGGCAAGCAGATACTGATAGTTGGCCTCAAGACGTCCCAGCAGTTTCTCTTTCAATTCTGGTTGCTGTTCGATGATGGCGTTCATCACAGCACCGTAAATTTCTTCTTTGACCTGTAACGGATAAATCTCGCGGCGATTCTGCCATTTCAGACGCACCAGCGTTGCCGGGATCGATACCATGTCTTGTGTAATACGCGTCATCTCGGCATTTTTTGCATTTCTCAGTGCCTCGATATTTTGCTTTAAGATAAATTCATCACTTTTTTTATCATCTAAAGTCAAATAAACGTCATTGTCTTTAACTTCTTTCACGTTAATCTTCCCCCAGGGTATAAAAAATAGGGTTGTTTTTTTCTCGCGTAATTAGATTAAGCCAAATTTCATTGCCGGCATCATTTATTTCTTTTGTTTTTTCAGCCATTATTTGACTTAGTTTCTGGGCATCTATTTCACCTTCGGCCTGCAGGTCATTCAGCAGGTGGACGAAGGCTTCAATTTTTATAGCGCGAAATAAGCGGTCTTTTATATGGCGATCGTGCTCTTCCAGCAACATATTACGGGATTTGCCAGTGTGGGAAACGCCAATTAATATATCTGGCTCGAAATCAGAGAGCTTTCTTTTCCCCTGAGTTAAACTGGCCTTTTTTTCTTCTTCCATCGGTTGCTGTTCCACAGGCGCAATGTGGTACTTAGCCGGGACGAGATAGTCGGGCAGCATTTTAATTTCCTTTATTTTCAACAGGGTGGGGTTGGTAAAGGCGTGAGATTCGTTGACAATATCATGAGGCAATTTTAAAATCAAAAAAAATGGAGCCAACCCATGAACAGCATTTTTTTTACGGTCATCACATTACTATTACTGACCGCTGGTGTGCTTTTATTGATGCAGGAGTTCAATAAAACGAAAGTGTCGAAAGACACCAGTGAACCGCCACAGCCTGAGCTGATGACAAAAGAGGAAGGAGAAGACCATTTCTCTGTTCTGATGAACTCCGTTACGCCTGTCTGGTACTGGCGGGTGAATCATGAATATATCGACTTCTTACACGCGACAATTAAACGTATGAAAATGTCGGAAATTAATGATACCCCCGGTCTGTTTGAGGCTCAGCGTCGCTGTAGCGACCTCAATTCGGCGGTTTATAAATATTATGACAATATCAAAAAGCGCTGTCTTAACGGTGAGAAGGTTTCCTGTTCCGATCTGGACGTATTAAATTTGCGGCAGTGTTTTCGCGAGTTCAGTCTGGAAGCCTACCCCGAGCTTGTGGCGCTGGTCTGGCCGGAGTATGCGCGTCCGGAGGTCAACCCGGACAACGTCTGAGTGACGTGCGGGTTAGTTCTTGCAAACAGTCAGCGCCGTTGAGATATACTGAGCGCTGGTTTCGTTTGCAGACAGGATTTTATGGAACGCTTCTTTGAAAACGCAATGTATGCCTCTCGCTGGCTGCTCGCACCCGTCTATTTCGGTCTTTCCCTGGCGCTGGTCGCCCTGACGATCAAGTTCTTCCAGGAGATTTTCCACGTCTTGCCTAACATTTTCTCCGTGGCGGAAGCAGATTTGATTCTGGTTCTGCTGTCGCTGGTGGATATGACGCTGGTGGGCGGCTTACTGGTGATGGTGATGTTCTCCGGTTATGAGAACTTCGTCTCTCAGCTTGATATCGCCGAGCATAAAGAAAAGCTCAGCTGGCTCGGAAAAATGGACGCATCATCGCTGAAGAATAAAGTTGCGGCATCTATAGTGGCGATCTCCTCTATCCACCTGTTACGCGTGTTTATGGACGCGAAAAACGTGCCGGATAATAAGCTGATGTGGTATGTGATTATCCATCTGACGTTTGTGCTGTCGGCGTTTGTGATGGGGTATCTGGATAAGATCAGTAAGAAGTAGAGACACCTTACCCCTCACCCTAACCCTCTCCCCAGAGGGGAGAGGGAACTTGAATACCCTCTCCCCTCTGGGGAGAGGGCAGGGTGAGGGCGTCAGACCGCACTATTTATCCGATGACGCCTGCCACAGATTCAACTCTCCATCCGCAACGTGCTGGTCAATCCGCTTGAGTTCGTCATCAGTAAAGCGCAGATTTTCCAGCGCCTGAACGTTCTCCTCCAGCTGTTCCGGACGGCTCGCGCCTATCAGCACTGACGTCACGCGTTCATCTTTCAACAACCAGCTTAGCGCCATCTGCGCCATCGTCTGCCCGCGCGCCTGCGCCATCTCATTAAGCAGACGAAGACTTTTCAGGTTAGCTTCAGTCAGCATTTTCTGCGTCAGGCCGCGCACTTTGTTCCCTTCGCGCTGCATGCGAGAACCTTCAGGAATACCGTTCAGGTATTTTCCGGTCAGCAGACCCTGCGCCAGCGGGGTAAAGGCGATACACCCCGTGCCGTTTGCTTCCAGCGCATCCAGCAAGCCGGTCTTATCGACCCAGCGGTTAAGCAGGTTATAGGACGGCTGGTGGATCAGCAGCGGGATCTTCCACTCGTGAAGCAGCGCGGCCATTTTTTGTGTGCGCTCGGTAGAGTAGGAGGAAATGCCCACGTATAGCGCTTTTCCACTCTGAACCGCGTGAGCCAGCGCGGAGGCTGTCTCTTCCATCGGCGTATTTTCATCCACGCGGTGGGAGTAGAAAATATCCACATACTCAACGCCCATGCGTTTCAGGCTCTGGTCGAGACTGGCGAGCAGATATTTACGTGATCCCCCCGAACCATACGGCCCCGGCCACATGTCGTAGCCGGCTTTGGTGGAGATAATCAGCTCGTCGCGGTACGCGGCAAAGTCCTCACGCAGCAGGCGGCCAAAGTTCTCTTCCGCGCTACCCGCTGGCGGGCCGTAGTTGTTGGCAAGATCGAAATGGGTAATACCGAGGTCGAAGGCTTTATGCAGCAGCGCGCGCTGGGAATCAAGAGGCTGGATGTGGCCGAAGCTATGCCACAGACCCAGCGACAGCGCAGGCAGGCGCAGGCCGCTCTTGCCGCAATAGCGGTACTGCATATTCTCGTAGCGGGTAGCGTCAGGGTACCAGGACATGATGTCTCCTTTCTTATTTAATGGATTTTCGAAACAGCGTTTTTATTCTGTGTTTATCAAATCATAAATTAAGCAGAGAAGCGACGACATGCCCAAACCCTGTGATGTGGAAAGGTAATGCTTAACCATGACTGCGTTACCTGTGAAGCCATGCTAACTAAAAATAATCACAAAACGTTATAATTTCCCTGCACCCTGCCGATAACGAGAGTAGCACTCGCCTCTGGGCGAATTCACCCTCACGGCAAGGAAGACTTATGAATATGCTTCGTAATTTCACGATCCGTTTCGTCATGCTGACGATCCTCGGAATCTTTTGTTTAATGTGGGCGGGCGTCGGGCTGTACAGCACCTGGTCCCTTTCACGGGTATCAGATGGTAATGAAGTCGATCGCCAACTGGTCAAACAGATGATGGTGCTCAGCCAGGGCAACGATCAGTATTTCCGCTTTGTCACCCGTCTGAGCCGCGCCATGGAGGTCAAAGCCGCTGGCGGCACGCCGGATTTGTCCTCTGCCCAACAGGCGCTGGACAACATGGGTAAAAAACTGGTCGAGATGAAGGCGATCTCACCAGGCCCGATGGATGAGCAGATCTCATCCCGGGTGATCGGCGCCTGGCAGGCGCTGCTTGAGCAGGGCGTGACGCCGCAAATGGAGCAGGCGAAGCAGGCGACCCTGGACGGCTACCGCCAGCAGGCCAACAACGTCACTCCGCCGCTGAGCCGTGCGTTCGGTGCGGCCGCCGAGGAGTTCAACAATGCCGCGGCGAAGACGCTCGACAGCACCCGCGTGGTGGTCGACGGCCTGACCAGCATGACCCGCACGGTCATTATTGTCGCCACCATTATCGGCCTGCTGATCCTGCTTTTTACCGACCGCTACCTGGTGGCGATGCTGGTCAAACCGCTGGAGCGTATTCGCCAGCAGTTCCGCCAGATTGCCCAGGGCGATCTCAGCCAGCCCATTGAGCCTTTCGGCCGCAACTGTGTGGGACAGCTGGTGCCGCTATTGAGCGCTATGCAGGACAGCCTGCGTGAAGCCGTCAGCACCATCCGCTCCGGCAGTGAAAATATCTGGCGCGGCGCGACGGAAATTTCCAGCGGCAACAACGACCTCTCTTCCCGCACCGAAGAGCAGGCTGCCGCGCTGGAAGAGACGGCTGCCAGCATGGAACAGCTCACCGCTACCGTGAAACTGAACGCGGAAAGCGCGCGTCAGGCCAGCCAGCTTGCCGATGTGGCCTCAACCACCGCCAGCCGCGGCGGCTCGCTGGTGGAAGAGGTAGTCACCACCATGAGCGGTATTTCGGAAAGCTCGAAGAAAATTGCTGAAATCACCAACGTGATCAACAGCATCGCCTTCCAGACCAATATTCTGGCGCTCAATGCGGCCGTAGAAGCCGCACGCGCGGGCGAGCAGGGGCGTGGTTTCGCCGTGGTGGCGGGTGAAGTCCGTAACCTGGCAAGCCGCAGCGCCAACGCGGCAAAAGAAATTGAGGGGCTGATCGCTGATTCCGTTACCCGCGTCGAGCAGGGAGCGCAGCTGGTGGGCGACACGGGCACCACTATGGATGCGATTTTGCGCGACGTGACGGAAGTGACGACCATTATGAAGCAAATCGCATCGGCTTCTGAGGAGCAAAGCAAGGGCATTTCGCAGGTCGGGATTGCCATTACCCAGATGGACGGCGTCACTCAGCAGAACGCCTCGCTGGTTGAAGAGGTTTCTGCGGCAGCGGCGGCGCTTGAGCGCCAGACCGAAGAGCTTCAGCGCTCGGTGCAAAAGTTCCGCCTGACGGCGTGAGCCTTCTGCTAAGGCCGCTCCGTGCGGCCTTTCTGCTTTTTCGTCTGTTGGATCTCACTCTTTGGGCGGCAGGATGCTCATCGCCTGCTCAGCGGACGCCAGCAATCGTGATGACGGCACGCCGTCACGAGCCTGAACGGATAAGCCATGTAAAAAGACGGCAAAAAAGTCTCCCAGACTGTCAGGATCGGTCGTTTCGGGCAATTCACCGTTTTGCACCGCCAGCCGCAGCCGGTCAATGATCTGCTGCGTGCGCTGCAGGCGATGCTCAGCCAGCCAGGATTTAATGCCGTCATTTTCCGCACTGACGCTAGCGGCTGTAGCAACCACCATGCACCCATGCGGCTTGCCAGGTTGGCTATAAAGCGTAATGGCATCACTCAGCAGCGTTTTGATTGCCTGCCGTACATCACCCTCGGTGGTTAATGCGCGATCCGCGAAGCTGCCTTCTTCGTTTTCATAATGAGCAATCGCTTCCCGAAAGAGCTGTTCTTTTGAACCGAACGCCTTGTAAATGCGCGCCGAAGCGATGCCCAGCTCAGCCACCAAATCTGACATTGAGGTCCCTTCGTACCCTTGTCGCCAGAACAGGTTACGCGCTTTGATAAGCGCCTGGTCGCGATCGAACTGGCGCGGTCTTCCTGCCATTTTGTTGCTCCGGTTTGTCTTCTGTTCACTGCAAACAGGATCGCTTAATTCGTTGGGATTACCAATGAATTTATAAGTTTTGCTTGCGGTTAACTGATTTTACTCCTATTGTTTGTCAATCGACAAACAATAGGAGTTTACGATGAAAACCCTCAAAGGACCCTCTCTTCATCTCGCACAGTTCAGTGACGAGGTTGCCCCGTTTAACAGTTTACCGACAATAGCCCGGTGGGCCGCGGAAACCGGTTTTAAGGCATTACAAATCCCGGCCTGGGACCGTCGGCTGTTCGACGTTTCGACGGCGGCGGAAAGCCAGACCTATTGTGACGATCTTACCGGCATGCTGGCGGAACATGGCCTGGTCGTGAGTGAGCTGACCAGCCATATCTTTGGCCAGCTAATGGCGGTCCATCCGGCGTATGACAGCCTGTGCGACAGCTTCGCGCCGCCGGAAATACACGGCAACCCGCAAGCACGCGGCGAGTGGGCACGGCAACAGCTGCTGATGGCGGTGAAGGCTTCCGCCCGGCTTGGTCTCAGCGATCTGGGGACATTCTCAGGCTCGCTGGCATGGCCTTATCTGTTCCCGTTCCCGCAGCGCCCGGAAGGGTTAATTGAAACCGCTTTTGACGAGCTGGCCAGACGCTGGATGCCGGTGCTCAACGCCTGCGACGAACATGGCATTAACCTGTGCTATGAAATTCATCCGAGTGAAGATCTGCACGATGGCGTGACGTTTGAAATGTTTTATCAGCGGGTGAAGGCGCATCCACGCTGCCGGATACTTTTTGACCCGAGCCACATGGTGCTTCAGCAGCTTAACTATCTGGAATTTATTGATATATATAAGGACGTTATCAGCATGTTTCACGTCAAAGATGCTGAATTTAATCCAACCGGTCGTCAGGGGATTTATGGTGGGTATCAGTCATGGCTCGAACGCGCAGGGCGTTTTCGCTCACTGGGCGACGGTCAGGTTGATTTCAGGGCTATTTTCTCGAAGCTGACCCAATACGATTATGCTGGCTGGGCAACCCTGGAGTGGGAATGCTGTCTGAAAAACCCGCAGGACGGTGCCAGAGAAGGGGCAGCGTTCATCCGCGACCACATTATACACATCACCGATAAAGTCTTCGATGACTTCGCCGGTGCTCCGGTCAATGCTCAGCAAATCAACGCATTACTCGGCATTCGCTAAACCGTCACATCACAGGGAATTCTTATGGAACAGCAATATGATGGGATCCTGAATCAGGATCTCAGGGCAGAACATGTCTATACGAAAGTGGATGGACAACGTATTCACTGCGTCGTAGCGGGCAAAGGTCATCCGGTCCTGCTGATACCCGGTTGGCCTCAAACCTGGTATACGTGGCGCTACGTCATGCAGGCGCTGGCGCAGGCGGGGTTTCAGGCGATAGCGGTTGATCCACCCGGCATCGGGGATTCCGATAAACCGCGCGACGGCTATGACACCGGACGCGTTGGCGCCATCCTGCATACACTGATGGCGCAACTGGGGCATTCACAGTACCGCATAGTGGGCCACGATATTGGCATGTGGGTTGGTTACGCCATGGCAAGCGATTTTCCTGATGCGGTGGAGCGTCTTGTGCTGACCGAAGCGGTTATCCCAGGCCTGGCTCCTCCGCCGCCGATTTTCGTCGCACCGGAAGAGAACATTTTTCTTTGGCATTTCATGTTTAATCAGCTGGCGGATTTACCCGAAACCCTGACCTGCGGGCGTGAATCACACTATCTCAGCTTTATTTTCGACCGCTGGGCACATCGCCGGGAGCGGGTGGCTGCTCAGGTGTATATCGACGCCTATTCGACACCGGGAGGACTGCGTGCAGGCTTTGACTATTATCGTGCGATCCCGGAAACCATCAGGCAAAACCAGCTCCGCGCGCAAACGCCTTTAACCATGCCGGTACTGACGGTGGGAGCGGAACATGCGACGCGCGATGCGCCGCTGACAACCCTGCAGGGTAATGCCCTGGATCTACGGGGCGAGACGGTGGCTGACTGCGGGCATTTTATTACCGAAGAGTGCTATGAGGCGTTTATTGGGCTGATTGTACCCTTTCTCTCAGAGGACACCGATCGTGCCGCTTGATAAACACATTGCTGACTTTCTGGCTGCATCATCGGGCGCGCCACAGCCAGCGTCGTTAGCCGACCTGCGTGTCGCCACCGACGTGGGTTTGTTGCGGCTACAGGGCGAGGAGGAAACCGGTGACGCCATTCAACATTACGTTGTTATCGCCGATGATGGCTACGCTATCGGCCTTCGCGCCTATACGCCTGCTGCCTCAAACGCAGATATCGCGCAGCCTGCAATGCTGTTTGCTCACGGCGGCGGATGGTGTCTGGGGTCGCTGTCGCTGTACGATCGGCCCTGTCAGGCACTGGCTAATGCTACTGGCCGGAAAATACTCTCCGTGGATTACCGTCTGGCGCCGGAGTTCCCCTTTCCAAGACCGTTAGAAGATGTTTATCAGGCACTGTGCTGGGCCAGTGAACAGGCCGCAGCTCTGGGGATAGATGCGACCCGTCTGGCGGTGGGCGGTGACAGTGCAGGCGGTAATCTTGCTGCCGCGGCAACGCTGCTGGCCCGGGATCGCGGCGGACCTCATATAGAGCATCAGTTGCTGCTCTACCCGGCGTTAAGTCGCGAGATGTCGACCGAAAGCTATTGTGAATTTGCTGAAGGTTATTTTTTAACGCGTGATGCGATGGCGTTTTGCTGGGAACATTATCTGGGAGACCGTCGTCATCCCTGTGCCGAACCGCTGCATATGGCCTCGCTGAGGGGGTTACCGCCGGCAACCATCCTGAGCTGTGAATACGATCCCCTGCGCGATGAGGCTGAAGCGTATGCGCGGCGGCTTGACGAGGCGGGGGTACCAGTACGCTGCGAACGGCTGCCGGGCATGGTGCACGCCTGCATTCATATGACTGGGTTAACGCCAGCCGTGCGTCGGTTGTTCGAACGTGCGCGTATCTGATTCAGACAACACAAAAAACCCAGCGCGATCGCTGGGTTTATTATTCATATTGGTTCACAAGGTAGAACACCCTATCAGTGCGTCGCTTCACCAATCAGCGCGCCCGTGCCCGCACCAACGGCCGCACCTTTCAGCACGCTATTGCCCGTCACCGCAGCCGCACCCGCGCCAACGACGGCACCCACGGCACCGCCCTTACGTGCGTCTTTGCCTTTTTCGCCTTTTTTGAACATCGCCCCCGTACCTGCGCCCACCACGGCACCGCCCACGGTCGATTTCAGATCTTTGCCCGTGGCTGCGCCAATGGCAGCGCCTGCTACCGCGCCGGCAGCGGTTTTGTCGATGGCCATTCCAGAGGTGGAAAACATGAGGGCGCTGATAACCAGCGTTGTTTTAATAAGTTTCATAACAGATCCTTTGTGACTGCTGTCGGTTGATACGTCGTTTCTCGCGCTGAGGGGAGAAAAACGTCCAGATAGTGCCAGCAATACCGACTCAACCTTTAGGCGAATCATGCCCTGGGTAAGGATCCCGGTTGCCGGGCGGGGCTCCGCCCGGCGGAACGTTACGCCTGACGCTTGTCTTCCGTATTGGTTTCGAAGTCGCTCGCCGCGTGGCGTTCGTGGAGCTGCTCGTTCAGCTCGCCGCTGGTGCGGTTAACGATGCGACCGCGCTTAACCGCATGGCGGTTCGCCACGTCCTTCGCCCAGCGCTGGACGTTGGTATACTTTTCGGCGTCCAGGAACTCGGCGGCGTTATAGACACTGCCCAGCGCCACGCAGCCGAACCACGGCCAGATCGCCATATCCGCGATGGTGTACTCCTCACCCGCGACGTAGCGACCGCGCGCCAGCTGTTTATCCAGCACGTCGAACAGGCGCTTGGCTTCCATGGTGAAGCGGTCAATTGCGTACTCGATTTTTACCGGCGCATAGTTGTAGAAGTGGCCAAAGCCGCCGCCGAGGAACGGCGCCGCACCCTGCAGCCAGAAGAGCCAGTTCAGGGTTTCGGTGCGTCCCGCCGGGTCTTTCGGCAGGAAGTGACCAAATTTCTCTGCCAGATAAAGCAGAATATTGCCGGATTCAAAGACGCGTGTTGGCGGGTTCGTGGAGTGGTCACGCAGCGCCGGAATTTTCGAGTTCGGGTTCACCTCTACAAACCCGCTGGAGAACTGATCGCCCTCACCGATGCGGATCAACCACGCGTCATACTCCGCGCCCGTCACGCCCAGCGCAAGCAGCTCTTCGAGCATGATCGTCACCTTCTGGCCGTTCGGTGTCCCGAGAGAGTAAAGCTGCAGCGGGTGGGAGCCCACGGGCAGATCTTTCTCATGCGTTGCACCGGAAATTGGGCGGTTAATGTTGGCGAATGCGCCGCCGCCGTTCTTTTTCCATTCCCACACTTTGGGTGGCTGATACGTGTTGTCTGACATGTTGGCCTGCCTTTTGAGTGATGTGTTGAGGGAGTTTAGCAGGAGATGAAGCGACCGTTTAACGATGTGAGCGCAACGGTCAGTGTAGGTGTATGATAAATCCTCCTCTGTCAGGTTAATTACAACGTGCAGACGACGACAACCCTTAAAAAATTGCCGCCTGCCTGTTTTAGGTTGGATACATGCGTAAAGGAACGTTAAGCAGTGATGCGCCATTTGGGACATTGTTAGGCTATGCGCCCGGTGGCGTGGCGATTTACTCTTCAAATTACGGCAGTCTGGATCCGCGCAAATACCCCGAAGACGCGGATTTTCGCAGCTATATCGGCAACGAATACATGGGCCACAAGTGGCAGTGTGTTGAGTTTGCCCGCCGTTTCCTGTTTCTCAACTATGGCTTCGTGTTTACCGACGTCGGCATGGCGTGGGAGATCTTTTCCCTGCGCTTTTTACGCCAGGTGGTGAACGATAACATTCTGCCCCTTCAGGCTTTTGCCAATGGCTCAAAACGCGCGCCGCGCGCGGGCGCGCTGCTGATCTGGCAAAAGGGCGGAGAGTTTCACGAGACCGGCCACGTGGCGGTGATTACCCAGCTTCTGGACGATAAGGTGCGTATTGCGGAGCAGAACGTGATTCACTCCCCACTGCCGCTCGGGCAGCAGTGGACGCGGGAGCTGCGCATGACCGTGGAAAACGGCTGCTACACCCTCCATGACACCTTCAGCGATACCGAAATTCTCGGCTGGATGATCCAGACGGATGACACGGAGCACAGCATTCCCCAGCCTGAACCTGACGGCGAACTGCTGAAAATCCGCGGCGCGCGGCTGAAAAACAAACGTCAGTTCGACGGGAAATGGCTCAACGAGGACGATGCGCTTCAGCAGGCGTATATCCGCGCGAACGGTCATGTAATCAACAAAGATCCCTGCCAGTATTTCACCATCACCGAAAGCGCCGAGCAGGAGCTGATCAAGGCCACCAACGAACTGCATCTGATGTACCTGCACGCCACCGACAAAGTGCTGAAAGACGACAGCCTGCTGGCGCTGTTCGACATCCCGAAAATCCTCTGGCCGCGCCTGCGCCTCTCCTGGCAGTGGCGTCGCCACCATATGATCACCGGTCGTATGGATTTCTGTATGGATGAGCGCGGCATTAAGGTTTACGAATACAACGCCGACTCCGCGTCCTGTCACACTGAAGGCGGGCTCATTCTTGAAGAGTGGGTGAAAAACGGCTATCGCGGCAACGGGCATAACCCGGCAGAAGGGCTGCTGGAAGAGCTTACCGGCGCATGGAAGCACAGCCACGCGCGGCCGTTCGTCCACATCATGCAGGACAACGATGTGGAAGAGGACTATCACGCGCTCTTTATTCAGCGTTCGCTGATACAGGCCGGGTTCGAGACTAAAATCCTGCACGGGCTGGGCGCGCTGAGCTGGGATGCCGCCGGGCAGCTGATTGACGACGAGGGCCGCCACGTCAACTGCGTGTGGAAAACCTGGGCGTGGGAAACGGCGATAGAGCAGATCCGCGAGGTGAGCGAAACCGAATACGCCGCCGTGCCGATCCGCACCGGACATCCTGAGGGCGAGGTGCGCCTGATTGATGTTCTGCTGCGCCCGGAGGTGCTGGTCTTCGAACCGCTGTGGACCGTTATTCCCGGTAACAAAGCGATTCTTCCGGTACTGTGGCAGCTGTTCCCGAACCACCGCTACCTGCTCGATACCGATTTTGAGGTTAACGACCTGCTGAAGCAGACCGGATACGCCGTTAAGCCGATTGCCGGCCGCTGCGGCAGCAATATCGATCTCATCAGCGCCCAGGACGAGCTGCTGGATAAATCCAGCGGCAAGTTTGTTGACCGTAAAAACATCTACCAGCAGCTGTGGTGTCTGCCGAACGTCGACGGCAAGTACATTCAGGTCTGCACTTTTACCGTGGGCGGAAACTACGGCGGGACCTGCCTGCGCGGCGACGATTCGCTGGTGGTGAAAAAAGAGAGCGATATCGAGCCGCTGATTGTGGTGAAGGATTAATAGGTTGCAGAGGGGGAGGGAACCCCAGAAAGCAAAAAAACAGCCCGTAGGCTGGTTTTTCTATACAAGCAGCGGGATGCATACATGCTGTTAAGCACAGATAGAGTACAACTGAGCCCTGATTACGTGCAATGCGCACGCCAGCAGGTTACGCAGGGCGTGTTATCTGCAGCCGCAAATAGTGCGGTCATTCGTTCCAGGGAGTTGTTGCCCGTAAGACTGTTGAGATGTACCGGCCAGCGTGGCTCACCGCGAGTACCGCCCCAGGCGTTGAATAGCATTTTCAAATTACAACAAACAATTAACATCAGCAGTATTTTGTATACATAACCTTATTTCAGATTATGTTAATGCATAAGCAAAATAAAATGGAAAATATTAAACAATGTACTAAAGTTGCATCATAACCTTGATTTAATCAATGTTATTGCTCAATCACTGGTGTACTATTATCTTTGTGTCAAGGGCAAGGAGAATTTTTAAAAGTGGCAACTCATATAAGCGATAATAATGAATTTGATCATAAGTATAGTTTTGTTATGAAAACTAAACCTATGAAATCAATTGACTCATTATTCGTGGCTCTTTTGCCATACAGCCAAAAAATAATAATTCCAAAAAATAAAAATTACAAGCTAAATGAAGAAAAAGGGAGTAAAGGGGTTATATTGTTCGCTGAGGGTATTGCTACGCTGACATATGCTAGTAGCGGACTTTATTCCTCTACCGTTTATCCGCCATCGATCCTGGGCCTTGTTCATGGTTATTCCTCATTTTATGAGATTCCAAACACATTATCTCAAGAGGTTAATTTATGTGCCGAAACGGATATCACTTTATTTTTTGTACAACTTCAGGATTTTGTTGCCGCAATAGATGCACAAAACCTTTGGCACGATGTGGCCAGAATTCTGGCACATCGTCTTATGCTCATGATAGATAGAGAATCTGAGAATTTAAAAAACAATTCTTACCTTAAAATTAAAAACATAATACTCGAGGTATGGTCTTATCCTGAAGAATATAGAACTAACATTAATCTACCTTCTTTTATACAAAAAAGAACGGGGCTTTCCAGAAGCCGAATTATGAAAATCCTTATGGATCTTAAAAAAGGAGAATATATCACAATCAATTCAGGTAAATTGACTTCAGTATCTAAGTTACCGGGTGCGTATTGAAGAATAAAAAACCACCTGCGATGAGGTGGTTTTTTATTCTGGGAAGATAATAATAAATATAAATATCTATGTTATGTAATATTTATACTATTGGTAATCTAAAGTGTAAGTGACTGACGCTGTCACCGTACCGCTGCTTATTGACCCAGTGCGAATATATTGTGCGGCAAGAGGAATAACTGCACTTCCCTCAGAGGCTTGAATAACCATCCAACGCTGCCCTAGCGAAATGGGATTATCACTGTTAGATACATCAAGCAATTGAAGCCCAACACCTTTCCCCGTGCCTTTGTTTTCTATAACCGTCGGTGAATCGGCTATACTATCTCCGTTGACGGTCATATACACGCCCGTCTCAGTAGTACATGTTAAATTAATACTTTGCTCTGTACGACCAAAGGTAGAGTTGACTCCAGGCAGGTCTGACGCTGAAACGTTACCTAGAGCGAACGTTAAATCCGTTACACCCGATATACTACACGTAGATGGCAAGAGATTCCCGGTAACATTCACCGTTCCCGTTTCATATCCCGTGCCAGCATAAGCCCTGGCTAAAGTTAAAATAGACAACACACCAAATAGAGTAAACCCGATTTTTTTCATCATAGTTTCGCTTAATGTTACTCATAATCTAAGGTATAAGTCGCACTTGATGTGACAGACCCTGCGACCATATCCCCCGTTCGGATATAACGTGCCGATACTGGAATGTTAACGGTCTCGCCGGAGGAGCTACTGACTGCAACTCGGGTGCCTAGCACATAGGGCGTACCATCAGATTTTAACAGCTGAACGCCAATACCCTGGGCTGAACCATTATTTTGCAATACGCTTGCATCCGCTGAATCAGAAGACTGGGTGCCTGAAAACGTAATGCCTACCGAGGTGCCTTTACTACAGGCAAGCTGGATATTTTGCGGACTGCTTTGGCCCCATGTGCTATTCACATCAGGTAAATCACTCTTCTGTACATCATCAAGTACAATATTGATCTCTTTAGTGCTACTCACATCACAGCCGGAGGCAGCAACCGTTACTCCCGCAAGAACAATAGGTACTGTTATTAAATTAGCAGGTACGCGGTCAGGCATAATTCTCACATAACCTACTTGACCTGAGGCAGTGCCACTCGCAACGTCTCCGGCTGTCTTAACGAAATACATCTGCACAGTTGTATCAATGGTTACCGTTTCATTTGAACTTGATATCTTGGCGATACCTCCGCTCTTCGTATCACCCCCAGAAATCCAAGTGCCAGGTATGTTCTGGGTATCCGCAGAATAGGTAGAATTTAAACCAAAAGAACCGCCGAGTTGTATACCAAGGCCTTTAAGATTTGTATCAAACGTGGTCCTGTCCTGGTATGTGCCAGCAATGCTGTTATCCGAACCGATCATATAATCAAGTTCTCTGTTAGCAGAGGTATCACCTGAATATTTACACGTCACCAGACCAGTCACCTGACTGGTCGTATATGAACCGAAGCTAGCTGGAGCCCCTATGGCGATATCCGGAGGGAAAGTGACAGTTCCGCTCAAAGAAAACATTGGTATCATCGCCTCATTAGCCGTACAGGTTGCAGCGCTTGCCGCATAAGCGGGTGCAGCTAAAAAATAAATAGCAATGGCGGTCAGACAAAATAAACCTCTTCCCGCATGGATATAATTTCGCTGTTTATTTTTAATTTTCATTTGTTTACCTTTATCTTGCTTGCCAGTGGCGGTGTTTTATTTTTAATAACAAACGGCACTGACATTAATCACGCTGGAATTAGATTGATTCTCTGGTAACGCGAACTTTGCCTTACATTGGGTATTCGCCTCTTTACCCCACTGCACCAGTAAATCACCTTCCATTGGAACACCGGTCAAATAGACATCGCCACCATCACCCACAATACCTGTCACGCTATCATCCTGAATCAGGCTTACCGTCGCACCGAAAGGAATGGCTGAACCCTGATGCTGCAAACGAATTAACGCATGGGCGCCAATATGGGTATTAAATTTCGCCAGAACTACCGCCCCTTCCGTTGGGACAACATTAACAGACGAGCTGTCTACATCAGCATTCTCTGCAAGGGTACCCGTATCCAGATTGACCATGGTTCTTTTATACGGCGTAAGGTAAGGAACCACGGCGTAGCCCTGCCAGTCAGTTCTGACATCCGTGCCGTTAAGGATTTTTGTACCATCACTGCCTCGTGCGCTGACCAACGCGATGGACTGGATATCCTGGTTAAGCGCCTGCGAGAGTGTCACTCCATGCTGGTGGACAACAACTCCGCCCTGTAAGCCATAGTTAACCTGATGGCTGTCAGGATCGTAGTTATAACCCACGTTAGCTTCACCCATGCTGCCGGTATAATCCAGGTTAACGGATCCATTCGAGCCAGAATCCTCATGATTTCGATAGCCTTCCATCAGGGTATAGTTAAGATTTCCATCTTCAAGTGCTGAACCATACAGGCTTACCTGCTGTGTGGTATCACCATGACGGTTCGTATTCGTATTGTATGAGGCATAAGCACCGTGTAGCCATTTATCCAGGGGAACACTAATATTCATTGCGATTTGATGATCGTTTTCCATATCCGGCATGCTGGTAAAGTTGTAGGTAACCCCATAGCTAATTCCGGACCATGTATTGTTATAACCAACGCTTAGATTTCTTTCATAGCCATTATCGCTCCAGTAATCTTGCTGGTAGCCATTAAGATAAATTTGTCCCCAATCTTCGGGAAGGTCCTGGCTTAAAGACGCCTGCCAGCGCGAGCGTTTGTTATTGGTGAGGTTAAAATCATTATTCTCGTTTTCGTCATCAGTTAAGTCATTATTTACCTGTAGATCGGCGGCATCCTGAAAACTATAATAGCCTTTGGTGGAATACCGATATGCTGCAAGCGTCACGGTGGAGCCCGTACTCAGCACACTTTTCGAGTATTGCGCACGGTAAGATTCCCCATTTTTATGTTCGCCAGTACTTAAATCTGCAGAGGAATAGGACGTATCCACGGAAAGAGAACCAATATCCCCCAGAGTAAAGCCTAAACCAGCCAATCCGTTCTGATAATTGTCGGATAATTGAGTTCCGCCATAGATGGTCATGTCATGCGGAAGACCATAAACCGCAGTAAGCTGGCCAAACTTAGGTTCGTCACCTTCCGAGTTACTGCGGTATTCGCCGCCAGTAAATGCATATTTCAGATGACCTTCACGTTGCATAATTGCCACGCTGGAGAAAGGCTGAACAAATGTATGCTCATGGCCATCTGATTCTTTCACCGTTACAACAAGATCACCGTTAGTTGAGTTAGGATATAAATCCTTAATTTCAAATGCTCCTGGCGGAACTTGTTTTTGATAAATAACGGTGTTGTTCTGGCGGATCGTTACCGTTGCATTGCTGGTCGCAATACCATGCACCGTCGGCGCAAAGTTACGCAGGCTGTCCGGTAACATATTATCGTCAGATGTTATTTGTGCACCACGGAACGAGAACCCATCATAGACATCAGAGGGCGTTGTTGCATCGCCCATGGTCAGCATCCCATCTATTCCTGGAAGGTCTCGTTGTAAAAACGTGTTGACCGAGTCCCAATGGTTTTGGCTATCCCCGCTGTTGGTGTACCCATCAACTGAACTTTCAGGTGTCTTGGTATACGTCCAGGTACTGTAATTACGCAGACGCCATGCCCCCAGATTCAACCCGCTATGTAAACTCAGAAAATAGTTATCTTCGGTACCTGACGCATTATCATTGTTGCGCCAGGTGTTTGAACCATTGAAGTCGTATCCAAGCAATAAGGCGGGTATACCTTCATCCCAGAGTTCGGGGCTAACATAACCCTGCGCATTACTATTCACATAAGCTTGAGGGATGGTTAAGTCTAAACGCATCTGACTATAATCAAGATTTTCAGTGGCTTGAGGAATAAATTTTGGTAAGTCCTCGATTTTTTTCGCTTCGACAAGGCCATCAATATCATCGACATTCACCCCCCAATCTTTTAATAGATCGGGAGTCAACTCCGCCACCAAAAGACCGTCTTTGTTCTGCACGAAATCCAGCGATCGCGTATCTACCTGCGCATGATCAATATAAACATCAACGTGATAACTCCCTGGCAGCTGAGAGCCTGAATTAGCAAACTGACTGAGGTTAACGTTGACCTTTGGCCCGCTCGTTTCCAGAGCGGCCATATCAAATTCATCCCGGGCAAATGCGTAGTGGGTACTTTGTAAGGCCATTAACACCAAACAGGTTAATGGCCTGAATCGATATAATCTTTTTTTTGCATTTTGATTTCGTCTTGCAGCACCTAAACTCATCTGGAAACATCCCCCATGACTGGAGACGCTGCGCCATAGTCATTAATATATGACCAGGTCACTTTTCCTGATGCACCCGCCGGGATTTTATACGTATGCGTACCGCGTGGCGGAACCATTGTGAATTCAGTATTCACCAGGCTAGAACCAACATTTAACTTATAGAATGTCAAAAACCATGGTGTTGGGTTGGTTACAACTAAATCGCTACCCGATATCTTGAATGATACTGCTTTGTAATCATCAATAGTTGGATCGGCCAGACCTGCGGGACGATAATATATTTTCACCCTGTTTTTAAGAGAAAAACGCAGAACATTTTTCCCATCATCCTTTGGATCATTCGCTGGAATAGCCTTAACATCTAACCAATAAACGGTTTCTCGATCAGTAGGAAGATCACCACCAGTACGAATGACGCGTACCGCATTTTGTGCACCAGGTTCGAGGCGGAATAATGGTGGTGTAACGGTAAATGGCTGTTTACCTGTGCCTTCAGGTTGGTCACCCTTTGGTCCTTTATTATCAACAAAGCTTTGAATGAGGTATGGATATTTGTCATCTGCTCCACTTCTCACATTAATCGACGCCTCTTTCTTTTCCCCATGGTAAATTAAACGAGTGCCATTAATATTAACGCCAGCGTTAGCAGATACAGCAAACGACATACATGCCGTTAGCAAGCAATATTTTACTGACATTTTCATGCGTAAACTCTCTTAATATTAGAAATAGAAAAACCAGGGCATCCTTACCCTGTATTCATCCATGGGAAGCTTATTTTATTACTGGTAGCTGACGGTGTAGTCAGCGTGGGAAATAATAGAACCAGCAGTCGCAACATCAGCAACAGCGATCATACGAGCAGTAAATGGAATTGATGCAGATTTTGCAGTCTGATCAGCGTTCTCGGTCAGGAAGCTGGTCACATCCAGGGCAGCGTCAGGCGTTACCGTTTTCAGAGATGAGTCATACAATTGAACGCCAACGTTCTTAGCTGCATCGCTTGCGTTCGCTTCGTTGGTGAACGCGGTATTCAGCGTACTGTCTGCGTTACCGCTAAACGTAATGCTTGCTCCTGTTACTGTTTCTGGGCAAGATGTCAGATTCAGGGTGAAATTAGTCGCCGGGCCAGTATCGCCTGAAGCAGCAAGGTCTGCAGTGTTAACAGTGCCAAGGTTCAGAGTTGGATTAGTTTGATCATTGATTGCAACAGTACAGGTATCCGCAGTTACGGTCCCGGTGAAGTTAATTGTACCGTCTGCTGCATGAACCATACCCATACCAGTAGTAAATAACATTGCTACGGCTACAGCCAGTTGCTTTTTCATGTAAACCTCAAAAAAATAAAGTAGATAATTAATTCTCAAACACACAACGTTTCACGAATGAAAGTTGAATTAGCAATCCAAGCCTGTTCAATAACTTTTAATTCAGCACAAACTCGGTGTGTTCGCATTATCGCTAAATTAATCACGAAAGAACAACAGGAGGGTGTGTCCTTTTTGATACACCTTTCTATGCAAAAAAGAAACACCACTCATCGAAGGTTAATACAATGGCGGTCGGTGTCCTTTTGAGGACATTGAATGAACCTTAAATTCACGTTGTAATTGTTTTTTTATAATTAGGTTTTCTTGTTATGTTAAAATCAAATTACATTCTTTCATTTTCTTTCCTTATTGCATCCAGCGTCTTATGTCTGAATACAGCTGTTGCCTCTGTAACATTGGGCGGCACCAGGTTTATTTACCATGAATCACAGGATAGCCTTTCTATCTCCGCATATGACCGCGACAATATTCCTTATTTGGTTCAATCCTGGTTCTCGCCATATAACGAGAAAACAGATAAGAAAATCAACAGCAATTTAGCCAAAATTCCATTTGTCGTTACTCCACCGTTGTTTCGAATGAATCCTGGAGATACGAACACGATAAACATCGTAAAAACAGATACCAGCACCCTACCTCAGGATAGGGAGTCTATATTTTATTTCAATTTCAAAGCCATTCCCGGACTAGCCAAAAGTTCATCAAGTTCCCTCATGGTTTCAGTCAGTTCATCGATGAAATTGTTTTACCGCCCGGAGAAATTGACTGATGAAGAGGCCGCCAGCGCATGGGAGAAAATAGTATTCACTAAACATGGGAAATCGGTCACAATAAAAAACCCAACTCCCTATTTTGTTACCCTGCATAAATTGTCTATTGATAGTCAAGCCAACAGTTCCGTTAAAAATTTGATGGTCTCACCATTTTCTGAAAAATCAATTCCAGTCACTACATCTGTACATTCCGTAAACTGGAGCGCGTTAACCGACCAAGGGGGCATAACCTCGGAAAAATCAACAACCTTATAAAAGGCCTGCAACAAGAAATGCCTCATAGCCAACATTTATCATTTTCAGCCCTAACGCTACTGCTTTGTTCTTTAGGGGTACAGGCTGATGATTTTGTTTTTGATTCATCCGCTGTCGAAAATACCGGGCAGATTTCGGCACAAAACGTTGATATTAGCCAGTTCAATAAAAGTGACAGCCAGGGGGGGATTTACCATGTCTCCATTCGCGTCAATCAAAAGCTCATAACCACCAGCGACATTAATTTCGTGCTAGATAAAAGCGGTAAGTTACAACCTGAGATTACTGTCGCAAAAATGCATGAGTTAGGTGTTTATTTTCTTAAGCAGCAAATTAACAGTAATGAAGCTTACGCCCTCCCTGGCGAACTCAATGGGATGACGTTTTCATTTAATGAAAAGAAGCTTTTACTGGATATCAATATCCCTCAGGCCTATTTGAAAGCCGGGCCTGATGATGATCTCAGTGTTCCATCAAATCAATGGGATAACGGTATCTCCGCATTAAGTCTGAATTATGATTTTAATGGTGCCCAGAAAAGTGACTCAGGAAAAAGCTTTACCGCTGATGACCAATACATCCGACTGAATAGCGGGTTAAATATAGGGGCGTGGCGTTTACGAAATATGGGTACTGCAGATAAGCCAGCGGAAGGCTCGGTATCCTGGGAGAGCACTAAGACCTGGCTTCAGCGCGATATTCCCGCACTTCGGGGGCTATTGAGCATCGGAGATAACAGCAGCGATACCTCCCTTTTTGATGGAATTGATTATTCAGGTCTTTCTCTTGCTACCGATAGTTCAATGTACGATGACAAAGCACAAGGCTATGCGCCTGTCATTCGTGGGATAGCACGTACATCAAACGCACTGGTCGAAATTAGTCAGAATGGTAGTGTAATTTATAAGCGTTACGTATCCGCTGGTCAGTTTCTGATTAATGATTTATATCCTCAAACCGGTGGTGGACAGTTGAAGGTTAAAATCACCGAGGCGGACGGAAGCGAGCACCATTTCACGCAATCCTGGGGGACGGTTTCAGCAATGCAGCGTCAGGGTTTTCTGAAATATAGCCTTAACGCAGGTCGTACTAAAAATAGTAACGCTAAAAATGAAAATTTTAGCCAATTGACTTTTTTCTATGGTCTTCCTGCCGATATGACAGTATTTGGTGGTTCATTTTTAACAAACAGCTATCACGCATTCGATATCGGCTACGCCCTTGGCTTAGCTCAGTTTGGTTCGATCTCGGCCGACATGAAATTTATGCAGGCTCATCCATATGAAACGCTGGATACGCAAGGACAGAATTATCGCCTGCAATATGTGAAAAATGTTCCCGGCTCGGATACCGATTTATCGATGTCATGGGCATTTTCGCCAGCACCAAATTTTATTTCTTATCCTGATGCCATCACCGATTCTGATAAAGACGTTGATGAAGGCTCTATGTTCCAGAGGAATCAACTGCAGCTGTCGGTTAACCAGCCTCTTGGCGAAATCAACACGGTTATACTTTCGCTTCTTCGTACCGCGTACTGGTATAAAAATACGGAAGAAAGCGTATCGTTAACGGATAACTTTTCGATCAATAGCGCCAGCTTGAACGTCGGTTGGGCATGGACACAGGAAAGTGATGGTAGCTCCGATCAGCAGCTCTCTCTTAACGTACAAATACCATTTTCAATTTTTTCTGATGATGCATGGATTTCACTTTCTAACTTACTACAGAAACCTGGCTCGCCGACACAATCCGTAGGTCTTAACGGCAATGCCTTAGAAAACGACGCATTAAGCTGGGAGTTGAGTGCGATGAATGGTGATTCACAAACTACCTCACAAGGCTTGGCTCTTGATTATAAAGGTAGCTATGGCGAGTATCGCACGAACTACAGTCACTCTTCCCAACAGCAAAGTCTAAGCTACCAGATAAAAGGCTCTCTTGTCGGTTCTTCATATGGCTTGACGGCTGGCCAATATTTCAACCCGAATGATGCTGTTGCCCTGATTAAAGCAGAACATGCCCCTGGGCTGAAAATCGAAAATCAAACGGGCGTGACCACCGATTTCCGCGGTTATACCATCGTACCTTACCTACAACCCTACAGGCAGGACCGTATCGCAATCGGTAAAGATAAAGAAACCGATTCGGATATTGAGTTAGGGAATACCTCTGTATTTCGTGTTCCGACCGAAGGTGCCATTGTTCTCGCAGAATTCGCTCCTCATATTGGACAAAAGCTTTTGCTGACACTGGTAACGCCTGCTGGAACACCCGTACCGTTTGGTGCAACGGTCACTGCTGGTGATGAAAGTAACGAAGGTATCGTTGATGAGAATGGGAATGTCTATTTAATCGGCGCACCTGCTAAGGGTGCTATCACAGCAAAATGGGGTGATGCCAACCAGGAGTGCAAGGCGCCATATCAGATCCAAAAACAATCAAGGAAGCATCTCTATGCACTATCACTTATCTGCCGATAAAGCATCATGGCTCATTAGGTTATTCATAGTTTTTATCCTGTCATTCCCAGTGGCATCTGTGAATGCTGAATGTCGCCTGGCTGAATCGCTGAAGCTAGATTTTTCATTGCCAGACATAACCCTTTCCTCATCATCAGGGCCCGGCACCATTCTTTCTCAGAAAACAATGAGCTTAAATGATGGTTCTGATAAACAGCCATTTATTTGCAATGGCAATGGGCACCTTACGGCATTTCCTGGATTCATGAGTAAAAATGGCCAAGGGGTTTACGCAACCGGGGTAGCAGGGATTGGCTATCGTCTCTATCTTGATACTCAGCCCTTTCCCTGGAGAACAAATCTGCGGTGTGGCGGTTTTCGGTGCCGTCTGCCCTGGCCCGTCACGCCCCGTCTTACTTTCGAGTTGGTCCAGACATCATCTGTTCTTCAAATTCAAGATACGATAAAACCAGGAGTTTATGGCGTAATACGCCCAGATGGCGGCAATAAATCGGTGCTGATTTCATTACAGCATCCAGTTAGGGTGCACGGAGAATCTTGCCATATTGAAAGCAAAACGGTGAACTTCGGCGATGTGAATATTCCAGACAAAGCAAAAGTGGGTACCGTTCTGGCGACCCGGGAGTTCTCCTTATCATACTCATGCCCACTTCAGGACCATCTGGCTATGCGCTGGGAGGGAATATCAGACAAGAATGGATATTTACTTTCTTCGGTGATGAGGAAAAACAATATCGCGCTGAGCATACAGCAGCAAAATGGCACGCCAATGCCAGTCAATAAGCGGATAAAAATCGTCCCACAAACAGGTAATTTCGTATTCCTGGCAAAGCTATTGAGTACTGGAGTACCACAAGCTGGTGCTTTTAATGCCACTGCAAATCTGCATATTCTTTATCCATGATTTAATTTTGTTCAAAAAAAAAGCCGTGAAATAATTCACGGCTTTACGTTATTCATAATCAGTTATAAATCACATGAAGGGAAGTCGATACTGCAAATTGGCCTTCGTCTACAGAGGAGCTTTTCATTTTCAATAAAGCAGCCAGAGGGATGGATACAGCACCACTATCTAAACTTTCTGTTGAGCCGGAAACGTTTGGACTGAAGTAAGTACCACTGGCCGTATTCTCAATCATCAGGGCAACCTGCTCTGCAGCATTACCAACTGATGAGGTCAAAGCGAAAGCAGTGTTGTCGCCAGAAAATGCATTTCCCTCAAAATCCAGGGCAGCAGTCTGAATACTTGACGGACAATCTTTAATATCAACGGTGAACGGAACTGCTGTCGTTGTTTCGCCGATTTTCAAACCAGAGGTATCAACACTACCCATATCAATAGACTGACCACCATTTACGGAAACGTTACAGGAAGATGTTGTCAGCGTACCGCCAAACTCGACAGCAACGCCTTCAGTGCCTGCAGCAAAAGCGCCACAGGATGCAGTGATAGCCGCAGCTAAAATTCCGAGCTGAATGATTTTTTTCATTTCAATAACCCTTAAAAAATACAATAAAGTTGATTTTATTACTATCGCTCTTTAAGAAGCGAGCTAGTATATATTAAGAGTTAGTGTTTCGATTTGAAACCATCCGAACTGTCTTCATTTGGACACTTGGTTTATTTTGAAATTATTTCTATCACATCAAAAGTAAACTTAACGTGCTATAGTAAATAATTTATACATTCATCTTTGTATAAATATATATATGGGAATTTTTCTTATTTTAATTTTAGCCTCAGAGAAGCGCCCAATCAGATAATTAAAAAATTTTTCAGAGGTACTGCATCACGAACTCGATAAAAATCATTGGATGGGTGAACAACAGGCGCCATTAGTGAGCGAGCGCGATCTGCTGAAACAGACCGGCTATGTCGTGAAACCTGTTGCTGGTCGCTGCGGCAGCAATATCGCTCTCATCAGCGCTCAGGACGAACTGCTGGATAAATCCAGCGGCAAAAAAAGCCCCCGCAGAGTATTCTCTGTGGGGGCCTTTTGTTACTGCGCTTCCCCGTCCTGCTGCTCGCTGGTCTTCAGATCGATGATGCGTCCAATCTGGTCATGATACACCGTCAGCAGGTTGTACTGGCTCATCTCGGAGATGATCTGCGGTGAGACATTAAAGCTGCGGGCCAGCTCCTCCTGGCGAAAATAGCCCGGCTGGCGGCGCCTTGCGTGCGTGCGGCGGCGGTTGTACTGATACCACAAAATCAGCAGCCAGCCGTTGAGCGCAGCGAACAGCAAATAGATCAACACCGTATTAAAGGAGGCAATAATCACGCTCCACCGGTGGTCGCTCTCCTCGGTTAACTGCATCCACAGCCTGGCATACAGGAAAAACAGAAATCCGCCCCACGCCATCGCGGTTAACGCGGCATCAAAAAGACGTGGCAGCAAGCGATGTTCAGTCAAAATTAAGGTATTTTCGTTCATTGAAGGCTCCCTTTTCCCCGGTCCGGACTGATCCAGCGCGCGCGGGCACGCTGACGTTTAAGCATGACTTTTGGAAATGCGACGAGGGTGGTGAACAGGCCAATCATCCAGTAGACCATCGGGAACCAAATCACCCAGAAAAGCGAGCTTGCCACCTTGCGCTCATAGCGCCGCTCGATGTACAAGCTGACCAGGAACTGCAGCAGGCACATCACGCCCAGCAGCAGCCCGGTAAACGCCGGGGGAAACAGGGTTTCAACGGTCAGCCTGGCGGGAATGGGCGCGACGTGGCTGATGACGAACAGCAGCACCGTTATCGCATACGCGAAGGCCCACAGCGTTGACAGCGCGTACTCCAGAAACAGGGGCCACATGCGGTGATGTTCCCAGCGCACCATCTTGCGCAGGTTGACCAGAAACACCTCCGCGCCGCCCTGGGCCCAGCGCAGACGCTGCTTCCACAGGCCCTTGAGCGTCTCCGGCATCAGGATCCAGCACAGCGCCCGCGGCTCGAAAAAGATATCCCAGTGGCGCAGCTGGAGCTTCCAGCTGATGTCGATGTCTTCGGTGATCATGTCCGGGCTCCAGTACCCGACGTCCGCCAGCGCCTGACGGCGAAAGGCGGCAATGACGCCGGAGACGGTAAAGACCCGGCCATAGATCCGCTGCGTCCGCTTGATGAGCCCAATGATGGACGAAAACTCGCCTACCTGAATGCGGCCAATCAGCGTGGAGCGCGTGCGAATTCGCGGGTTCCCGGTAACCGCCCCAACGTGGGGATACTGAATCAGCGGCGCTACCAGATAAGCAGCGGTGTCGCGGTCGAGCAGGGCGTCGCCGTCAATGCAGACCAGCAGATCGCCCCGGGCCGCCGCCGCCCCGGCTTTGAGCGCCACGGCTTTTCCCTGGTTCTCCGCGAGGTTGATCACCCGCAGGCGCGGCTGCTCCTGCGCCAGCGCCTGCAATACCTCCGCCGTGTTGTCAGAGGAGCCGTCATTGATGGCGATAACTTCTATATTTTCATACCGCTGATCCAGCGCGGCGCTGATGGTCTCCCGGGCATTTCGTCCCTCGTTGAAGCAGGGGATAAGAATGGAGATGAGCGGCTCGCCGGCAAGTACCGGGGCGGGCGTGTCTTTATTCCACGACCAGCGGCGTTCAAGCTGAAACCAGAAATAGAGCCCGCCGGTGACCCAGAGCACGGACATAAACAGCGGCCAGAAGAAGACAAAATCCAGAATCAGCTCGCCGGTAAAGAGGGCTGCCACGCCTAACGGCAACCCGAATACCAGACATAAAATGGAAAAGGCGATTATGCGATCAGTCATTGTCAGGGTACCAGTAGGAAGAAAATACGGGCCTGATGCGTGAGATATCAGGCTGGTTATTGATGAAATCGTCAGGGTAGTAGCCGTAGTTTTTGATGCCGTTAAGCTGGAGGACGCGCATCCACGCCGCAAGCTGGCTGTCGGAAACGGCGCGCTGCGGTTTCTGCTCCCAGTCTCTGGCCTGCAGTTCGAAGATGGTTTTATCCAGCGCGCCGGGCCGCGTTGCGACGGCTTTGATCAAACGCGTCAGCCAGGCATTGCTCTCATTCGCCGGAACGGACTCCATCAGCGGCATGGCCATCGGTACCGTCCAGTCATAGGCCGCCAGAAAATCATCGAGATTCTGCCCAAACCACGCTTCGCTTTCGGGCTGCAGAATGGGTAAGACGAACATATTGCGCGCGGTTTTTATCTGCGGGCCGCGGATATGCTTCACCGCCTGGCCCAGGGTGCGGGTAAACCCGATAAGCCTCCGGCTTTTCTGACGCGTCGTGTCCTGCCCGGCAGCGTCAACGTCAACGTCCGTCAGCACCGCATCGTCATGGAACAGGACCCCGTTGAAGCTGGCATGGCGGGCCAGATCCTCATAGATCTCCGTCACCTGCTGGCGAACCTGCGGATCCCACGGGGAAAGCCTGATGTAGGGCTCATTGGCCTCGCGCAGCTGACCGGTTCGATCGTCCCGACGCTGCACGCGGGGCAGGGAAGGATCGAGATCGAACGAGAGCACCGGCATCCACGCGAAGACCTTCACGCCCGCGCGGGTTTGCAGCTGCCAGGCGACAAAGTTAAAGAGGTCGGCCCGGACCGGAAGCCGGCGGTTGGGGAAATAGAGCGCCCTGATCCTGCCGTCGCCCTGCGGGTCGGCAAACGCCTGCAGGAAAACGTGGCTGATTTTCATGTCGTAGACCCGCTGGATCAGCCTGTTGATGTTTTGGGTCTGCTGGGCCGGATCGGGATCGTAAACGTAGTCGAGATCGACGTGCATGACGCGCACGGGATCGCGCTCCTGAGCCTGGCTGACCGTACTGGCAAACGCCTTGAGCGAGGGATTCCCGGCGATCAGCAGGCGGGGGATGTTGCCCAGCTCCTGCACATTCCCCAACCCGTCCTCAAGGGTAAAGGCCAGCTGATAACCCTGCTGTCTGGCGATGGCGAGCGACGTACCGTTTGCGGCGCCGTAAGGCCAGACCCAGGCGCGCGGCGCCTTGCCCGTCACCTGCGCGATTTTCTCCGTCACCTTGCGGACGTCATCGCCGATCCGCTGGTTGAACTGCTGGTCGGTTTCATAGCGGCCCGTGGCTTTGTCATAAAAGCGGTTGGCGATAGCCGGTTCACGGCTGCCCTGCGGGTTGGCGACGATGCCGTAATGCGAGGCCCAGGTATGCGATCCGATTTCAATCAGCGGGGACTGGCTGAGCTCGCGCACCATGTCCCAGGTCGCGAAGCGATCGCGGGGCGTCATCAGGCCGCCAAAGTTCACCTTCTGGTTTGCTGGCGTATCCACCCAACTGCCCACCGGCGCCCAAAGCGCAGGGACGTTCCAGGCCTTGAGCAGTGGCCATACGCGGGTGTAGAAGCTGCTGTAGCCATCGTCAAAGCTGAGCAGAACGGCTTTTGGCGGCAGCGTTTTTTTTCCGTCATGCGCGTCCAGAATGTCCTGCACGCTGATGGCGTGATAGCCGTTGTGCAGAAGCCAGCTTATCTGCTCGTTTAACGCGCTGGTGCGCACGGAGAGGTAGCGCTGATCGGCGGCATCGTCTTCGACGTCGTGGTAGGCCAGCACCAGAAACTGGTTCTGCGGCCAGGGTTTGCTCGCCTCCGGCTGCGGCCGCGCTTTGGGCGCAACGAACGAAATCGCCTGCGCGCAGACGCTCGCGCTGAGGCAGAGCCAGCCGATGAGTATCAGGCTCGCGGAAAAGCGTGTGTTCAGCATATTCATCCTTAAAAGCGTAAAGTCGCATCAAGCGTGACGGAGAGGTTGCTCTCGCGTTTGCCGTCATAAGGGCGTTTATCCCAGTTCAGCATCACGCCGGTATCAATAACGTTATTCCACTGGACGCGTTGCCCGTAGCCCAGCAGGACGATGGCGCCAGCGGACTGCTTTTTCTGCCAGTAGCTGCCGCCTCCGGCCACGAACTGCTGGCTCCAGAGGGTGTCGTAATGGCGGTACATCTCATGGTCCACGGACAGGGCGGCCGTCACGGACAGATCCCGCGCCGGGTTGTAATAGAGCGTGTCCCGCAGGCTGTTTTTACTGGCGGCGATCCCCGGTTCGAGATCCAGCGTCAGGGTCGGGGTCTGCCAGAGACGCTCCTTACCCGCAAGGGTGTATTCCTGCCGGCGGTTATGATCGGAGAAGCGGCTGACGGCGGCGCTGAACTGATACTCACGGCGCTCGTTTTGATACCAACGCACCCCGCCTTCACCCCGGTTGGCGCTAATCCCGTTGCGTAAGGCCCGCAGGGGCGTGGTGCGGGATAAGCGTTCAAGGCTGCCGCTGACCTGCCAGTTATCATCGAGAAAGTACGTTGTTGAGAGGCGAGCGCCTGGCTTGTTTGCCCCGTGATAGCGGTTGCTGGAGAGCTCGGCTTCGAGCTGAAGGTCGCGAGGACGCCACTGGACGCCACCCAGGAGGTGACGGCTGGTGCCTTTGCCTTCATCGAAATTCCCCTGCGCATAGCGGGTGCCGGCAAACAGCCGCCAGCTATCCGCCACGGGGGGTCCATAGAGCGTGGCGTCCAGGTTCAGGTCGTGCGTCCCGCTGATGGGGTTATCGGAGTGCAAACCCTTGCTCGCGTTGAGGCGCAGCTCGGACATGTGGTGGACCGTTCGGAGTCTGTCCAGACGCCTGGCGCTGCGATCGACGGGGGCGCGGGCAAGCACATCGTCGGCCAGTAAATCCATCTGTCGCCACTCCTGCAGATCCATGGCGACGTAAGCCTGCTGCTGCTCTAGCTCCAGATTTGATGGCTCCAGCGCCTCCGCCCTTTTCAACGTTTTCTCGGCCGCGCGCGGCAAGCCCCGTGCCTGAAGCAGGGTGGCATAGTCAATCTGCAACCCCTGATTGCCCGGCGCCGTTGTCGCCAGACGGTGTGCCAGCTTTTCGGCTTCCGGAAGGGCGTTAGTCGAGCGCAAATAGTTAAATTTGAGCGACTGCCCGGTAAGCCACCGATCGTTCGGCTGAGGGACAGGGGACCCAAAATCGTAGCGGGTCCACGGAACGTTGCGGGTCTGGCGCTCAACGTAGCGGTGGGCGGCCTGATACTGCCCGGTATCCAGCCAGGCGTAGAAAAGCGCATGCTCCTCATCCTGCGGGTCGGCGGCGTATTGCGGATAGCGTTGCAGAAGCGCGAAGGCGGCAGCCGCGTTTTTCTCTTGCAGATACGCGGAGATCACCCAGCCGATGGCCCAGCCCGGCACGGGATGCTGCGCGTCCCTCAGCGCCTGATATTCACGGATGACCTGCGGGTAATCGCCATGCGCGTACAGCGCGCCAAGCCTGTCGATACGGGCGAGGATGACGTCTTCCGCTGCCTGCGGTTCGTTTTGCCAGCGGGAGAGCAGGGCGTCGTAACGATTCAGTGCCATTTGCGCCAGCTGCAGACGCTCCTTTTCCGTTCTGCCAGGAACATCGGCCAGCCGAACCCACTCGGCGGCGGCATTAAGCTCAAGACGGCGTCGCTGCGCAGGGGGCAGCGTTACCCTTTGCGACAGCATCAGCGCGGGGGTACTCACCCGGCTATCCGTTAGCGCATCAATCAGCTCGCTGAGGAGCGCTTTATTCTCCGGCGCGAGGGTCAGCGCGCGCGTGTCCGCTAAAAGCCGATCCCAGCTTTTTCCCTGGCGTAACCAGACGTACGAGAGCGTCTGAAGATGCGCCGGAGAGGGATCCTCCGTCACCAGCTGACGGGCTTCATGCAGAGCGAGCGTATCCATGCGGGCATCGGCCAGGGTTTTAATATAGCCGATACGATAATCGTCATTATCCGGCGCAAGGCTACGCGCCTCTTTCCAGAGCACGAGAGCCGGCTGCCATGCTTTTTGATTTCGCCTGGATTGCGCGACGGCAGCAACGCCGCGAGCAGGCAGCGGCATATAAATGCCGTAACGCCGCCAGACCTGAATCACCTCGTCATCGCGACCAGCCCATGCAGCCACCTGTAACCAGTCCGCGACTTGCTCAGGCGTCAGAGCATGCTGTTGCTGATAACCCTGAAGGTAAT
Organism: Enterobacter sp. 296B2; assembly: GCF_034106185.1. NCBI lineage: Bacteria > Pseudomonadati > Pseudomonadota > Gammaproteobacteria > Enterobacterales > Enterobacteriaceae > Enterobacter > Enterobacter sp. 296B2. The sequence goes on along the minus strand of NZ_JAWNCA010000004.1, from coordinate 106,500 downwards.
TGAGAAACGGCGCGTAATTACCGTTACGCGCCTGTTGAATCTGTTGCTCATAAACGGATTCCGTTGCCTGACCGAGAACAGGAAACAGAAATAGCAGAAACAATAATCCTGGGACGCGATAAAAGAATAACGTATTGAAGCGAAGCGATCTTTCCATATCTATTTGCCATTTGTTTATCATGAATCCATTGCATAACACGGCCGCCTTTTAACTCTTCGTTAAAGGCCATAAATGAGAACATTAAATCTGAATGCATTAACGTTACGGGGTACTTACTTAAAGGTAATTATGGTTCCTCCTCTTTGTGAGCTGAGTGGAAGGTAATGTACACCTGATATGTTGCCGGATAAATATGGTGAAAAGCTGACGGGGAGTTTTGGGATAATTCTGGAATGAGATGCTTTTGGTGATTATTGAGAATTGAGCTTATAATTACAACTAATTGATATTATTGATTTTTATTTTTAATTCGGTTGATTTTTTTATATTTTAAATGCGGTTTGATTGTAGCATTTAAAGTACTTTCTTGTGCATGTTTGGGAAGTTTCATGACAAAAATTCTTAATGTTCAGAGAAGTGTCTTTTCTGAGGTTGTTTTTTATTTATAATTAATGCCAGCCATTGAATGAAAGTCTACAGGAAGTCTTGCTCATCAATGTCTGTATTGAGGGATGTTCAACGCCAGAATACATATTGTCGTTAATATTACAGCGCTATAAAACGAAGGCGGCCTTCTTTCTGAAGGCGCGTTCTTGCTTTAATCTAAAAGGGATGGTTAGTGGCAACTTCAATAGTGTTAGTGACTCAGGATCGCTATCTTGTCAGGGGGATGAGGCTATTTTTCCCGGATATTATCCTGCTCGACTCGATTGACAGAAACATATTTGATAATGGTGCAGATGAATATTCTGTGTTGATTGATAGTCGTTCTCCGCTCCGCTTATATGACTACCTGATACGCCATCCGGCCAGAACAAAAAAAACGATCTGCTGCGTTATGCTGGATATGCGACATCGCGAGGAGAATCTACTCAGTATGAAGTTGTTTATGAACACGTCGCTTACAGCGCCGGATATGGCGTCGTTATTTAACCTGGTGCTCAATATGAAGGGCAGGCGCCTGTCCACCAAATGGCTGCTTAACTTGCGGCTTAGCACGCACGAAGCAATCATGCTGCGGTTGCTGAGGGCAGGGATGTCGATGGAAGCGATTGCCGATGAGCTGAACACGTCGGTTAAAAGCCTTTACCGCAAACGAACGGCGCTGTCGGAGCGCCTGGGGGCGGAGAACTTCAACGAGGCGTGTTTGTTCATCTTTAAAAATAAACTGCTGGACGCGGTTGGGAACGATCCCTGACGTTGTCAGAAGTCAAAAGCAAAAACCCGCCACGAGGGCGGGTTTTTTAAATGCAGATAGGTCAGAACGACCAACGCAGATTAGCGTTAACCGAGTTGACGCGGGTATCCGCACCATATTGCCCCTGATAACCCACATCCAGCGTCGCAGCACGCGACAGCTGTACGCTCACGCCGATATCACCCACCATCACGTCCTCATCCACGGCCTGCCCCTGAGTAATGAACGCGTCGCTGCCCGCAAACGCCATGCGCGAAGAGGTATTCTTATCGCCATAGGCGTGCTGCCAGCCCAACGAACCGTAGAGGTTAACGTTCTTCGGCAACTCGGTCACACCGCGCACCCCGAGGGTGGAATAGAAGGTGTTCATCGTTTCGTTACGCACGCTCAGCGCGGCGGCACCGCCGTCTTCCCTGAAGCTGTCGGTATGCAGCCGAATGTACGATAAATTGACGAACGGCTCGATATTCATATCAGGCTGGCCGAAACGGTAGCCCGCTTCGGTGAACGCCAGCAGCGAGTTGGCGTCGTAATCCGACTTCAGCCGATCCGAGAAGCCGCTGAAATCAACATTGCGCTCGCCTTCGATCTTGTGCCAGGTGTAGCCCAGCGCGCCGCGAAGGGAGAATGCATCCTGTTGACCGGCGGCATACAGGCCAAGGTGGTAGTTGTCGGTATCCGTTGAGGAGCGACGGCTGTCGACGTCGTAATCGCCTCGGCTGTAGCCGAAGTAGCCGCCGACACGCACGTTATGGTCCGCGAGCTTGCGATCGGCCCCAAGCAGAAAGCCGGTGGTATTACCGTCCAGCTTGCCCACGTTACCGTCGCCGCTGTTTCGGCTCCAGGAGCTGAAGGTCTGGCCCCAGACGCCATTGTTTTGCGGCTCCGGCTGCTGCACCAGCGACATCGCTAACGGTGGTATCGGCAGACTGTCGTTATCAAACGCGCGCTGCATTCGCTGGTTTAACACGTTAAACACCTGCGTGCTGCCGGCGATCAGGTTGGACTGTACTGACGGATAAACTTCACCGGACAGCTGGTTGAACGCCTCGCGCGCTTCCGGCGCGCTCAGCACCAGCAGCGAGTTGTACAGCGCCAGCGACGGGCCGCTTTGCGTCAGCGTGGAGAGCGCGCCGGCGGTATTCCACTGGTTGCTGCTATTGGCGACGGTCTGGAAAATCCCCGGCTTGCCGCTGCCCGGATTCTCACCGCCAGGGTTTTCTCCCCCCGGGTTCTCACCGCCTGGGTTTCCTCCTCCTGGATTTTCACCTCCCGGGTTTTCGCCTCCAGGATTCTCGCCGCCGGTCTCTTTCTGTGCGATGGTCAGATCGACGGCGTTGGTGCTCTGGTTCAGCGCGACGTCCAGGAAGGCGGATTTGGAAATCGCCCCCGCGAACTGACCGTCAATTCCCCCGTCGGAGGTTAAAATGCGGTAGCTTTGGCCCGTTTTGTAGCTGGTTTGCGGATCCAGCGCGGTGACCTGGACCTGAGCCCGATCGCTGATGGTCGTTTTGCCCGCTACCAGCAACTGGTCGCTGCGGCCATCACCGGCGATATCGACGTCATAGAAAGACTCACCCACAAAATTCAGATAACGCTTCAGCGTCAGCGTGCCGATATCGCCATCCCCTGGTGAAATATGCCCGCCGGACAGGATCTCGGTCTGGCCCAGCGTGCCGTTCCCCCCCAGCGTACCGCCGGCCTTGATTGACGCGGCGCTGCTGTAGCCCAGCCCGTTGCTAACGTCGGTTCCCGCCGTCGCGTTGAGGATCAGCGTCCCGCCGTTCTCGGCGCTAAGGGTCTGAATATCAAAAATATCGTCTTCTGGCTGAGTGTTGATGTTGCTGGCAATAATGACTTTACCACCTCGCGCGGTCACGTTCGCCTGAAGGGCTGAAAGATCGCCGTTCAGCGTTGTCTGCCCGGAGGTATTGATTACCTCACCTTCGCCGCTCATCTTGTTGCTGAAGACGTAATTTCCATCGGTATGGTTGAAGTAGACATAGCTGCCGAACAGCCCGCCGCGCAGGCTGATTGCCGTATTCGCATCGAGAGTACCTGCGCCGCCCGCTGTGCCAAGCGTTGGCTCAGTTAAACCGGTGCCGGTGTCCATGTTGCCGCGGCTGCCGATGATGAGTGCACCCCGATTCGAACCGGAACCCGAAGTTCCCACGATCAGCGCATTGCTGCCAGCGGAAAATGAACCGCCGTCAATCACAGACAGCACGCCATTGCCGTAATCGCCCACGCTCACGCTGCTGCCGCTGGTAAAGCGCGAGTCTTTGCCCGCAATAACCAGCTCGGCGGTTTTACCTGCCCCGGAGACGCCCGCCACCTGCACGCTGCCAACGTTAACCGCACCGCCGTTCAGCACGTCCAGGTCGCCATAAAGCGTTAACGTACGGCCAACATTCCACTGTGAGCCGCTCCCCGTGACGGTGGCTTTCGGGCTCAGCGTGTCGGTTTCACCCGGCCCGGTACCGTTGCCGATGCGCGCATCGTAGGCGGTACTGAGCGCCGCGCCGTCCTCAACCGCCAGCGTGGAGCGTGCGCCCAGATCGGTGCCTACGCTAAGAAAATTACTGGTCACGCGTGAGCCGGTGCCCGTGGCGATAAGGTGGCTGTCGTAGCCACGGGTAGTGCCGACAACGATCTCTTTTGCGCTGGCCAACGCACCCTCTTCGACTCGCAGGGTGCCGAGGCCAAGATTCAGGTCGCCGCGCAGGACATACTGATCGTTCACCGCGTTAAGCTCGGCGTTTGGCCCGCGGACCGTGACCACGCTTTCATAAATTTGGCCGTCGAACAGCCGGCCGATGTTGATGTTATAGGCGGTGATTTTGCCATTATCGATCAGCAGGTTTCCGGGTTGATTACGTCCAACGTAAACATCGCCGGTGTAACCCAGCGTTTCGGTAATACGCGAGTCGCCATCAAAAAATGCATCGGCTGCGCGCGCGAAATCGGCAGGTGAAAGCAGTAGCAGCGGCGCGGAAAATAGAGCGAGGTAAAGTCTGGAAAGCGGCGTCTTAACCGCTAAAGAATGCGATGTAGAGTTATTCACGGGCTATCTCCGTACTCATTAGCGTGATGTCTGGAAAATCGTTTTTATATGAAAACTCAGATATGTCAGAGAATGTAAAAGGCGTTATTTATGTACGCCTTTTGATTTGGCGTTAATTATTTATGTGTGACAACAGGTGTACAGGTTGGCGCGCTCAGCGTCGGTGCTGATCCTAAAATCCCCGGCATCATCATCGATGAGCAATCGAAAATACGCCCTTTCTCCGTCGTCGCGCGATAAGACAGTTTCTGTCCTCCCAGTGCATCCGGCTGGGCGCCATTAACATTGGTCACGGTTATTTCATCCGATGAGCCCAACCCCAGCATTTTAGCGGTCTCCGCCTGCAGGAGTGGAATAGCCTGATCGGTTTTAAGCGTGGAACAACCGGCTAGCATCAACGTAACGCTTAAAAAGATTAGTGGTTTTTTCATAAATTATCCTTTATATCCAATCAGTTAATTTCACTGATTGTATTTATGTTTTGAATTACCCAAATCAGCGAATAATATATTTCCCTTTCCTAATCGATAAAACCCTCCTAAAGTAGGGTGGGTAGATAATAAATCATCCGTACACTCAGATATGCGAAGGTAAAAGGAGGATCCTTTGGGGCAGAATTATGCGTTGGTCGTTGATGACCATCCATTGGTAGCAAGCGGCATCGCCAATTTTCTGATTACACATTGCCAATTTAAGCAGGCGTACGTGGTGACGAATGAGGAGGATTGCTACCGTCAAATTAGGGATAATGGCCCGCCACGTTTGCTGGTAATCGATTTTTGGCTCTCGTCCGGAACAGCGTTGAAATTACTCAAAGAAGTTAAACAACTTTACCCACAGGTACGGCTTCTGGTGGTCAGTGGGGATGACAATAATGACATCTGGCAGAAAGTTCACGCCGCCGGGGGGCACGGTTTCGTATTGAAAAGTGAACCGCCCGAAATGTTCTCACGGGCCGTTTTTGCACTTACAGATAATTTGACCTGGTTTCCTGAGCGAAATGAATATTCCGTTGAATCGAATAATGAGAAGTTAAGTAAATTTAACTTAACGCCGCGACAAATAGACGTGTTAAATATGATTATGCGCGGCCTGCCGAATAAGCGAATCGCCGCGCAGCTTTCAATTTCTGAGCCCACGGTAAAAGAACACATCAGCAATATATTGAAAAAAATAGGTGTTAACAGTCGGGTCGAAGCCATCACGCTTCTGCATGGTAAGCGGGAATCATCAGAATGAGGTTTTTCCAGAGCTTACAGAACGATGGCATCTCTCCTCCCGCGCAGATCCGTTTACTAAACAACACCTTTATGCGGCTGGTGTTCAGCTTCAGCGCGGTGCCATTTGTCGGTATTCCTTTCGCCATCTGGATTAATTTGCTGGGCGATGAACTTGCCCCAACCATTACCTGGATAATTATTTACCTGCTATGTGCCGTGGCAATCCGAATATTGCACCGACGCTACCGGCGCGAAGTGAAAGAGCATGATGAAGCGGACGTCCTGCGCCGCTGGCTTCCGCGCATAAATAAGATTGCTTTTATTCACGGGCTGGGGATTTCATCTCTCTATTTAATTACGCCGCAGACGCAGAACTTTGACTTTTTCCTGCTACTTAATATCAGTATTGCCGCCATCGTCGCCGCCAATGCGACGCATCTGACGCCGGTCATCAGCACCTTTACGTGCTTTTTCTTCGCCTCCTGGGGGGTACTGAACCTCGGCATCATCTGGCGGCTGGACGATCTGATGTTCATTGTGCTGATGCTGAACCTGCTTTACGGCTTCGCCATTTACCGCCATGCGTTAACGTCGCACGCGTTCTTCATTCAGCAAGCGCTGCTTGAGGAAAAAAGCTCACGCCTGGCAGAACAGTTTCGTCAGGCTAAAGAGGAAGCGGAGCAGGCGCTGCTGGATAAGAATCAGTTCCTGACGACCGCCAGCCACGATCTGCGTCAGCCGGTACACGCCATGGGCTTTCTGATCGAAGCGATTATCCACCGAAACCGCGACGACAGCCTGACGCCCCAACTGCTTGACCTGCAGCAGAGCGTTCGCTCGGTGCATTTGATGTTCAATTCTCTGCTCGACCTCAGCAAGATTGAATCCGGGAACGTGCTCACTGCACCTTCCAGAGTGGACATCGGCGCTCTGCTCGACTCGGTGATCACGCTGTTTCGCGAAGAGGCCAACAGCCGCGCACTCAGGCTGTCCACCCGTCGGCCCAAACGCCGCATCCACGTGATGGGCGATCCGCTGCTGGTGCGACAATCGCTGATTAACCTGATTCAAAACGCCCTTCGCTACACGCAGCAGGGCGGCGTGCTGGTCGCCATCCGACCGCGCGGTGACGAGTGTCTGGTGGAGGTGTGGGACACGGGGGTCGGTATCGCCGATGACGAGAAAGGTAAAATCTTCTCTCCCTACTACCGCCCCGAGCTGGCCTGGAAGATCGACAGCGCCGGACACGGGCTGGGTCTGGCCGTGGTTGCCCGCTGTGCAAAACTGATGAAGGTAAAGTACGGGATGCAATCTATTGAAGGTAAAGGCTCACGCTTCTGGATGCGCTTCACTCAATATTCTGGAGAAGAGATCGCGCCGGACATCCCGCCCGCCGATGACAGCACCGCCGCGCAGGTACGCTATGCGCCGCTGCGCGGTTCCTGCCTGGTCGTCGATGACGACCCGCTGGTGACGTCTGCCTGGGAGAGCCTGATGCGCATCTGGGGGATCAACGTGCGCTGTGCGGCCTCCGCTGAAGAAGCGTTCGCCATAATCGACGACGGCTTCACGCCGTTCGCCGTGCTGTGCGATCAGCGTCTGCGATCCGGCGAAAGCGGCTTCGACATCCTGAAAGCGCTTTTTGAACGTCTGCCGGACATGAGCGGCGCGATGGTTAGCGGCGAATTTAACTCGCCGGTTCTGCTGGCGGCGGAGCAGGAAGGGTACCTGGTGCTGCGCAAGCCTCTGGAGCCGGCTAAATTGTATGCGCTACTGACGCAGTGGTCCGGGTGTCGTTAAGGGAATTTAGAAGTGTTGATTCTGGCGGGCTTAGAATGCAAAAACGGACCTCCGTGGAGGTCCGTTAATATGAATTTGGTGCCCGGACTCGGAATCGAACCAAGGACACGGGGATTTTCAATCCCCTGCTCTACCGACTGAGCTATCCGGGCAACGGGGCGCATTAAACCCGATCTGCCCGTTGCCGTCAACGAAAAATGTTGTTTTCGTTACAGACTGCGCAATCTCTCGCCATTTCGCCGTACTCTTAAGCGAAAAAGTGCGTCCAAAGCGCGGAAAGCGGCATGGCGAGCAGCAGGGCGGGCAGCATATTCACCACCGCAAACATCTTGATCCCGCAGATGCGCAGCCCGGTTGCCAGCAGCAGCAGACCGCCGACGGCGGTGAAGTCCGCCATCATCGCCGGTGTGGTCAGCGGGAGAATCAAGGTGGCGCAGGTGGCAAGCGCTAGCTGGATTAGCAGCATCGGGACGCAAATCGCCGCCACGGCAATGCCGAGCGTAGTGGCGAAAATGGTGGCGGTGAAGAAATCAAGAAACGCCTTCGCAATTAATATGCTTGGGTCGCCCGTCATCCCTTCCTGCATCGAACCGAAAATCCCGGTGCCGCTGGCACAAAACAGAATAATGATGGCGACGTAGTTCTGAATAAACGACTCGTGCGTGCCGTGCTTCGCCTTGCCCGGTCGGGCTATCAGGTTTTTGGCTTTGCCTACCGCATTATTGATGCCTTTTTCCAGATAGCAAAACTCGCCAATCAGCGCGCCGAGCAGGGTGGCCAGCACCATGACGGGCAGGTTGGCACATTTGATCACTAAAAGGATGCCGATGCCTAAGGATGCCAGGCCGAATATCGAGGGCATGGATGAGCGGATACGCTCCGGCAGCCGCTGACTCAACACTGCGCCCAGTACGCCGCCCAGCAATACGGCTCCGGCGTTAATAAATGGCCCGATAACCACGGTTAACTCCTGTTATTTACTCATTGATATTGCATTATTATGACACGTCAGGGCTTCGCGGGCCTTAGCTTTGGGTGGTTTCGTGCATACTGATTCCTTCTTGCACCTCAAAATAAAAGGTGACATTATTGCGCGAATTTTCTCCTCCCTGTCTCACCGCCCGGTGAGGGTAACTGCGCCTATGAAAACCATGAAAATTGCCGTCAGCCGCGAGCTGGTCTCCGCCGTCTCTACGCACCGTGAAAAGGTGACGCTGGACAGCACCGATTTTACCGATGTGGCGGCCGTCGTCATTACTTCAGCTGAGAGTCGCAGCGGCATTCTTGCACTGCTGAAACGCACGGGCTTTCATTTACCGGTGTTTATTTTTTCGCAGGAGCCAACGGACGTACCTGACGGCGCCACCGCGATCATCTCGGGTAAAGCTCAGGAGTTCCTGGAACTGGAGAGTGCTGCCTGCCGTTACGAAGAGGATCTGCTGCCGCCCTTTTTTGACACCCTGAGCCAGTATGTTGAGATGGGCAACAGCACCTTCGCCTGTCCGGGCCACCAGCACGGGGCATTTTTCAAAAAACACCCGGCAGGGCGACAGTTCTATGATTTCTTCGGTGAGAACGTGTTTCGCGCCGACATGTGCAACGCCGATGTGAAGCTGGGCGATCTGCTGATCCACGAAGGCTCCGCCAAGCACGCGCAAAAGTTCGCGGCGAAAGTGTTCAACGCGGACAAAACCTACTTTGTGCTAAACGGCACGTCGGCGGCCAACAAGGTGGTGACCAACGCGCTGCTGACCCGCGGCGACCTGGTGCTGTTCGACCGCAATAACCATAAGTCTAACCACCACGGCGCGCTGATTCAGGCGGGCGCGACGCCGGTTTATCTGGAAGCGGCACGCAATCCGTTTGGCTTTATCGGCGGGATTGACGAGCACTGCTTTGATGACGCGTATCTTCGGGACCTGATCCGCGAGGCTGCGCCGGAGAAGGCCAACGAGGCGCGTCCATTCCGCCTGGCGATCATTCAGCTTGGCACCTACGATGGGACGATCTACAACGCTCGTCAGGTGATCGACAAGATCGGCCATCTGTGTGACTACATTCTCTTTGACTCCGCCTGGGTAGGTTACGAGCAGTTTATTCCGATGATGGCGGAAACGTCCCCGCTCTTGCTGGAGCTGAACGAGAACGATCCGGGTATTTTCGTGACACAGTCGGTGCACAAACAGCAGGCCGGGTTCTCGCAAACGTCACAGATCCATAAAAAGGATAACCACATTCGCGGCCAGGCGCGCTTCTGCCCGCACAAGCGGCTGAACAATGCCTTTATGCTGCATGCCTCCACCAGCCCGTTTTATCCGCTGTTCGCTGCGCTCGACGTGAACGCCAAAATCCACGAAGGGGAGAGTGGACGCAGGCTGTGGGCGGAGTGCGTCGAGCTGGGCATTGAGGCGCGCAAGGCGATCATTGCCAACTGTCATATGATCAAACCGTTTATCCCGCCGGTGGTGGCGGGGCGGCCGTGGCAGGATCATCCGACTCACGCTATCGCCAGTGAGCTTCGCTTCTTCAGCTTCGAGCCGGGGGCCAAATGGCACGGGTTTGAGGGCTATGCCCGCGAGCAGTACTTTGTCGACCCTTGCAAACTGCTGCTGACCACGCCGGGCATTGATGCTGAAACCGGGGAGTACACTGATTTCGGGATCCCGGCGACGATTCTGGCGCACTACCTGCGCGAAAACGGCATCGTGCCGGAGAAGTGCGACCTCAACTCGATCCTGTTCCTGCTGACGCCTGCCGAAAGCAGCGAGAAGCTGGCGCAGCTGGTGGCGATGCTGGGCCAGTTTGAACAGCATATTGAAGACGACACGCCGCTGGCGGACGTGCTGCCGACGATCTTCCAGAAATACCCGGTTCGCTACCGGGATTACACCCTTCGCCAGCTGTGCCAGGAGATGCACGATCTCTACGTCAGCTTTGACGTGAAAGATCTGCAGAAGGCGATGTTCCGCAAGGAGAGCCTGCCTGAGGTGGTAATGAACCCGCAGGATGCAAACCGGGCCTATATTCGCGGCGAGGTGGAGCTGGTTCGCATTCGGGATGCAGCAGGGCGCATTGCTGCTGAAGGGGCGCTGCCCTATCCGCCAGGCGTACTGTGCGTGGTGCCGGGTGAGGTCTGGGGCGGAGCGGTACAGCGTTACTTCCTGGCGCTGGAGGAGGGTATCAACCTGCTGCCGGGCTTCTCGCCGGAATTGCAGGGCGTGTACAGCGAGAAGGATGCCGACGGGATCAAGCGGCTGTATGGGTATGTATTGAAGTAGGCCCCCTCACCCTAACCCTCTCCCCAAAGGGGAGAGGGGATGGTACGGAGCCGTCTTTTCACCCTCTCCCCTCTGGGGAGAGGGCCGGGGTGAGGGGTAGGGTTTCATCAAACCGCACTACGCTTGTACATCCTCCTCGGGTGCCCAATCTTGCCGTACAGCATCTCCACCGTCAGAAAACCCGCCTCCACGCAGTGTTCCAGATAGCGTCGGGTGGTGGTTTTACTTAACCCCGTTTCGCTCACCACTTCATCTACCGAAAAGCAGTGGGTAGCCTTGTCGTTAAACAGCGCCTGCACCCGCGCCAGCGTATTTTCCTCAATGCCTTTGCTGCCGTTGTCCAGACGGTAGTTTTTCGCCTGTAGCTGATACAGAGAATCGACGTTTTGCTGGTCGACAATCTTCCAGACCCGCTGCTGTTCGGCAAACTGCACAAACCGCTCCAGCGACTGGCTGAGCCGCTTCCAGGAGACCGGCTTGAGGATATAGTCGAACGCGCCGTTGCGAATCGCCTGGCTGCAGGTGTCCATATCGCTGGCGGCGGTGATGAAAATCACCGAGCAGTTGGCGCGGGCCAGCATCGGGTTGCTGATAAGGGTGATGCCTTTGCCGTCCGGCAGATAGTTATCAAGCAGCATCAACTGCGGCTGTTTACTCTCAAGCTGAACCTGCGCATCGGCCAGCGACGAGGCAATCCCGACCAGCCTCAGGCGCGGATGTTTGCTTATCAGCTCCGCGTGCAGCTGTGCCAGTTCGTTCTCGTCTTCAACAATCAGTACGTCGATAAGTTCATGTTGCATAGTCGGTATCTTCCAGTTGCCGGGCGGTTCCCATGGCCGGGATAAACAGTGAGAAAATGGCACCGTGCGGCGTGTTATCGGCAACTTCTATTGTGCCACCAGCCTGCGTCACGTAGCTTTCGATCAGATACAGGCCAATCCCGTGATCGCCGCGCGTTTTGGTGGTGATGCCGCGTTCAAAGATTCGGTCACGGATCGCCGGTGTAATGCCAACGCCCTGGTCGGCGACTTCAATAATCAGCTCTTGTTCGCTGAGTTTTATCAGTACCTCCACCGGTGCATGGGGAAGCGGCGACCGCTGCGTCGCTTCGATGGCGTTATCCAGCAGGTTGCCAATAATCGAAATCAGCTCTTGTTCCCCCAGCGGCAGGAACGGTTTGTCCAGCCGACAGGCCGGGTCGAAACTCAGCTCGACGCCTTTCTCCCGCGCGCGGGCGGCTTTGCCCAGCAGCAGGCCGCACAGGGTGGGGGAGCTGAAGCGCGAAGAGATAAAGTCCAGCAGCTCCTGAGCATGCTCCGACTGCGCCTGAATGTAGCCAATCGCCTCTTCATAGCGGCCCATATGCAGCAGGCCGGACAGGGTGGTCATCCGGTTTAACTGCTCATGACGCATGATGCGCAGGTTATCGACGTAGCGTTTCACCTGGCTGAGCTGGGCGCTTAGCGAGTCGATCTCGTTGCGATCGCGGAAGGTGATCACCCAGCCCTGCAGCGATCCTTCAAGCATGATGTGTACCCGGCTGGCAATGACCGTGAGATCGTTAAAGCGGCAAATCTCATCATGGGTATCTTTCGCCAGCATCGTCTGCGTGTCGAAGAACGGGACCGGATCGATCACCTGGCTTATCAGCTGCCCGCGCAGCTCGCGCGCTGGCTGGCTCAGGCCCAGCAGCTTGCGCGCCGCCTGGTTGATCACCTCTATCCGCCGTTCGTTATCAATAGCGATCACGCCTTCGTAGATGGATTCCATCAGCGCCTTCTGCTGGCGCACCAGCAGACCGATCTCGCGCGGCTCCAGGGAGAAGATCTGCTTCTTAATGCTGCGGGTAAAGAACCAGGAGAAGATAAAGAGAGCGATCAGCAGCAGCACGGCAGCAATGAGGATATTGACCACTTTACTGACGGTAATGGTATCCAGGTAGCTGGTGAGATAGCCTACCGAGACAATGCCAACCACCTGCCCGGCGTCGTTGAAGATGGGGGCTTTACTGCGCAACGAAATGCCCAGCCCGCCTTTACGAATGGTTGTCGTGCTCTTCCCCTGCAGCACGGCTTCATTGTCGCCGCCAACCAGCGTCGTGCCCACCCTGTCGGCAAAAACGGAATGAAAAAGATGCCGTCCCGTATTATCGCCAATGACAATAAAGCTGGCGTCGCTGTGGGCAGCAATTTTCTGCATAAAATCATGGATAGCGTTGATATCTTTTTGTTCAACTTCATTGCGCAATGACGGAATAAGTGCAATCTCTTCTGCCTGTATTTTAGCGCGCGCGCTCATTTCCTGATAAAGCTGCTTTCCTACATCGGCATAATAATATCCGCCCAGCAGCGCAAAAAGCACTGAGAAAAAGGCAACCAGCGAAATAAACAGCTTAATCTGGAAAGAGACTTTCATAACTATCACGCAAGGTGGCGGCAAAGATCGTCAATATATCATCTTTTTTCATGCGGATGCCTGCTTTACGGGAAACTTGTGATCCCTTGCACAGCAGGGGGTGTAAATGATTTATCCTGAAGGTTTATGTACTTCATGCCGCTAAGTTAAATGTTATTTGCTTGTTCAATTCAGAAAAGAAACCATAAAAACCACGCTAATAAATAAGGCATAAATCACATTAAATAAAAGAAACCATTAAAACCATAGCTGCCATTAAAACTTCGCTTTTAATATGCCATCCCTCACATAAAGTAAGCCTTTGTGACTCTAAGCTGAACGGACAAAATAACTAAGGGGCTTATTATGAGCACAACTGACGATTCCTTCTCTGTTACCCACGACCCGATTGAAATTCAGCGGCCTTCGCTCAAGGAGCGCTGGTGGCATATTATGGATACCTGGAAAATTGGGATTATTCCTCTGCCGCTGTTCGTTCTGGCGGGCGCGCTGATTGCGATCGACTGCCTGGGCGGAAAACTGCCGAGCGACATCGTGGTGATGGTGGCAACGCTGGCCTTCTTCGGCTTTGCCTGCGGCGAGTTTGGCAAACGCCTGCCGATTGTCGGCAAGCTCGGTGCGGCGGCGATTTGCGCCACTTTCATCCCTTCCGCGCTGGTCTATTACGGCCTGCTGCCAGACGTGGTGGTCGAGTCCACCACCAGGTTCTACAAATCCACCAACATTCTCTATCTCTACATCTGCTGCATTATCGTCGGCAGCATCATGAGCATGAACCGCACGGTGCTGATTCAGGGCTTCCTGCGCATCTTCTTCCCGATGCTGTGCGGCGAGATCGTCGGCATGCTGGTGGGGATGGGCGTGGGCCTGGCGCTGGGCCTTGAGCCGTTCCAGATCTTCTTCTTTATCATTCTGCCGATTATGGCGGGCGGCGTCGGGGAAGGGGCGATCCCGCTCTCCATCGGCTACGCCACCCTGCTGCACATGGACCAGGGCGTGGCGCTCGGCCGCGTGCTGCCGATGGTCATGCTCGGCGGTCTGACGGCAATCATTATCTCCGGCTGCCTGAACCAGCTCGGTAAGCGCTATCCGCACCTGACCGGTGAAGGCCAGCTGATGCCTAACCGCGCGAATGCCGATGCCACCGTCTCTCAGCCTGCGTTTTCCGGCAAAGCGGACGTCACTACCATCGCCTCCGGCGCGCTGCTGGCGGTGCTGCTGTACATGCTGGGCATGCTCGGCCACAAGCTGATTGGCCTGCCAGCCCCGGTCGGCATGCTGTTTATGGCGGTACTGGTGAAGCTCTGCAACGGCGCCTCTCCGCGCCTGCTGGAAGGCTCTCAGGTGGTGTACAAATTCTTCCAGACCTCGGTGACCTACCCAATCCTCTTCGCCGTCGGCGTGGCCATCACCCCGTGGCATGAGCTGGTGGCGGCGTTCACCGTCAGCAACCTGCTGGTGATCGTCAGCACCGTCTCCGCGCTGGTGGCGACCGGCTTCTTCGTCGGCAAAAAGATTGGTATGCACCCGATTGATGTCGCCATCGTCTCCTGCTGCCAGAGCGGCCAGGGCGGTACCGGCGACGTGGCGATCCTGACCGCAGGCAACCGCATGAGCCTGATGCCCTTCGCCCAGATTGCTACCCGTATCGGCGGGGCGATTAACGTCTCTATCTCACTGCTGATTCTGGGCAACTTCCTCGTTTAAGTTTTCAGGAAAGAACAATGAAACTCGCAAGCTTTTTATACCAGGGAAAACGCAGCTACGGCATCGTCCAGGCCGACGGCGTGATTGATTTAGGTCGCCGTCTCGGCGACCGCTACAGCGACCTTAAGGCGCTGTTGCAGGGCAACGGGCTGGCGCAGGCCACCCGCTACCTGAACGACGCCGTGGACGTGCCGCTGAGCGCCATCACCTTCTTACCGGTAATCGTGCAGCCGGAAAAAATCCTCTGCGTGGGCATGAACTACGCCGACAAGCGCAAGGAGTTTGACCAGCATAACCCGGCCCCGACGCTGTTTGTCCGCTTCCCGGATTCACAGACCGGCCACAACGAGCCGGTGCTGAAGCCGCGCCATTCCAGCGAATTCGACTACGAAGGCGAGCTGGCGGTGATCATCGGCAAAGGCGGGGAGAACATCAGCCGCGACGACGCCCTGCGCCACGTGGCGGGCTACAGCTGTTACATGGACGGCTCCGCCCGCGACTGGCAGCACACCTGGTTTACCGCCGGTAAAAACTGGCGTCAGACCGGCGCGTTTGGCCCGTGGATGGCGACGGCGGACGAGATCCCGGATCCGCACAGTCTTGCAATTCGCACCTGGCTGAACGGCCGCATGGTGCAGGAGGACAACACCAGCAGCATGATCCACAAGGTGGCAGAGCTGATCGAGTACATCAGTACTTTCACCCGCCTCAGCCCGGGCGATGTGATCATCACCGGCTCCCCTGGCGGCGTGGGTAAAAAGCGTAACCCGCCGCTGTTTATGAAAGAGGGCGATCGCATTGAGGTGGAGATCGAGCATATCGGTCATCTGAGCAACGTGATTGTGGAAGCGCCAGCCGTCGGGCTTGCGGCAGCACATTAACTAAGGCGGCAGCATGCACTCGCGACCCATCGATTTTCGCCACACCGTTGTGGCGAAACACCCGGAACGCTTAAGCCAGATCCGCTACCTGCTGGCAGACAGCGGCCTTGGCCTGGACAACGACATCACGCTGTTCGTCGAAGCCTGGTCCGGCGCGCAGCTGGTGGGTTGCGCAGGGCTTGCCGCCAACGTCATCAAATGCGTGGCGGTCAACGAGCAGCTTCGCGGCGAGAACCTCAGCGCGCGGCTGCTGGCAGAGGTGGAAAATGCGGCGCTGGAGCGCGGCCATTTCCACCTCTTCCTCTGCACCCGTCCGTGCAACCGTGAGCGCTTTGCCCGCAGTGGCTTCTGGCCGATTGCCCAAAGCGGGAACAACGCGGTGCTGATGGAGAACACCCCGCAGGGGATCGAACGCTACTGCCGTTCCCTGCGCGCAAAGCGCAGGTGCGGGGAGAACATTGGCGCGATAGTGATGAACGCCAATCCGTTCACCCTCGGCCACCGCCATCTGGTGGAGCAGGCGGCGGGGCAGTGCGATGCCCTGCACCTGTTCGTGGTGCGTGAAGACGCCTCGTTCTTCCCGTTCAGCGCGCGCCTCGAGATGGTGCGGGCGGGCGTGGCGCATCTGCCGAACGTGGTGGTCCATGAAGGCTCGCAGTACATCATCTCCCGAGCCACCTTCCCGGCCTACTTCCTGAAGGAGACCGGCAAAGTGCAGCAGGCGTGGAGTGAGATCGACGTGCTGATCTTCCGGGACTTCATCGCCCCGGCGCTCGGCATCACGCACCGCTTCATCGGCTCGGAGCCGTTCTGCGATATCACCCGCCAGTACAACCAGACGCTGCACGACCTGCTGGCCTCGCATATCGACGTGGTGGAAATGCCGCGCATCAAGGCCACCGGCAACGCCATTTCGGCGTCTGAAGTGCGCCGCTTACTGAAGACACAGCAGTTTTCCCGGATCCGGGAGATTGTCCCGGACTCCACCTTCGCGCATCTCGAAACGCATTACCGTGCGAGTGCGGAAGTCGCTTAACTACCAGGAATTTATCATGAAAATTGTAAGGGAGGCGCTGGCCGGAACGCAGGAGTCCAGCGACCTGATGGTGAAAATCGCTCCCGCTCACGGCGAGCTGGAGATAGTCATCCACAGTGAAGTGATTAAGCAGTTCGGTGAGCAAATTCGCCAGGTGGTCAACGACACGTTGCGCGCCATGAACGTGCACCAGGGATTAATCATTATTGAAGACAAAGGGGCGCTGGACTGCGTGATCCGCGCCCGCCTGCAGAGCGCGCTGATGCGCGCTGCCGACGAGCAGGTCATCAACTGGGGGGCGCTGAAATGAGCAAACTCCGCCGCAGCATGCTGTTCCTGCCGGGAGCCAACGCCGCCATGCTCTCCACCGCCTTTATCTACCGCCCCGACTCCATCATGTTTGACCTTGAGGATGCCGTGGCCCTGCGCGAGAAGGACACCGCGCGCATGCTGGTATTCCACGCCCTGCAGCACCCGATGTATCAGGATATCGAAACCGTGGTGCGCATTAACCCGCTCAGCACGCCGTTTGGCCTGCTGGATCTGGAGGCCGCCGTGCGCGCGGGCGTGGACGTGATCCGCCTGCCGAAAACTGACACCCCGGACGATATCTACGAGCTGGAAGGCCATCTTGAGCGCATTGAGCGGGAGTGCGGCCGCGAGGTTGGCTCCACCCGAGTGATGGCGGCGATTGAATCGGCCATTGGCGTCATCAACGCCGTGGCGATTGCCCGTAGCTCTCCGCGCTTAATCGGCATCGCGCTGGCCGCCTTTGACTACGTGATGGACATGCAGACCGAGCGAGGCGACGGCACCGAACTGTTCTACGCCCGCTGCGCTGTGCTGCACGCCGCCCGCGCCGCGGGCATCGACGCCTTCGACGTGGTGTGGTCAGACGTTAACGACGAGGCCGGGTTCCTGCGCGAGGTCGATCTGATCCGCAAGATGGGCTTTAACGGCAAATCGCTGATTAACCCGCGCCAGATTGATCTGCTGCACAACGCCTATGCCCCGACGCAGGAAGAGGTGGATCACGCCAGAAGGGTGATTGAGGCGGCAGAAGAGGGCGAGCGTAACGGCCTGGGCGTGGTGTCGCTCAACGGCAAAATGGTGGATGCACCGATTATTAACCACGCGCAGGTGGTGCTGGAGCGCGCGGCGGCCTCCGGCGTGCGTCGGTAAGGATGAGAAAATGAATCAGACAGAACTTCTCCACGTGAATTTCCCCCATTTGCGGGACTTAAAACCCTTTGATACCGCCCACAGCGCTACGCCCTGGCTGGCGGACAGCGACGTGAAGCACGGCCGCAAGCTTTGCGCCTCCATTGAAGAGGCGGTTAAGCGCAGCGGCCTGCAGGACGGGATGACCATCTCCTTCCACCACGCGTTTCGCGAAGGCGACCGGGTGATCAACACCGTCGTGGCGCTGCTGGCGCGAATGGGCTTTAAAAAACTGACGCTGGCCTCCAGCTCCCTGATGACCTGCAACGACGCGCTGATCGAGCATATCGAAAGCGGCGTCATCACCCGAATTTACACCTCAGGCATGCGCGGCAGGCTGGCGGACGCCATCTCCCACGGGCTGATGGACGAGCCGGTGCAGATTCACTCCCACGGCGGGCGCGTGAAGCTGCTCCAGGACGGCGAGCTGAATATCGACGTGGCGTTTCTCGGCGTGCCGTGCAGCGATGAGTTTGGCAACGCCAACGGGACGCACGGCAAATCGTGCTGCGGCTCGCTGGGCTACGCGATGGTGGACGCGCACTTTGCCCACAGGGTGGTACTGCTCACCGAAGAACTGGTGCCGTTCCCCAATATGCCTGCCAGCCTGGTGCAGGACCAGGTGGACTACATCGTGCAGGTAGAGAGCGTGGGCGACCCGGCGAAAATCAGCGTCGGCGCGGCTCGCGTCACCAGCAACCCGCGCGAGCTGATGATCGCCCGCTATGCGGCGGACGTGATTGAACACTCCGGCTACTTCAAACTGGGCTTCTCGATGCAGACCGGCTCCGGCGCGGCGGCGACCGCCTGCACCCGCTTTATGGAAGAGAAGATGGAACGCAGCGGCGTGAAGGCGCGCTTTGCGCTCGGCGGCATCACCGGCAGCCTGGTGGATCTGCACGAGAAGGGGCTCATTGAAAAGCTGCTCGATACCCAGTGCTTTGACGGCCAGGCGGCGGCCTCGCTGGCGCGCAACCCGAACCACGTGGAGATCTCCACCAACGTCTACGCCAACCCCGGCAGCAAGGCGGCAAGCTGCGACCAGCTCGACGTGGTGATCCTCAGTGCCCTCGAAATTGACGTCGATTTCAACGTTAACGTCATCACCGGCTCCGACGGGGTGATGCGCGGCGCGTCTGGCGGGCACTGCGACGTGGCCGCCGCGGCGAACCTGACCATCGTCGTCGCGCCGCTGCTGCGCAGCCGCATTCCGACGGTCGTGAAGCGGGTCACCACGCGCCTCACGCCGGGTGAGAGCATCGACGTGCTGGTCACCGATCACGGTATTGCGGTCAACCCGGCGCGCCCGGAGATCCGCGAGCGGCTGCTGGACGCCGGGCTGAAGGTTGTGGACATCAGCGCGCTCTACGAGCGGGCGATTTCCCTGACCGGCGTACCGAAACCGATTGAGTTTACCGACAAAATCGTCGGGGTGATCCGCTACCGCGACGGCAGCGTGATCGACACTGTTCGACAGGTAAAGGAGTGAATATGACCATTGCGACACCCGTGCGGACGGGTGTCAGCCTGGACGAACTGCTGGCGGCGAAAGAGCGCCGCGCAGCCCGTCAGGCTGACTGGCTCACGCACTATCAACAGCCGGTGATTTCCCTCACGCTGGTCACGCCAGGGGAAATCAAAGACAGCCTGCGCTATCGCAATACCATGGGCGTGGCGCTGCAGATGTGCGACCAGCTGCTGTGGGAGAACCGCTGGCAGGTGCTGGACCGCCAGGTACTGTGGCTCCCGACCGGGCCTGAGGCTATCTGGTGCGTGGCCCATCCGGCGACGGAAATCAAAGCGCACTGTGCGGAGCTGGAGCAGATGCACCCGCTCGGCAGGCTGTGGGATCTGGACGTGATCTGTCCTCAGCACGGCCACGTCGGGCGTCAGTCGCTGGGGGCAAATCTCAGGCGCTGCCTCATCTGCGACGAGCCCGCCCACGCCTGCTCTCGTTCGCGCAATCACCCCGTTGAGCAGGTGGTTTCCCGCGTGGAGAAGATGATAGATGACTGGTTTGCTCGCGACTAAACCGCGCCCGGCTGACGTGCCCGCGCTTGCCGAAGCGGCGCTGTGGCAGGAGCTGGAGCTAACGCCCAAGCCGGGGCTGGTGGACAAGCTCAATAACGGCTCCCATCGCGATATGGACCACGCGCTGTTCGTCCGCAGCATTGCGGCGATTGCGCCGTGGTTTTCTCGTTTTACCGAGCTGGGCAACTCGCATGCGGATAAACCTGCTGGCGAGCAGCTACGGATCCTCCGCCCGATGGGGATGGCCTGCGAGCAGGCGATGTATGCTGCGACGAACGGAGTAAACACCCACAAGGGCGGGATTTTTGCCCTGGGTTTACTGTGCTTCGCCGCCGGACGTGTGAAAAATATCTCGGCAGACAGCCTCTGCTGTGAGGTAAGTAACATCTGCCGTGGGCTGGTGTCGCGGGAGCTGGCCGCGCGCAGCGGACGGGCGACGGCGGGAGAGCGGCAGTTTCAGCAGTACGGCTTAACCGGCGCGCGCGGTGAGGCCGAAAGCGGCTTTGCAACGGCGCGTAGGGCGCTGGCGCAGTGGAACGGACAGTCGCTTCACGGCCTGCTGTTACGCCTGATGGCGATAAATCAGGACAGCAACCTCGTTTCGCGCGGCGGCATTGAGGGGCTGCGCTACGTTCAGGGCTATGCGCGGGAACTGCTGGCAAACGGCTGGGATCGCGAGGCGTTGCTTAAGATGGATAAGGCATTGATTGAACGCAATCTGAGCCCGGGCGGCAGCGCGGATTTGCTGTCGGTGGGGTGGGTGTTGTCTGCAATAAAATAGCCGGGTGGCGGCTTCGCCTTACCCGGCCTACGGTCTGGTTTTGCAGGCCCGGTAAGCGAAGCCGCCACCGGGCACAACAATCAATGCGCGATCGGCTGCGCACCGTGCGGTTCACGTACGTGCTTGTACTTGAACAGCGCGATGAACGCGAAGAACAGCACCAGCGAGTACGCGGCGAAGATCAGCCACACAGGCTGCCAGTCGGTGATGCCGTTGGTGGTGTACATCTCCACCACTTTACCGCTCACTACGCCGCCCAGAATACAGCCGAAGCCGTTGGTCATCATCAGGAACATGCCCTGCGCGCTGGCGCGGATTTCAGGCTTCACCTCTTTTTCCACAAACACCGAACCGGAGATGTTGAAGAAGTCGAAGGCGCATCCGTAAACAATCATCGACAGCACCAGCAGTACGGTGCCGAACGCGCTAGGGTCACCGTAGGCGAACAGGCCGAAGCGCAGCATCCACGCGGCGATACTGATCAGCATGACGTTTTTGATGCCGTAGCGGCTCAGGAAGAACGGGATGGTCAGGATGAACAGCGTCTCGGAGATCTGCGAGATGGACATCATTACCGACGCGTGCTCGACGATAAAGCTCCCGGCAAACATAGGATCGTTATCGAAGCTGTGCAGGAAGGTGTTGCCGAACATGTTGGTGATTTGCAGCTCTGCGCCCAGCAGCATGGAGAAGATAAAGAAGATCGCCATGCGTTTGTTTTTGAACAGCGCGAACGCGTCCAGACCGAGCATGGTGCTCCAGCTCTGGTTTTTTTGCTGGTTAGAAACCGGAATGGTTGGCAGCGTCAGGGTGAAGATCGCCAGCAGCACGGAGAGCGCTGCACCGATGTAGAGCTGCATATGGCTCAGTTCAAAGCCCGCGAAGCTCACGCCCCACATCGCCATGATAAAGCCGATGGTGCCCCAGATGCGGATAGGCGGGAAATCGGTGACGATATCCAGGCCGGCAGATTTCAGGCGGTAGTAGGAGATGGTGTTGATCAGCCCAAGCGTTGGCATATAGGCCAGCGAGTTAAGCAGGATCACCATAAACATCGCCCCCGGCGTGGTCACTTCGGCCGCCATAAACAGCGTCCCCGCACCCACCAGATGGCAAAGCATGTACAGCCACTTCGCGCTTAACCATTTATCCGCCACGATACCGAGCAGCGTTGGCATAAAGACAGCCGCAATACCCAGCGAGCTGTATACGGCACCGATTGACGCACCGTCGAACTTGAGCGTCACAAACATATAGGAGCCGAGTGTAGTCAGCCAGCTACCCCACAGGCAGAACTGCAGAAACGACAATATTTTAAGCTGCAGCTTAAGGTTCATGTTACTTTCCTCACAAGTGAGCGGGAGATATGTTGTTTTTGGAACATTCAGGGTTGTTATTTGATGCAATTCTATCAGTTGGCAACGATATGTTTTGTTACCTCCCGCAAAAAAATGCAATCCACATTAATTTGCAGTTTGGATTGTGATGCAAATAACGTTTTCGTATGGGTGGGATGGGTGCGGTTTATTCCCCTCACCCTAACCCTCTCCCCAAAGGGGAGAGGGTGTTCAAGTTACCTCTCCCCGTTGGGGAGTGGGTTAGGGTGAGGGGGAGTTTCTAGCGGCGACGATAGTTATTATGCGCCGTATTCACCTTATACAGATAGCGGCGGGATTCCGCAGACGGGTGGCGAGTGGTGAGGGTTGAGTAGACATCCCCCGGTGCCATGCTGTTGATGATGTTTGCGGCCTGCACTTTGTCGTTCGAGAAGACGCGCAGCACGCTGCCCGCGCCGCCGTTGTAGGCTGTAATCACCGCATAGCGACGCGACGTCGGGTTATCGATGCCGCCAAGGTAAACATTGTTCAGCATCGCCAGGTAGGCGGTCCCGGTATCAATGTTGCTCTGCGGGTCGAACAGGTAGCTGCGGCTCGGCGTGCCGGATTTCCCCTGCGAGCGGAAGACGTCTTTACCGGCGCTGTGCTGCACAACCTGCATCAGCCCCAGCGCGTCCGAACGGCTCACCGCGTACGGGTTAAACGAGGATTCGGTCTGCATAATCGCCAGGATCAGCGACTCATCCACGCCGTACTTACGCGATGCCTGACGCACCATGCCAAGGTACTTGTGCGCACGCTTGTCGAGGTGGTTCGGGACAAGGTTGATGGTGACGCTGTAGATGATCTTCAGGCCGTTAGAGCGGCTCTTCAGGCGCGTCTGCAGCAGGTAGTCGGCAAATTTCGTGGCGCGGCCTTCCCAGCGGATCGGCTGTCCGGTCTGGTCAACTACCTGACCGTACAGGAACGGCTCTTTTGAGATGGTGATGTCGTCGGCATCGGAGTAGAGATCGATAGATCCCGGATCGTCACCCATCAGCAGGGTTTTGACGATCGCCTGACGCAGCCGTGCCGCAGGGTCGGTGCCTGCGATGGTTTCAATGGTGATCGTACCCTCATCAAAGTTGATGTGGCTACGGGTCAGATAGGCGTCGGTGTACTTAACGTAGTCCTTCGGTCCGGCAATAAGAACTTCGTTAAATCCCCATATATTCTCGATGTTGTGGGCAAACTGCCCCATCAAAATGTCAAAACCGTTGGTGTCCTTGACCCAGGCTTCGTTGTAATCATCGCCTTTTTTGGACGAACACGAGACCAGCAACGGCGCAACAAGGGCTAGCGCTAAAAGTTTTTTCATCATTCCGGGAGTGCGTGTTGTGTTTGCTTTAACGGCGGGGTTTACCCGCACGCTGTTATTTTTCCGGCGGCGTATAGCCTTCGATGTGCACGTCTTTACCTTCGAACAGGAAGCTCACCATCTCCTGCTCCAGCAGCTTGCGGTGCTCCGGGTTCATCATGCTGAGCTTTTTCTCGTTGATCAGCATGGTCTGCTTTTTCTGCCACTGTCCCCAGGCTTCTTTGGAGATCTCGTTAAAGATGCGCTTGCCCAGATCCCCCGGATAAAGCTGGAAATCCTGGCCTTCAGCGTCGCGCTGCAGGAAAGTACAAAAAATCGTTCTGGCCATACGTATTCCTCTTTTTTAGCCGTTGCTAAACCATTGCACCGGCACGTAATTGCTGTAACAGGCGCTCCACGGGAGCCGCCAGCCCGACTGATGGCGGTTGCGCTAAGTTATACCAGAGAGCGGTGCCTTCATCCATGCACGAGGTGAATGAGGACACGGGAAGCCACATCGGGACAATATCCAGATGGAAATGGCTGAAGGTATGGCGAAACGCGGTCAGCTGCGTCAGGTTATCGGCAGCAATCCCGCGCTTTTGAAGCCACTCACGCAGCAAGTCTTCATTTTCAAACTGTGGGAAGCAGTATAGACCACCCCACAGACCGCTCGGCGGACGCTGGGCAAGGAACACGTCGTCGCCGTGCTGCATCAGCAGCATATAGCCCGTGCGCTCCGGCAGCGTCTGTTTGGGTTTCTTACCCGGATACTGCGCCCATGAATGGTTGGCGTAGGCCACGCAGAGGTTGTTTACCGGGCAGAGTTCACACTTAGGTTTTGAACGCGTGCAGACCATTGCGCCGAGATCCATCATCGCCTGGTTGAAACGCTCGACGCCGTTGGCCGGGGTGACCGTTTCACTTATTTCCCAAAGACGTTTCTCAACGTCCTTCTTCCCCGGCCAGCCGTCGACGGCGTAGCAGCGGGCCAGCACGCGCTTCACGTTGCCGTCGAGGATCGGGAAATGCTTGCCTAAAGACAGGGAGAGAATGGCGCCCGCGGTTGAACGCCCGACGCCGGGTAAGTTCGCCACCTCGTCGAAGGTTTCCGGGAATTTGCCGTTGTGGCGCGTCGCGACCTGCTGTGCGGCCTTGTGCAGGTTACGCGCACGGGCGTAGTAGCCAAGACCGGTCCACAGGTGCAGCACCTCGTCCAGCGGGGCGTTGGCCAGATCGGTCACCGTCGGGAAGCGCGCCATAAAACGCTCGAAGTAAGGGATCACCGTGGTGACCTGCGTTTGTTGCAACATCACCTCGGAGAGCCATACTTTGTACGGCGTTTTTTCAATTTGCCAGGGCAGGGTTTTACGCCCGTATTTGTCGTACCAGTCCAGCACCTGGGCTGAAAATTGAGAGGCTTGCATGGTCATCGATTCGCATAATCAGGGACGCAGATTGCAGCACAGCGTCAATCTGCTGTAAACCGGATCTTTCCCATGCTTGCATAGAAGCCTTAACTTTGGATAATGCCCGTTTCCCGAACATTCTCACAAGCAGACAACTCTTTTATGAAAAACGACGTCATTTCACCGGAATTTGATGAAAACGGTCGCCCGCTGCGCCGTATTCGCAGCTTTGTCCGTCGTCAGGGCCGCCTGACAAAAGGTCAGCAACACGCGCTGGACAACTACTGGCCGGTGATGGGCGTTGAGTTCAGCGAGCAGCCTCTGGACTTTGCCGAGCTGTTTGGTCGCGACGCGCCCGTCACGCTGGAGATCGGCTTTGGGATGGGCGCCTCGCTGGTGACCATGGCGAAGGCGCGTCCTGAGCAGAACTTCCTCGGTATTGAGGTGCACTCTCCGGGCGTGGGCGCCTGTCTCGCAACCGCCCATGAAGAGGGCGTTGAGAACCTGCGCGTCATGTGTCACGACGCGGTGGAAGTGCTGCATAAAATGATTCCTGACAATTCTTTAACCATGGTTCAGCTCTTTTTCCCTGACCCGTGGCACAAAGCACGTCATAATAAACGCCGTATCGTTCAGGCACCGTTTGCTGAGCTGGTAAAAAGCAAGCTCAAACTGGGCGGTGTCTTCCATATGGCGACCGACTGGGAACCTTATGCGGAACATATGCTGGAAGTGATGTCATCGCTGGATGGGTATAAAAACCAGTCTGCGAGCAGCGACTATGTACCGCGTCCGGACTCGCGTCCGGTAACGAAATTTGAACAGCGTGGCCATCGTCTTGGTCACGGTGTATGGGACTTAATGTTCGAGAGGGTGAAATAATGGCAAAGAATCGTAGCCGTCGTCTGCGTAAAAAAATGCACATCGAAGAATTCCAGGAAGTGGGCTTCTCCGTTGCGTGGCGTTTCCCGGAAGGCACCAGTGTAGAACAGATCGATCAGGACGTTGACGCGTTCATCAATGACGTGATTGAGCCAAACAAGCTGGCCTTCGACGGTAGCGGTTACCTGGCATGGGAAGGTCTGATCTGCACCCAGGAAGTGGGTAAATGCACCGAAGAACATCAGGCGCTGGTACGTAAATGGCTTGAGGACCACAAGCTGGAAGATGTTCGCATCAGCGAACTTTTCGACGTTTGGTGGGACTAATAAAGCAGTAAGGGGCCAGCATTAGCTGGCCCATTTTGTCTGAGGGAGTGTTTAAGATGCGCAAAACGTTGCTGGCTGTTGCTTTGATGGCAACCGGATTCACCGCCCATGCGGATTATCAATGTAGCGTCACCCCGCGTGATGACGTGGTGTTAAGCCCGCAAACCGTGCAGGTCAAAGGCGAAAACGGCAACCTGGTGATTACGCCGGAAGGGAACGTCACCTTTAACGGCAAACAGTACACCCTGACTGCCGCACAGCGCGAGCAGGCGAAAGACTACCAGGCCGATTTGCGTACCGCGCTGCCGTGGATTAATGAAGGCGCGCTGACGCGCGTAGAGAAAAGCCGCGTCGCGCTGGATAAAATCATCACCAAAGAGGTGGGGGAGAGCAGCAACATGCGCACCCGCCTGACGAAGCTCGATAAGCAGCTTAAAGAGCAGATGAACCGCATTATCGAGACGCGCACCGACGGTCTGACGTTCCACTACAAGGCGATCGATCAGGTCCGCGCTGACGGGCAGCAGCTGGTGAATCAGGCGATGGGCGGCATCCTGCAGGACAGCATCAATGAGATGGGGGCGAAAGCCGTGCTGAAAGGCGGCGGTAACCCGCTGCAGGGCGTGCTGGGCAGCCTGGGCGGTTTGCAGACCTCGATTCAGAACGAGTGGAAGAACCAGGAAGATGATTTCCAGCAGTTCGGCAAAGACGTGTGTAAACGCGTGGTGTCGCTGGAAGACAGCCGGAAGGCGCTGGTGGGGACGCTGAAGTAATTTACTTCACCCCTCACCCTAACCCTCTCCCCAAAGGGGCGAGGGGATGGTTTGCTCCCTCTCCCTTTCAGGGAGAGGGCCGGGGTGAGGGTTGCAGCATTTGCAGTGTTTCAAGGATCTTTTCTAACACCGCCTCTTCGTTATCCCAGAGTTCGTTGTCCCAGAAACGAATGACGTACCAGCCCTTTCGATTTAGCCAGAGCGTCCTCTGACCATTGTATTCCTGATTCTCATCATGTTGCCCGCCATCCAGCTCAACAGCGAGACGAGCCGCGCAGCAGGCGAAATCCAGAATGTAATTACCTACCGGATGCTGTCGACGAAATTTATAATTTTCGAAACGGCGGCTGCGCAGTAGATACCAAAGCCGCCTTTCTTCTTTTGTCAGCTCACGTCTGAGCTGTTTTGCATAAGAACGAGTAATTTCCATCCCCACACTCTGCCAGCCTTTCCCTCAGCTGGCAGAACGGGATGCAAAATCCTGAATCAGCCTTCAGGAATCTTCGGTGAGGAACAGCTCAAGAAGGGAGTTTAAGAACAGTTTGCCGTGTTCGGTGATCTGCCAGTATTCCTCGCTCTCGGTGAGATACCCCTGCGCCAGCGCCTCGTCGATCTGCGGGCGGATCACCGACTCCGGCAGCCCGGTGTACAGCACAAACTCCGCGCGCGGGGCGGCTTCCAGCAGACGGAAGCGGTTCATAAAGAACTCAAACGGCTTATCCGCCGCCTCAACGTCGTGCTGACGCTCCAGGTAGCGGCCTTCCATATATCCGCGCGGGTGGCGGGTTTTAGCCGTGCGCAGAATACGTCCGTCCGGGAAGGTCACCTTGCCGTGCGCGCCGCAGCCAATCCCCAGATAGTCGCCGAAGCGCCAGTAGTTCAGGTTGTGCTGGCACTGGTAGCCCGGCTTCGCGTACGCGGACGTTTCGTACTGCTGATAGCCCGCAGCGGTCAGAAGCCTGTGACCCTGCTCGAAGATATCCCACAGCGCGTCGTCGTCCGGCAGCACCGGCGGGCGCGAGCCAAACAGGGTGTTGGGCTCGATGGTGAGCTGGTACCACGACAGATGCGGCGGGTTCAGTTCGATCGCCTGGCGCAGGTCGTCCAGCGCCTCTTCCAGAGACTGATCCGGCAGGCCATGCATCAAATCGAGGTTAAAACTGCGAAGATTAAGCCCGGTCGCCAGGTTTGCCGCGCGCTTTGCCTCTTCCGGGCCGTGAATGCGCCCCAGACGTTTTAGCTTTGGTTCGCTAAAGCTCTGCACGCCGATGGAGATGCGGTTCACGCCCGCGCGCTGATAGTCGACAAAACGGTCGGCTTCAACGGTGCCGGGGTTGGCTTCCATCGTAATTTCCGCATCAGCCGCCAGGTTCAGACGCGCACGCACGCCGTCCAGCAGCGTCTGCATCGCCGGGCCTGACAGCAGGCTCGGCGTACCGCCACCAATGAAAATGGTCTTAACTTCACGTCCCTGTGCGTAAGGTACATCGGCGTCCAGGTCGGCCAGCAGATGCGCAACGTAGTCATCGTGCGGCACTTCGCCCTTCAGCGCGTGCGAGTTGAAATCGCAGTACGGGCATTTCTGCACGCACCACGGGATGTGAATATAAAGACTCAGAGGCGGCAAATTAGCCATTACGCAGTGCTTCCAGTAACAGTTTCAGCGCGCGTCCACGGTGGGATATCGCGCTTTTCTCTTCGCGGGTCAGTTCCGCGGCGGTTTTGCCCTCGGTCGGGACAAAGAAAATCGGGTCGTAGCCAAAGCCGCCGTTGCCAGCCGCTTCACGGGTAATCACGCCCGGCCAGCTGCCGTGGCAGACAATAGGCGTCGGGTCTTCCGCGTGGCGCATATAGACCAGTACGCAGTGGAACTGCGCGGTGCGCTGTTCGTCCGGTACGTCTTTCAGGGCGACAAGCAGCTTTTCCAGATTCTGCTGGTCGGTGGCGTCCACGCCGGAATAGCGTGCGGAGTAAATTCCCGGCGCGCCGCCGAGGAAATCGACGGCCAGACCGGAGTCGTCGGCAATCGCGGGCAGGCCGGTGACCTGCGCGGCATGGCGCGCTTTCAGGATCGCGTTTTCGATAAACGTCAGCCCCGTCTCTTCGGCGGACTCCACGCCCAGCTCGGTCTGAGCCACTACGTCCAGCCCAAAATCATTTAATAGCGAGGCCAGCTCGCGCACTTTACCGGCATTACCGGTCGCGAGAACAACTTTCTGCATGGTTTAGTCCTGTTCTGTCAGAGCCGCGACTTCCGTCGGGATAGATTGCGGATTAAGGATTTTTACCTGTTTATGTCGCCCAAGTTCACCTTTTTCAATGATGACCTGGCTTTTGGCGACGCGAAACTGTTTTGCCAGATATTTGGTCAGATGCGCGTTCGCCTGGCCGTCAACCGGCGGGGCGGTGATGGCGACCTTTAACTCGTCGCCATGGAGCCCGACAATACTGTCACGGCTGGCTTTCGGCTGAATATACAGCCGCAAAACCAGCCCGTCAGCGCAGGTGCTTACTGCACTCATAGCGCCATCCACAGCCCCGGCAGCAGCATGTCGCCCGTAGACTGAAGCAGCTCGGCGATACCCATGTTGATCACATAGAGCAGCAGAACCAGAATCATCGGGGAGAAGTCGATGCCGCCCATAGACGGAAGCAGGTTGCGGATCGGACGCAGCAGCGGCTCGGCCAGCTGAATCAAGGCGTACTCTACCGGGCTACGGCCTTGGCTCACCCAGCTCATGATCGCCATAACCAACAGCACCCAGAAGATCAGCAGACCGACGGTTTTGATCAGAATCAGGACGGCGGCAATCCAGATAATCGGCTGGAAGGTGATGACCATAAACAGCACGATGGCTTTGATCACGCTCAGAATAAACGCCACCAGCAGCGAAGCGCTATCGATGGGCCCCATTGCCGGGATAATACGGCGCAGCGGTCCGACGACAGGTTGCGTAATTTTCACGACAAACTGGGAGAACGGATTGTAAAAGTCACAGCGGGCCCACTGCATCCAGACGCGTAGCAAAAGCGCCATCGTATACAGCTCAATGACCGTTGAGAGCAGGAAAGTCAACGTCTTCATGGCGTTCCTCAGGTTTCCTTATTATTTGGTGTAGTCGCGCGCACCGAAAACGGCTGTGCCGATGCGCACCATAGTGCTGCCTGCCGCGATGGCGGCTTCCATATCATCCGACATGCCCAGTGAAAGCGTGTCTACCGTTTCATAGCGCGCTTTAAGCGCCTCAAATGCTACAGCCATTTGCTGTGCCACGGCAAACTGCCTTTCATAACTTGACTCAGGCGCCGGAATTGCCATCAGCCCGCGCAGGGTTAAACGAGGCAGGGCGGCCACCTCTGCGACCAGCGCATCCAGCTCGCTCAGGGCGATGCCGGACTTGCTGTTTTCATCACTTATGTTGATCTGAATCAGCACGTTAAGCGCAGGCATCTCTGCCGGGCGCTGGTCGCTCAGGCGTGTGGCAATACGCAGACGGTCAACGGTATGGCACCAGTCGAAGTGCTCAGCCACCAGACGGCTCTTGTTCGACTGCAGTGGGCCAATAAAGTGCCACTGCAGATCAGAAGTACCCTGCTCCTGGAAGTAGCGAATTTTATCCACGCCTTCCTGCACGTAGTTTTCGCCAAACGCCCGCTGGCCTGCCGCAATGGCTTCTGCGATGGCGCTCGCAGGCTTTGTTTTGCTGACTGCAAGTAGCGTAATTTCTTCTGAAGCACGGCCGCAACGCGTTGCTGCGGCTGAGATTTTGTCCCGAACCTGTGCCAGGTTATGCGCAATGTCGTTCATTTTCCGAGGAGTAGTCTATGGATGTGGAAGAAATTGTGGCCCTTAGTGTAAAGCATAACGTCTCCGATCTACACCTGTGCAGTGATTCGCCACCCCGCTGGCGCAGATTAGGCCGCCTTGAACCGGCGCCGTTTCCGCCGCCTGATGTCGGGGCGTTGTTGAAAGCGTGGCTCAACGACGAGCAGCAGGGAACCTGGTGGGCAAACGGGCAGGTCGATTTTGCCGTGACGGTGGCGGAAGACCAGCGTCTGCGCGGGAGCGCGTTTAAGCAGATGAAGGGGATATCCGTCACCCTGCGGCTGTTGCCGCGCACCTGTCCGCAGCTTTCCGCGCTGGGTGTGCCACGGGCCATTCCCGAACTCTTGTCCAGCGACAACGGGTTGGTTCTGGTAACGGGAGCGACCGGCAGCGGCAAATCCACCACGCTGGCCGCAATGGTCGATTTTCTCAACCGCCATACTGACGGCCACATCCTCACGCTCGAAGATCCGGTGGAGTTTATGTACCAGAGTGAACGTTGCCTGATTCAGCAGCGGGAGATAGGCCAGCACAGTCCATCATTTGCGGAGGCGCTGCGCAGTGCATTACGCGAGGACCCGGACGTTATTTTACTGGGTGAGCTGCGCGACAGCGAAACAATCCGCCTGGCGCTGACGGCGGCGGAGACCGGGCATCTGGTGCTGGCGACGCTCCACACTCGCGGGGCATCGCAGGCAATTGAACGGCTGGTCGATACGTTCCCGGCGCAGGAGAAAGATCCGGTGCGTAACCAGCTGGCTGGCAGCCTGCGGGCGGTGCTGGCGCAAAAGCTGCTCCCCGATCTGCAGGGCGGGCGCGTCGCGTTGTATGAACTGCTGGTGAACACCGCAGCGGCGGCCAATCTTATTCGTGAAGGAAAAACGTGGCAGCTGCCCGGCATTATTCAAACCGGCCAGCAGGCAGGAATGCAGAACTTTGACCAGAGCCTGGCGGAGAGACGGGCACAGGGGCGGCTGTAGCCCCCTTCGTTTAAAAGCCCTGTTCGAAATAGCTTTCGAGGATGATGACGGCTGAAGCGGAGTCCACGCTGCCCTTGTTGAGCGCCCGGAAGCCACCGTGCTCAAACAGGCCTGCACGCGCTTCGACGGTGCTGAGACGCTCGTCGTGAAGCTTCACGGAGACGCCAAAGCGGCCATGGATTTTATTAGCGAACTTACGCGCCCGGGCGGTCAGCGGCTGTTCCGTGCCGTCCATGTTCAGCGGCAGCCCAACGATAACGTCATCCGGCTGCCACTCTTTGAGCAGACGTTCGATAAGATTCCAGTCTGGCGTGCCGTCGTTGGCCTTCAGGGCCGTGAGCGGACGCGCGGTACCGGTGATGCGCTGACCCACGGCAACGCCAATGCTTTTGGTGCCAAAATCGAAGGCCAGAAGTGTTCCGCTCATCAGGCGTGCCCCGCTACGCCTGGCATGGTCAGAATATCAATGCCAATCAGCTTTGCCGCGTCACGCCAGCGATCGGCTATCGGGGTTTTAAACAGAATATTCATGTCCGCAGGTGCGGTAAGCCAGGCGTTATCGAGGATCTCTTGCTCAAGCTGGCCTTTTTCCCACGACGAATAGCCCAGCGCCACCAGCACCTCAGAAGGCTGCTCTGCGGTACCCAGCGTTTCAAGTACGTCGCGCGAGGTCGTGATCACGGTGTTGTCGGAGATGCGAATGCTGGACGAGAAAACCGGCGGGGTATGCAGAATAAAGCCGCGATCTTCTGCAAGGGGTCCACCCAGCATCACCGGTTTATCAAGCCGAATTTCCGGCAGGCGCTCTTCAGCCGAGATTTTCAGCTTGTCCAGAATTCCTTCAACCTGCAGGTTTTCCAGCGGCTTGTTGATAATAATCCCCATCGCACCGTCTTCGTTGTATTCGCAAATATAAACCACGGCGCGGCGGAAAATCGGATCCTGGAGAGCAGGCATGGCAATAAGAAAGTGATGCTGTAAATTCATTGTCAGAGGTACTGTTTCCTGGTTTAAAAAGCGACAGCGCCCAGTATGGGGATAAACCTGGGCGCTGTCACAGATTATTTCTGTAAACGTTTTTCGATCGCGTCCATCAGCATTCCGGTGATCGAGATCGGGAACTCCGCTTCGATTTCGCGAATGCAGGTTGGGCTGGTGACGTTCACTTCAGTCAGGCGATCGCCGATGATATCCAGGCCAACGAAGATCAGGCCTTTGGCTTTCAGCGTAGGGCCGACGCGGCGGGCAATTTCCCAGTCGCTTTCGGTCAGCGGACGGGGTTCACCACGACCACCGGCCGCCAGGTTACCGCGGGTTTCGCCACCCTGCGGAATACGCGCGAGGCAGTAAGGCACCGGCTCGCCGTCTACAACCAGCACGCGTTTGTCGCCATCTTTAATGGCAGGCAGATAGTTCTGCGCCATGCAGTAACGGGTACCCAGTTCGGTCAGCGTTTCGGCAATCACGCCGATGTTCGGATCGCCTTCCTTCACGCGGAAGATAGATGCGCCGCCCATGCCGTCCAGCGGCTTCATGATGATGTCGCCGTGCTTCTGCCAGAACTCTTTCAGCTGCGCTTTGCTGCGGGTCACCAGCGTTTCCGGCGTCAGGTCAGAGAACCAGGCGGTGTAGAGCTTCTCGTTGCAGTCGCGCAGGCTCTGCGGCTTGTTGACGATAAGCGTCCCTTTCTCTTCGGCACGCTCAAGGATGTAGGTGGAGTAGATATATTCGGTATCGAACGGCGGATCTTTACGCATCAGGATCACGTTGAGGTCGGCCAGGGCAATGTCCTGCTCGGTGCCAAACTCGTACCATTTGTCGTAGTTCTGCTCGACGTTAACGATGCGGGTACGCGCGCGGGCTTCACCGTTGATCAGGTAAAGATCGTTCATCTCCATATAGTGGAGCTCATAGCCGCGACGCTGCGCTTCCAGCAGCATAGCGAAGCTGGAATCTTTTTTGATGTTAATGTTTGCGATGGGATCCATCACGATGCCGAGCTTTATCATGTTCTTCTCCGTTAATACTTCAACCCAGGTCGCCAAACCGCACCTGTAGCGCGGTGATGGCCGTGAGTGCCGTTGTCTCAGTGCGCAGAACGCGAGGTCCCAACAGAATATCAGTAAACTGGTAGCGCGCCGTCATCGCAATTTCGTCCGCCGACAGCCCACCTTCGGGGCCAATCAGCAGCCGAACGCGCTCGACGGGCATCGGCAGCGTATTGATGCTGGCACTGGCGCGCGGATGAAGATTGAGCTTCAGCCCGCTCTCTTCTTCTGCACACCAGTCCTCCAGATCCATTGCCGGGCGGATCTCCGGGATTCGGTTGCGGCCGCTCTGTTCGCAGGCCGCAATGGCAATTTTCTGCCACTGCTGGATCTTTTTATTCAGACGTTCAGCATCCAGTTTAACGCCACAGCGCTCGGAAAAAAGTGGCGTAATGAGGCTTACGCCCAGCTCAATGGATTTTTGAATGGTGAACTCCATCTTTTCCCCGCGCGACATCACCTGCCCAAGGTGGATGTGCAGCGGCGATTCACGGTCGTCCACTTCACCGCGCAAGACATTTACATGCACGCTTTTTTTATCCGCCCGCGTGATTTCCGCGTCGAAAACCTGATTAGAGCCATCGAACAGTTGTATTGCCTGGCCAGCCCCCATGCGCAGCACGCGGCCAACGTGGTTAGCGGCGTCGTCAGACAGGGCGATTTCGCGGCCTGCGGTAATCAGTTCAGGGTGGTAAATGCGGGGAATGCGCATAGTCAAAAATTCCATATGTCATGCGATATAAGCGAATTGCCGTAGTGTAGGTTAGCTCTTTTGCGCCTGGCAAGCCCGCTGGACGTACGGGTTATGATTCCCCTGGACTCTGGCAATGCGTTCGTCGCGCTGGCATTCCCATTCCGTCACCGGATACTGCTTGTCCCAGGCGTTGAACAGCTGCGTCTGCTGGCGGGAAAGGTTGAGGTCATAACGGTCACGCATATAGAAGTAGGTGCGGGCGATGCTGCCGCGCGCGCGGGCAGGGGGCTCGGCGACTTTCTCTTTAAAATCCACCTTCATGCCGCACTGGCCGTACTGGCCTTCGCCACCGTTCCACTGGCTGTACATAAAGTTACCGCGGTCGCCGTTCACTTCACCAACCGCAGGTTGCAGGTTATGCATATCGCTTTCCATCTGGCGATATACCGGATCTTTGGCGCAGTTTTTACGTCCGCCGTCCTGCCAGCACTGGCGCTGGTGGCCAAACTGCCAGGCCGGAACGACATGCTCCCATTCGATGCGGCTGGCGCGGTTTTCGTTTTTACGCACCTTATAGCCGCATGACTCAAGGTCAACGACCCCTTTTTTGCCCTGCCAGTTAATTTTGCAGCCGCAGTAGAAATCGCCCGGCACATCGGCGTTCACCTTCACGCCTGCTGCCTTGGCCTGGGAAAAACTGTTGATACCGTCGGCCATTACCTGGCCGGAAAGCGCCGTCGTCAGAAAAGCGACCGCGAGAGAGAAATTACGGGACATCTTACACTCCGTGTCAAAACGAGCCCGCAACGTAACGAATGTTGTTCCCGTATGCAATCAGTCAGATCAGGAAAGTTCCTGAAAGTTCAGGCGATTACTCCGCGACCAGCGGTTCGCCGCATTTGACGCAGCGGTAGGTCGCTTCACCGCGCACCACGCGATTATGGCGGCGGACGGTAAGCTGGTGCTGCTGGCACTGGCAGCGGTAGGGGAAGGTATTGCGGCGCACCGATTCCAGCTCGAACTGATGGGTGCGGCGCGCCGGAACTCCAAGCACCGCCTCCATCATCCACTTCCACTCTTTTCCGTGGGGCGCGACGCGGCCAAAGTGCTTCCACACCAGAAGGTGCGCCAGCTCGTGCGGTACCACTTCTTCAATAAACGCCTGCTGGTTCTCCATCATCAGCACCGGGTTAAGGCGAATCTCGTATGATTCCAGCCAGGCGGTGCCTGCCGCGGTACCGCGCTGCTGATAGACCAGCTTCGGTTCAGGATAGTTGCGGCCGAGCTTCAGATTCGCCTGAGCGAGTTTTTCCCGCAGGCTGCGCATAACGGCTTGCTGAATGGCAATGGGGAGACGGGGAGCTTTCATAGGGGCAGAGCATAAAGCGGGAAGCGGGGAGGCGCAAGAGGCGCCTCCCGCAATGAGGATCAGTCGTGTGCGCCGATTTCGCGCAGCGGACGACCTTTCATCAGGTTACGTTCAATGTGTTCCAGTGAAACGTGCTTAGTTTCTGGAACCAGCCAGATAGTCAGAACAATAAAGAAGATATTCAGACCGGCGTAGACCCAGAAGGTGTTCGCATTGCCCAAGGTGTTGAGCATGGTCAGGAACGTCGCGCCGACGATCATATTGGCAATCCAGTTGGTCGCGGTAGAGCAGGTGATACCAAAGTCACGCCCTTTCAGCGGCTGGATCTCCGAGCACAGCACCCAAATCAGCGGGCCGGCGCTCATCGCAAACCCGACGATAAACATCAGCAGCATCCCTACCGCGAAGTACTGGGCGGTTGGAGAGTGAATGCCCACATGCATCATGGTGCCCAGCACGCCCATGCCGATCGCCATGACCAGGAAGCCCAGCGTCAGAGTAGGCTTACGCCCCCAGCGATCCACCAGGCCGATGGCGATAAAGGTCGCCAGCACGTTGGTCAGGCCGACAATAACGGTGCCCCACATCTGCTCGGTGGTGTTGGTGTATCCCGCCAGCTCAAAGATTTTTGGCGCGTAGTACATGATGACGTTCATCCCGGTGAACTGCTGCATCACCTGCAGCAGCACGCCGAGGAACACTGCACGGCGGAAGTTGCTGTTCTCTTTAAACAGCGCCCAGCCGGACTGTTTTACCTTCAGGCTTTCGCGGATCTCTTCCAGCTCATTTTTCGCTTCAGCGCTGGTATCGCGCAGGCGAAGCAGCACGCGTTCGGCATCGACGAAGCGGCGTTTGGCGGCGAACCAGCGCGGGCTGTCCGGCAGGAAGAAGACGCCAATCAGCAGCAGAATGGCCGGAATGATGATCACGCCGAGCATCCAGCGCCATGCGCCGCTGTAGCTGAACGCGGTATCGGACAGGTAAGCACCAAGAATACCGATGGTGATCATCAGCTGGTACATGGAAATCATGCTGCCGCGGATTTTCTCCGGCGCAATTTCAGAGAGGTAGAGCGGGGCGGTGTATGACGCTACGCCCACGGCCAGGCCCAGCAGCACGCGGGAAAGGATAAGCACTTCAACGTTAGGGGCGGCTGCAGAGAAGAGGGAACCGGCGACGAAGAGGATCGCACCGATCATGAGGCTCTTTTTACGTCCGAGCTTGAAGGAGAGCCAGCCGCTGCCGACGGCCCCAACGGCCGCACCGAACATCATGGAGCTGACCACCCATTCCTGGGTATGCGCGTTAATCTGGAATTCGTCTGCGATGAAGGGAAGAGCGCCGGCAATGACGCCGATATCCAGGCCAAAGAGTAATCCTGCCAGGGCGGCGAGGAAGCAGACGAAGAATGTCATCGCCTTGTTGGACGTACGCCCCTGTTTTTTATTGTCAGGCATTATGCCCTCCAGTTGGGTTATCAGTTTTATTGATGTTTAGGGTAGGTGAGCGACCCATAAAAAGATGTGAGATTAATCACATTGGTGTAATCGGTTACACTAACCTGTAACCGTAAATAAAATTAAAGCTTTGAAAATATAGAGGTAAATGAGGTGATATGCATCGCGAAAGAATACATTTCAGACTTAACTGAAAGGAAATGTAACAGCAGAAGAAAGGCGATCATGCAAAGAGAATATTCTGAAAGCAGGATATATTCGGTGCGGTGTAATCGGTTCCAGTCGTGCGGCTTTTAGCAGGCACCCGATATAAAAAAGGCCAGCACAAAGGCTGGCCTGTCTAAAGCGCGCGTCAGTCGATTATTTCAGACCGGCAGCTTCACGCAGCAGAGCGGCTTTGTCGGTTTTTTCCCATGGGAAATGTTCACGACCAAAGTGACCGTATGCCGCGGTTTCCTGATAGATTGGGTGCAGCAGATCCAGCATCTGAATCAGGCCGTATGGACGCAGGTCGAAGAACTCGCGTACCAGCAGGGTCAGCTGTTCTGAAGGCACTTTCTCGGTACCGAAAGTTTCAACCATGATGGAGGTTGGCTCAGCCACGCCGATGGCGTAGGAAACCTGGATCTCACAGCGGTCGGCCAGGCCGGCAGCAACGATGTTTTTCGCCACATAACGTGCTGCGTACGCAGCAGAACGGTCAACTTTAGAAGGGTCTTTACCGGAGAACGCACCGCCGCCGTGACGCGCCATGCCGCCGTAGGTATCAACGATGATTTTACGACCGGTCAGGCCGCAGTCGCCCATTGGGCCGCCGATAACGAAGCGTCCGGTTGGGTTGATGAAGAATTTGGTCGCGGAGCTCAGCCATTCGGTCGGCAGAACCGGCTTGATGATCTCTTCCATCACTGCTTCCTGCAGGGATTTCTGATCGATATCTTCGGCATGCTGAGTAGACAGTACCACCGCATCGATGCCGACAATTTTGCCGTCGTCGTACTGGAAGGTTACCTGGCTTTTCGCATCCGGTCGCAGCCACGGCAGGGTG
This sequence comes from Enterobacter sp. 296B2, assembly GCF_034106185.1. Taxonomy (NCBI): domain Bacteria; kingdom Pseudomonadati; phylum Pseudomonadota; class Gammaproteobacteria; order Enterobacterales; family Enterobacteriaceae; genus Enterobacter; species Enterobacter sp. 296B2. Next base: position 68,223 of record NZ_JAWNCA010000004.1, on the reverse strand, counting down.
CCGTTTTTACGCACTTCAGCCTGACGCTGCACCAGACGGTGTGCGTAGGTCACAGGCGCCGGCATCAGCACGTCGGTTTCGTTGGTTGCATAACCGAACATCAGGCCCTGGTCGCCCGCGCCCTGTTCCAGCGGATCGGCACGGTCAACGCCCTGGTTGATGTCTGGAGACTGTTTGCCAATCGCGCTCAGTACCGCGCAGGAGTTGGCATCAAAGCCCATATCAGAATGCACATAGCCGATCTCACGCACCGTGTTACGGGTGATCTCTTCGATATCAACCCATGCGCTGGTGGTGATCTCACCGCCAACCAGAACCATGCCGGTTTTGACATAGGTTTCGCACGCTACGCGCGCTTTAGGATCCTGCGCCAGGATCGCATCCAGCACCGCATCGGAGATTTGGTCAGCAATTTTATCAGGATGTCCTTCTGATACGGACTCGGACGTAAACAGGTGTTTTGCCATGTTTTATTTCACCTAAGAGGAATTTGGTTAGCTCAAGCTGCTGTGTGGAATAGCCAAAGGAGATAATTCTACCAAGGCCTGCAGGTTTTTGACACTGGCAGTATGAGTGTTAATCAGTATAGATGGATTAACATCTGGATGGCTATTTTAGGTCACTTCTTCGCCCGATTTCCAGTTTTTTTTGATTCATCTCTCACTGCGTTGAAATGTCTGCTGGAAATTTTTCCTGACGGCGCTGGCAACCCGCGCATTTTTGTTTTGCTTTTTAGCCCCCTTCTCGGTATAAAACGCGGCGCGCGGCTCATACAAAAAAAGCGCTCGATGACCTCATCGTGTCGCCACTTCCAGCCGGGTTAAGCAGTGAACTTTTAGCTTTGGCTTGGGGTCCGTTTCAGCAGAGGCGGCCGTGGAGGTGATACGAGATAATGAACCATCGTTTTCCGCTAATTCAGCGCTGCCGTTCTGGCGCGCAATTGATTCCCGCAACCCGCATTTCTAGTCTGCAAACCTGCCGATGTTATACCCATCTCGGCGCTTCTCAGGATTCCAGGGCCGGTCACGCTTTGTGAAAACTGAACAAGGGCGCTCTTGTTAATACAAGAGTTTTCTCGTGGTTTCGCCGAACCTTGTCATACAGAGTTCGGATACGTGTTTTACAATGATATGAATAAGAAACCGGTCGCACGGTCTGGTTTTCAGCATACTCTGCTGGGAAACGGAGCCGTTTATGGGTTGTTATCGCCGTACAACGCTGCGATAGTAGTCAACTGTTTTACACTTAATACAAAGAGTTGAGGTTCGCTATGTCTGACGACATGTCTTCTTTTTCGCCTTCGTCAGCGGGCGAACAGGGTGTACTACGTTCTATGCAGGAGGTTGCGATGAGCTCCCAGGAAGCCAGCAAGATGCTGCGCACTTACAATATTGCCTGGTGGGGCAATAACTACTACGACGTCAATGAACTGGGCCACATCAGCGTCTGCCCTGATCCGGACGTCCCTGAAGCGCGCGTGGACCTCGCCAAACTGGTGAAAGCCCGCGAAGCACAGGGCCAGCGTTTGCCTGCACTGTTCTGCTTCCCGCAGATCCTGCAACATCGCCTGCGTTCCATTAACGCCGCGTTCAAGCGCGCGCGTGAATCCTACGGCTATAAAGGCGACTACTTTCTGGTTTACCCGATCAAGGTAAACCAGCACCGCCGCGTCATTGAATCCCTGATCCACTCCGGCGAGCCGCTGGGTCTGGAAGCCGGTTCCAAAGCGGAACTGATGGCGGTTCTGGCGCACGCGGGAATGACCCGTTCGGTGATCGTCTGTAACGGCTACAAAGACCGTGAATACATTCGTCTGGCGCTGATTGGCGAGAAGATGGGCCACAAGGTCTATCTGGTTATCGAAAAGATGACCGAAATTGCCATCGTGCTGGAAGAGGCCGAACGTCTGAACGTCATCCCGCGCCTTGGCGTGCGTGCGCGTCTGGCGTCGCAGGGTTCCGGTAAATGGCAGTCCTCCGGCGGTGAAAAATCCAAGTTCGGTCTGGCGGCGAACCAGGTGCTGCAGCTGGTGGAAATTCTGCGCGAGCGCGGTCGTCTGGACAGCATTCAACTGCTGCACTTCCACCTCGGCTCGCAGATGGCCAATATTCGCGACATCGCCACCGGCGTGCGTGAATCGGCCCGTTTCTACGTTGAGCTGCACAAGCTTGGCGTAAATATTCAGTGCTTCGACGTGGGCGGCGGCCTGGGCGTGGACTACGAAGGGACCCGCTCGCAGTCTGACTGCTCGGTGAACTACGGCCTGAACGAATATGCCAACAACATCATCTGGGCGATTGGCGATGCCTGTGAAGAGCACGGCCTGCCGCACCCGACGGTGATCACCGAATCTGGCCGCGCGGTCACCGCCCACCATACGGTGCTGGTGTCTAACATCATTGGCGTTGAGCGCAGCGAAATCACCGAAGCGACGCCTCCGCAGGATGATGCCCCTCGCTCCCTGCAAAGCATGTGGGAAACTTGGCAGGAGATGCATGAGCCGGGCACGCGCCGTTCCCTGCGCGAATGGCTGCATGACAGCCAGATGGATCTGCACGATATTCACGTGGGTTATTCTTCAGGCACCTTCAGCCTGCAGGAGCGCGCGTGGGCGGAGCAGCTCTACCTGAACATGTGCCATGAGGTGCAGAAACAGCTCGATCCGAGCAACCGCGCGCACCGTCCGATTATCGACGAGCTGCAGGAGCGTATGGCGGATAAGATTTACGTCAACTTCTCCCTGTTCCAGTCGATGCCGGATGCCTGGGGTATCGACCAGCTGTTCCCGGTTCTGCCGCTGGAAGGGCTGAACCACGCGCCGGAACGTCGTGCCGTGCTGCTGGACATCACCTGTGACTCCGACGGCGCTATCGACCACTACGTTGACGGCGACGGTATCGCAACGACGATGCCAATGCCGGAGTACGATCCGGAGAACCCGCCGATGCTGGGCTTCTTTATGGTCGGGGCGTATCAGGAGATCCTCGGCAACATGCACAACCTGTTCGGCGATACCGAAGCGGTTGACGTGTTTGTATTCCCTGACGGCAGCGTGGAAGTTGAGCTGTCCGACGAAGGGGATACCGTGGCGGACATGCTTGAATACGTTCAGCTGGATCCGAAAACCCTGCTTACCCAGTTCCGCGATCAGGTGAAAAACACTGGTCTGGACGACGCGCTCCAGCAGCAGTTCCTGGAAGAGTTTGAAGCGGGTCTTTACGGGTACACGTATTTGGAAGACGAGTAAGGCATCCGCCTTTCCCCTCACCCCAGCCCTCTCCCCAAAGGGGAGAGGGTGTTCAATTTCCCTCTCCCCAAAGGGGAGAGGGTTAGGGTGAGGGGCAAAGACCACACTATGCCCTATACTCACTTGAACCCGTATGCATTACCGGCGATAATTCGTCCCAATAAGCGATTTACGAATCAATCCCTTCCTCGTCGGGTTTAACGACGCGGAGGGGATTTTTTTTCATCTGTTTTTAACGCATCGACTTTAAACGAGGTCAGGACATGAGCACTTTAGGTCATCAGTACGATAACTCTCTGGTATCTAACGCGTTTGGTTTTTTACGTCTTCCGATGAACTTCCAGCCGTACGACAGTGACGCTGACTGGGTAATCACCGGCGTACCGTTCGATATGGCGACCTCTGGCCGCGCGGGTGGTCGTCACGGCCCGGCGGCGATCCGTCAGGTTTCCACTAACCTGGCCTGGGAGCACAACCGCTTCCCGTGGAACTTCGACATGCGCGAGCGCCTGAACGTGGTGGACTGCGGTGACCTGGTGTACGCCTTTGGCGACGCGCGTGAAATGAGCGAAAAGCTGCAGGCCCATGCTGAAAAACTGCTGGCCGCCGGCAAGCGCATGCTCTCCTTTGGCGGTGACCACTTCGTGACCCTGCCGCTGCTGCGCGCCCACGCGAAGCACTTCGGTAAAATGGCGCTGGTGCATTTTGATGCGCATACCGACACCTACGCGAACGGCTGCGAGTTCGACCACGGCACCATGTTCTTCACCGCGCCGAACGAAGGTCTGATCGACCCAAACCACTCGGTGCAGATCGGCATCCGCACCGAGTTTGACAAAGACAACGGCTTCACCGTGCTGGACGCGGGCCAGGTTAACGATCGCGGCGTGGACGATATTCTGGCGCAGGTGAAGCAGATCGTCGGCGACATGCCTGTTTACCTGACTTTCGATATCGACTGTCTGGATCCGGCGTTTGCACCTGGCACCGGTACGCCGGTCATCGGCGGCCTGACGTCCGATCGCGCCATCAAGCTGGTGCGCGGCCTGAAGGATCTGAACATCGTCGGTATGGACGTGGTGGAAGTGGCACCAGCCTACGACCAGTCCGAGATCACCGCGCTGGCCGCGGCGACCCTGGCGCTGGAAATGCTTTACATCCAGGCGGCGAAAAAAGGCGAATAAGCCTTACGCGCTCACTGCTGCTGCGCGACGCATGCGCAGCAGCAGCATTCCTCCTGCGAGCAGGGTAATGACCTGCGAGACGACCAGCACCGAAAAACCAGAGCTGACCGACCCCACCGATTTCATCACCATCCCCATCAGCAGCGGAATAAACGCCGCGCAGATATTGCCTGTCCCATTAATAATACCGTACGCGCTGCCCACGGCGTCCCGCGCGGCGTGATGCTGGATCGCCGCAGGAATGGCCGCCCCCTGAAGCCCCCAGAAGACGTTGGCGGACAGCATAAACAGCGCCAGCCATGCGGGCTGATGGCTGAGCATCAGCCCGACCACGGACAGCGCCGTCAGCGCTCCTCCTGCTACAAACAGCACCGGCGCCTGCTCCGGGCGCATTTTGTCGAGCAGCACGCCGCCGAGGAATTTAGAGCCCAGGCTCAGCAGGAAGGGAATGGCCGCAAGCATGCCGGTGGCATGCAGCGAGAAGTGGTGTTCGTCGCGAAGCCATGCGGGCAGCCAGGCGCTGCTCCCCCAGAGATAGCTCAGCGTGGCGATTTCAACCAGCAGGATCCAGCCCAGCAGCGGCGTTTGCCACGCCAGGGTGAAGGTGCGAACAAAACCCGTTTTTTTCGTCGTTGGGAGGCCGCCCGGCACGGACAGGTATCGCCAGATGAGTCCGCCACCGAGAGCCAAATTCAGTATCGCCAGCGCATAAAACGACCCGGCCCAGCCCAGATGATCCATCAGCCAGGTCACCAGCGGAAAGCCCACGGCCAGGCCGAGCGAGACGCCCAGCGCGGTCACGGCGTTGGGTTTGCCGATCTCATCCGCGCTAAAGTTATCGCTGATGAAGCGCGTTTTCAGGGAAAAGAGCGGTCCTTCCGCCACCCCGAGAATCACGCGCGCGATGAGCATCCCCATCAGCGAGCCGAGCAGGGGAGAGATCGCACAGACCGCGGCCCAAATCACAATACTGCCTAATAACCCCTGCCGATAATGAAGTTTGCTTTCAATAACTGGTGTTAATAATAAAGCTGAAAAACCATAACCCAAAAGAAAGCAGGTCATTAGCATTCCCTGTAACATTCTGTTTTCATTTAGCTGAAAGTGGTGGGCAAATTCCGGGTTTAATATCATTACAGAAATATTTACCCGGTCGATGTAGGAGATAATGATGAGTAATAACAGTGCAATTGTACCTTGCCATCTTGCCGTCATGTTGCCTGCCTTATGCGTGCGCATAGTTATATTTTTATCAGCGTGATTGTCACGGTTCTAAAATGATTCGCCAGTGAAACTTGTTGTTTTAAAAGAATAAAATAAATACCAGTTTCACTGATGAAACATTAAGCGCTTCCTCTCTTTTATTTGTACGAAGCAAAAACAAAGAAAGTCAATATCTGAGTAATGAAATTTAAAGTCATCGAAAAATCGTATTCATTCACGCCGCAATAATGAAAATTTCATATCGCTGCATTTTTTCGTGATCCTTTGCACACTTAGTTAATTAATTGCTGTTTGATTAACAAATTCTTCACATTGGCGCTTGACGAAACATTCATCGCTTTTATATTGACCGTATTAAATAAGAAACAGAGTTTCATATATGAAACAAAAGCCTGGAGGATCGTGATGAGCTGGATAGGCGTATGTGACGCAGAACAAGTACAGGAAGATTTCCCTTTTAGCGGCAGCGTCGACGGTAAAGAGATCGGCGTTTATTTGATTGACGGCGAGTATTACGCGCTGGAAGACGTATGTCCGCACGCTTATGCCCTCCTGAGCCAGGGCTTCGTAGAAGATGGAAAGGTGGAATGCCCGCTGCACGAGGCGGTCTTCGACGTTAAAACCGGCCAGTGCCTGCACGGCCCCGGCGGTCGCAACCTTAACCGCTACCCGGTTCGGGTCTATGAAAACCAAATCCAGATTACCTTCGTTGAGGAGACCGTGGCATGAGCAACACCCTGAACTACAACCCTGCGCTACCGGAAAGCCGCCAGTTTACCCCGCCTGCAGAAGGCGGTAACGGCGCCATTCATAAGCCAGGCGATTACCAGAATCTCATCTGGCAAACCCGCAGCCGCGAACCGGAAAACTGGGAGGTGAACCTCATTGCGACGCTGGAAGAGCTCTTTGAGCAGGGTGTTGAAACCTTACCGGAGCTGGTGAACGGCCTGAACGCGGTGCGCATGCACGATCAGCAGGGCGAGCCGTGGAGCAACGCCAGCTTCCAGGCATTCTTACAGGTTAACGGCTACTGAGGACAACGCGATGACGACGACCGTACAACATTATCTCGATAAAGGCCTGCGCGGCCTCTGGTATCCGGTGCTGTCGAGCTGGGAAGTGCAGTCCGCGCCGGTGGGGATTACCCGCCTGGGCGAGCAGATTGTTGTCTGGCGTAACAAAGATGGCCAGGTCCAGGCGCTGGAAGACCGCTGTCCGCACCGCGGCGCGCGCCTGTCGATGGGCTGGAACCTCGGTGACCGCATCGCCTGCTGGTATCACGGCGTGGAAGTGGCGGGCAATGGCGAGGTGAAAGATGTGCCCGCCGTGGACAAATGTCCGCTGGTCGGCCAGCAGTGCGTGCGCAGCTACAACGTGCAGGAGGCGCACGGCGCTATCTTCCTGTGGTTTGGCGTGACCGCCGACCAGCAGCCGGACGAGCTGAGCTTCCCGGATGAACTCGCCGACACGGAGAACTTCAGCAACTTCCTCTGTACCGCCGCGTGGAAATGCAACTACCAGTACGCGCTGGAAAACGTAATGGACCCGATGCACGGCACCTATCTGCACTCGTCCTCACACTCGATGGCGGAAGGGGACCGCAAAGCCGACATGGTTCTTCAGCCGACCAAAACTGGCTTCATCTTCGAGAAGAAGGGCCAAAGCGGCGTTAACTTTGACTGGGTGGAGCTGGGCAATAGCGGCACCTGCTGGATGCGTCTCTCTATTCCGTACAAGAAGCGCTTCGGACCGGGCGGCCACTTCTTTATTGTCGGCATGGTGGTGCCGGAAGATAACGACAACTGCCGTGTCTTCTTCTGGCGTATTCGCCGCGTGCAGGGCTGGCAGCGCGACATGTGGCGCTTTATGTACCGCAACCGTCTGGAAAAGCTGCACTGGGAAGTGCTGGAGCAGGACCGCGTGGTGCTGGAAAGCCTGGCGCCAAACGCCCGCGACCATGAGTACCTTTATCAGCACGACGTTGGGCTCTCTCGCCTGCGCCGCATGATGCAGAAGGCCGCCAAAGAGCAGCTGGCGATGCGCGAAGCGCAGCAGGGAGCCGCCTGATGAACGGACTGCTGGGGGGAAAGCGCATCGTCGTGACCGGCGCCGCGCGCGGGCTGGGCTACCACTTTGCCAGAGCCTGCGCGGAGCAGGGCGCGTCGGTGGTGATGTGCGACATCCTCAAAGGCGAACTGGCCGAGAGCGCGCAAACGCTCCGCGAACAGGGCTATGCGATCGAGCCGCACGTCATCGATCTGGCCGATCCGCATTCTATTGAGCAGGTGTTCAGCGCCATTGGCGATCGCGGGCAGATTGACGGTCTGGTGAACAACGCGGCGATGGCGACCGGCGTGGGCGGTAAAAACATGCTTGATTACGACCCGGACCTGTGGGACCGCGTGATGAGCGTGAACGTCAAAGGCACCTGGCTGGTGACGCGCGCCGCCGTGCCGCTGCTTCGCGAAGGGGCGGCAATTGTGAATGTGGCGTCCGATACCGCGCTGTGGGGCGCCCCGCGCCTGATGGCCTACGTCGCCAGTAAGGGGGCGGTGATTGCCATGACCCGCTCGATGGCGCGCGAGCTGGGCGAAAAGCGCATTCGTATCAACGCTATCGCGCCGGGGCTGACCCGCGTCGAGGCAACCGAATATGTGCCCGTCGAGCGGCATCAGCTCTACGAAAACGGCCGTGCACTCGCGGGCGCGCAGCAGCCGGAAGATGTGACCGGCAGCGTGGTCTGGCTGTTAAGCGATCTGTCGCGGTTTGTCACCGGGCAGCTGATCCCGGTCAACGGCGGCTTTGTCTTTAACTGAGGTATGGCGATGATGGCAAACGATCGGGAAGTGAAGTATCTGGTGCCGGGGCTGGAGCGCGGCCTGCAGCTGCTGTTGGCCTTCGGCGAGCAGCATCGCGAACTGACCTTTGCCGAACTGCACCGGCTGGTGGATATGCCGAAGGCCACCGCCTACCGGGTAGTGCAGACCCTGGAGTACATGGGTTTTCTGGAGCGCAACGCGCGCACCAATACCTTTTCGCTCGGCATGAACGTGCTGCGCCTGGGCTTTGAGTACATCGCCTCGCTGGACGTGGCGCAGGTCGGCCAGCCGGTGATCGAGCAGCTGCGCGACGTCAGCCAGTGCAGCAGCCATCTGGCGATCCGCGACGGGCGCGACATTATCTACATCGCCCGCGTCAGCGCCGCCGGGTCACGCATCAATCAGGTCAGCATTGGCACCCGTCTGCCGGTGCACTGCACCTCGCTCGGGCGCATGCTGCTGACCGATGTATCCCGTGCCGATTTTGAACAGTTGTTCCCGCACGAGCGTCTGCCGGGCAACACGCCGGGGCAGCTTCACGACCGCGAAGCTCTCTGGCAGATGGTGCAGCAGGATAAAGCCCGTGGGTACGTGATCGGTGAATCCTTCTTCCGCCACGGCATCTCCTCCATCGTCTACCCGGTGTATGACCGAAGCGGACGCGTGGCGGCGGTGGTCAGCATTCTGGTGCCGTCGGAAGAGATCCCGCAGACCGACCGCGAACGCCTGCAAAACGAGGTTCGCCTCGCGGCGGATAGAATTTCTGGCTTCTTAGGGTATCTGTCACAGGCCAGTTAAATCAGTGAGTTAACGTCAGGCGCTTGACTGCGTCGGGCATGGTTTACGCCCAATTTGGGCCAGATGAGGCAACGAACGATGAGTGTAACCGGAATTGAAAAGCTGGAATTTGGCGTGGAGGACCTGACGCACTGCGCCAAATTTATGCGTGATTTTGGCCTGACGGGCGATGCCAGCGGCCAGCGTTTTACTACCCTGAGCGGCGCACGCGTGGAGCTTAACCCGATCGACAGCCCCGACCTGCCGCCGGCGTTTGAGACGGGCAACACCCTGCGCCGCATGACCTGGGCGGTTGCCGCGCAGTCAGATCTTGACGCGCTGCGCCCGAAGCTGGCGCAGCAGCCCGGCTTTCGCGAGGTGGGCGACGCGCTGGAGTGCCTCGACCCGAACGGTATGACCCTGCGCGTGCAGGTCAGCCAGCAGACCGAGGTGGAGCTGAACGTCGAGCCGATTAACCAGTGGGGCGACGTCCGCCGCATCGACACCCCGAGCCCGGTTTACGATCGCGCCCAGCCCATCAACGTTGGGCACGTGGTGTTCTTCGTGGAAGAGCTGGCGGCGGTGGAAAAATTCTACCGCGAGGTGCTCGGCTTCCAGGTCTCTGACCGCTACATCAACCGGGCCGTGTTCCTGCGCTGCGGCGCGCGCGGCGGCCATCACAACCTGTTCCTGCTGCAGCTGCCGAACCGCAGGCGCGGTCTCAACCACGTGGCCTTCACGGTACGTGATATTCATGAGGTGATCGGCGGCGGGATTGCGATGAATAAACACGACTGGAGCACCTTTATCGGGCCGGGCCGCCATCCGGTGTCGTCGGCCTATTTCTGGTACGTCAACAGCCCGACCGGCGGCGCGTTTGAGTATTACACCAACGACGACTACCTGACCGAAAACTGGCAGCCGCGCGAGCTGGAGCACTCGCTGGTCTCCTTTACCGAATGGGCGGTGGAAGGCGGGATTGACCACGACACGCGCCGCCAGCAGAAAAAGCCGGAGGCGGTATGACGTCGCGCATTGTCATTATTGGCGGCGGCCAGGCGGGCGGCTGGGCGGCGAAAACACTGCGCGACGAGGGCTTCGACGGCGAGATTTGCGTGGTGGCAGAAGAGGAATGGGATTTCTACGAACGGCCGCCGCTGTCGAAGGCGTCCCTGCTGGAGCCGGACGCGGCGCTCCCGCGCCTGTTTACCGACGAGGTGCAGCAGGCGCTGAACCTGACCTGGTTCCGCCCGCTGCGTGCGGAGCAGATCGACCGAGCGGCGAAAACGGTGCGGTTAAGCAACGGCGAGCACCTTAGTTACAACATTCTATTGATTGCCACCGGAGGGCGGGCGCGCCTGCCGGGTGAGGCGTGGGCTTCCCATCCGCAGGTCTACACCCTGCGCCACTGGCAGGACGCACAGCGCCTGAAGGGTCGTCTGGCGGAAAGTCAAACTCTGGCGATTGTCGGCGGCGGCTGGATTGGGCTGGAGATTGCCGCCTCCGCGCGCAAAAGCGGCGTGGCGGTCACCCTGTTCGAGCAGCAGCCTGCGCTCTGCATGCGCTCGGTGAGCGGTGAGGTGTCGCAGCGCCTGGAAGCCCTCCATCGCGGGCAGGGTGTCGAGATACGTACCGGCTGCGGCGCGCTGGAGCTGGAGGACGATAGCGGCCTGCCGGTTATCCACTGCGATGGCCGGCGCGAAACCTTTGACGCGGTGGTGGTGGGGATCGGCGTCGATCTCAACCTGGAGCTGGCGCGCGATGCGGGGCTGCGCACCGAACGAGGGATCGTCGTCGATGCCCAAGGGAGAACGTCGGATCCGTCCATTTTTGCCGCAGGCGATGTGGCCCGGCATCATCACTACGGCCTGTGCATCCAGTCCTGGGCCTTTGCGCAGAATCAGGCGGTGGCGACGGCAAAAGCGATGCTCAACCCCGATGCGCCAGGCTACGACGACGCGCCGTGGCTGTGGTCGGATCAATATCAGCACAACATCCAGATCCTCGGCATACCGCAGCCGGGAAGCACAACGATAGCGCGCGAAGATTCGCTGTTCTTCTCGCTGGACGAGAGCGGGCGGCTGACGCAACTGGTGGCGTTTAACGATGCACGCACCGTCAAGCTGGCGAAGCGCTGGATGGCGGCGGGGCGGGATCTGTCCGACGTGCCGCTCGCCGACCCGACCTTTTCACTGATGTCACTGCGATAACCCGCACCCGTAGGGGGAGACATGACCACATTAGAGACCAACACCGCGCCCGTTGAGGCGAGCGGTGAGGGAGCTCGCACGCCTGAAAAAGCGGTGCGCTGGGCTATCCCGCTGTCGCTGCTGGCCTGCGTGCTGCTGGCGTTTTTCGACAAAATCAGCATCGCGGCGCTGTTTTCTGACGGCCATTTCCAGCAGGCGATGGGCATTGATTTCGACACCACGCGCCTCGGCATTCTGATGAGCGCCTTTCTGCTGAGCTACGGCTTTTCGTCGGTCTTTCTCAGCGGGCTGGGGGACAAAATCGCCCCGCTGCGCCTGCTCACCGGAATGATGGTTGTCTGGTGCGTGCTGATGGTGGCGATGGGCTTTACCCATAACTACACGCTGATGATCGTCCTGCGCATCCTGCTGGGCGTGGCGGAAGGGCCGCTGTTCCCGCTGGCCTTTGCCATTGTGCGGCACAACTTTCCGCAGCATCTGCAGGCGCGCGCCACCATGCTGTGGCTGCTGGGCACGCCGGTGGGCGCGGCAATCGGTTTCCCGCTCTCCCTCTGGCTGCTGAACGCCTTCGGCTGGCAGAGCACGTTCTTCGTGATGGCGATGCTCACCGTGCCGGTGCTGATTTTCGTGCGCGTAGGTCTGCGCGGGATCCGTCTGGAAGCAAAACCCGGCACCTCGCAGGCGTCGCAGGACGAGCGCCGCGCCGCGCGCCGCGAGCTGTTTGTCAGCCCGCACTTCTGGATCATCTGCATCTTTAACATTGCCTTCCTGACCTACCTTTGGGGCATCAACGGCTGGCTGCCGGGCTATCTCATCAAGGGCAAAGGCATTCATCTGGAGCACGCGGGCTGGCTGTCGTCGATGCCGTTTATCGCCATGCTGGCGGGAGAGGTGATTGGCGCGTGGCTTTCGGATCGGGTCGATAAGCGTGCGGCGGCCTGCTTTATCTCCATGGCGGGGGCCGCGGCAGGTCTTGCGGCGGTGATGCACCTCGACACCCCGCTGACCATCATCGCGGCGATGAGCTTCAGCACCTTCATGTGGGGCACCGGCGCACCCAACATTTTCGCCCTGCTGGCGAAGGCCACCCATCCCCGGGTGAGCGCTACGGCGGGCGGCATTTTCAACGGGCTGGGAAACTTTGCGGGCGCGCTGTCGCCGGCGGTGATGGGCGCGCTTATCGCCTTCACCCACAGCATGGATTCCGGGCTGATTTTTCTGGCGGTGATGGCGGCGGTGGGCTGCGTCCTGTTACTGCCGCTGCTGAGACGTTACTGAGGAGAGTGTCATGACTGATTCAACCGTAACCAAGACATCTGGCATCAAGCCTGACCACCTGACGATGGAAGAGTGGGTCGAGTCGCGCATCGCGCGCTTCGAAGGCCGTAAATACGACTGGAACGCGCTGAAGTTCCAAGCCGATTTTGACCCGAAATACCGCCGGGCGCAGATGCGCTACATCGGCACCGGCGCAACCGGCGTGGCGAACGACACCAATACAGTACAAGCGGACCATTTCACCTTCTCCACCATGGTGCTGCCGTCGAAGTGCGAGGGGCCGCTACACCTGCACGACGACGTGGAAGAGGTGTTCTTCATGCTTAAAGGGCAGATCACGCTGATGATCCAGGACGGCGACAACTACACCGAAACCGTGCTGCGCGAGCGCGATTTGATTTCCGTCCCGCCGGGGATCTATCGCGGCCTGTTTAACCACGGGGAAGAAGAGGCGCTGATGTGCGTCATGCTGGGAACCAACAAGCCGGAAATCCCGACCTATCCCGCCGACCATCCGCTCTCAAAAGTGAAGCGGAACTAAGGAGGCATGATGACGGGGTTTCGTGAACAGGGAAGCGGCATTCCGCTGATGCTGCTGCACGGCATCAGCTCCGGCGCGGCCTCCTGGCACAAGCAGATGACGCTGGAAGGCTTTCGCGTGTTGGCGTGGGACATGCCCGGCTATGGCGAAAGCCCGATGCTGGCGGTTGAGCGTGCGAACGCGGGGGATTACGCCGACGCGCTGGCGGCGATGCTCGACCGCGCGGGCGTCTGGCAGACGGTGCTGGTGGGCCATTCACTCGGCGCGCTGGTCGCCAGCGCCTTTGCGGCGAAGTATCCGCAGCGCGTGCTGCACCTGGTGCTGGCGGACGCCGCGCAGGGCTACCGCAATGCTGTCCCGGAGCAGCGGGAGCAGGTCTGGCGCAGCCGCGAGCAGCAGATGGCGCTCGGCGGTGAAATCCTCGCGCAGACCCGCGCCGCGAAGCTGCTGCGCCCCGGCGCGCGCGCGGACGATATCGCCACCGTCGCGGCGGGCATGCGCGCGCTGCGCCCGGAAGGCTACCTTGCCGCCGCGTGGATGCTGGCGCACGACGACATTCATACCTGGCTCAAGCGGCACTCCGGCACGTTTGAAGTCTGGTGCGGCGAGCAGGACGCCATCACGCAGCCCGAGCTGGTACAGGGGCTGGCGCTGCGCTACCGCATGCCGTTTACCGCCATACCGCAAGCCGGGCACGCCAGCTATCTCGATAACGACGCGTTTTTTAACCAACAGCTTTTACGCATTAACGAAGAGGTGCGCGATGAATGCACACATTGACGGCCGCGTAGCGGTAGTCACCGGCGGTTCTTCCGGTATTGGTTTTGAAACGCTGCGCCTGCTGCTGGGCGAGGGAGCAAAAGTGGCCTTCTGCGGCCGCGACCCGGACCGGCTCGCCAGCGCCCACGCGACGCTGCAAAACGACTATCCCGACGGGGAGATTTTCTCTTACCGCTGCGACGTGCTGAACGCTGACGAGGTGCAGGCTTTCGCGGATGCCGTTCAGGCCCAATTTGGCGCGGCGGATATGTTGATCAACAACGCCGGGCAGGGCTACGTGGCGCATTTCCACGACACCCCGCGTGAGGCGTGGCTGCACGAGGCCGAGCTGAAGCTGTTCGGGGTGATCAACCCGGTTCAGGCGTTTCAGCCTCTGCTGGAGCGGTCCGACATCGCCTCGATCACCTGCGTCAACTCCCTGCTGGCGCTGCAGCCGGAGGAGCACATGATTGCCACTTCCGCCGCCCGCGCCGCGCTGCTGAACATGACGCTCACTCTCTCAAAAGAGCTGGTGGGCAAAGGCATTCGCGTCAACTCCATTTTGCTTGGCATGGTGGAATCCGGGCAGTGGCAGCGCCGCTTCGAAAACCGGGCGGATAAAAGCCAGAGCTGGCCGGCCTGGACGGCGGATATCGCGCGCAAGCGCGGCATTCCGATGGCGCGCCTCGGCAAGCCGCACGAGCCCGCGCAGGCGCTGCTGTTTCTCGCTTCGCCGCTGGCTTCGTTTACTACCGGTGCTGCGCTGGACGTTTCCGGCGGCTTCTGCCGCCATCTGTAAGGACGCATCATGAAAAAGGTAATGTTAATTGGGTTTGGCGCCATGGCGCAGGCGGTGATTGAGCGTCTGCCCGCCGGTGTGGCTATCGGCTGGATCGTGGCGCGTGAAGCCCACCACGCGGCCATTCGCGCGCAGTTTGGTGATGCGGTAACGGCGCTGACCTCGCCGGTGGACTGCGCGGAAGCGCCCGACCTGGTGCTGGAGTGCGCCAGCCAGCAGGCGGTGGCGCAGTATGGCGAAGCGATTTTAAGTCGCGGCTGGCATCTGGCGGTGAGCTCCACCGGTGCGCTGGCGGACAGCGTGCTGGAGCAGCGCCTGCACGCGGCGGGTGGCAGGCTGACGCTACTCTCCGGTGCGGTTGCCGGCATTGACGGGCTGGCGGCGGCGAAAGAGGGAGGGCTTGAGCGGGTTACCTATCAGTCGCGCAAAAGCCCGGCCAGCTGGCGCGGTAGCTATGCCGAGCAGCTTATCGATCTTAACGCGGTCTCAGAGGCGAAGGTCTTCTTTGAAGGCAGCGCCCGCGAGGCGGCTCGCCTGTTCCCGGCGAACGCCAACGTGGCGGCAACCGTGGCGCTCGGCGGCGTGGGGATGGACGACACCCGCGTGCAGCTCATGGTCGACCCGGCAACGAAGCGTAATACCCACACGCTGCACGTCGAAGGATTGTTCGGCGAGTTCCATCTGGAGCTGAGCGGGCTGCCGCTGGCGTCCAATCCCAAAACCTCCACCCTTGCGGCACTGAGCGCGGTTCGCGCTTGCCGCGAGCTGTCCCTGAGCTGAGGAGCGACGATGGACGATCTGATGATTTTTATCGGCGGCCAGTGGCGACGCGGCGGCGGTAACCCGATGCAAAGCCATTTCCCGGCTGACGGGTCGATCAATGCGACGTTGAATGCCGCAAGCCCCGACGATCTCGTGGAGGCGATAGAGGCCGGCGAGCGGGCGTGGCGCGATCCCGCGTGGCGCAACAGTCTGCCGCATATGCGCGCGAAGATCCTGCATAAGGTCGCCGATCTGATTGAATCCCGCGTGGATGCGCTGGCGCAGATGCAGAGCCGCGATAACGGCAAGCCGCTGGCGGAAGCGCGCGGGCTGGTGATGAGCGCGGCGGGAACGGCGCGCTACTTTGCCGCCGCCTGCGAGCTGCTGGAAGGCGAGCTTCCGACGCCGCGCCAGCCGGATTTGCTGACCCTGAGCCGCTACGAGCCGCTTGGTGTGGTGGCCGCCATCACGCCGTGGAATTCGCCGATTGCCAGCGAGATGCAGAAGATCGCGCCGGCGATTGCCGCGGGTAACGCAGCGATCCTCAAGCCCGCCGAAGCCACGCCGCTGATGGCGCTGGAGCTGGCGCGGATTTTTGAACAGGCCGGGCTGCCCGCCGGGCTGCTGAGCGTGCTGCCGGGCAAAGGATCGGTGATTGGCGATGCGCTGGCGCGTCATCCAAAGGTGCGGAAAATTTCGTTTACCGGCGGCACCACTACGGGCCGTCATCTGGCGCACGTGGCGGCGGAAAAGCTGATCCCGGCCTCGCTGGAGCTGGGTGGAAAATCCCCGACCATCGTGCTGGAGGATGCCGACGTTGAGCAGGCCGCGCGCGGGATCTGCTACGGCATTTTCAGCTCGGCAGGGCAGGCGTGCATCGCCGGGTCGCGCCTGTTTATTCACGAAAGCATCTACGCGCCGCTGATGGCGCGGCTACTGGAATTAACTCGCGGGCTGCGCGTGGGGCACCCCTTCACCGACGGCGTCCACGTTGGGCCGCTGATCAATGAGAAACATCGCCAGAGCGTGCAGGAATACGTCGAGCTGGCTAAGCGCGAGGGGGGCCGCGTGCTGTGCGGCGGGGAGATCCCGGCGGATCCTGACCTGGCAAACGGCAGCTTCTTCCTGCCGACCATTATCGAAGGGTTGACGAACAGCGCCCGCGCCTGCCAGGAAGAGATCTTCGGCCCGGTGCTGGTGGCAATGCCGTTTCGCGATGAAGCCACGCTTATCCGCGAGGCGAACGACTCGGTTTACGGCCTGGCGGCAGGGATCTGGACCCGCGACACCGGGCGCGCGTTGCGCCTGAGCGAACGGCTGGAGGCGGGCACGGTGTGGATCAACACCTACAAAGTTTTTGCGATTTCGACCCCGTTCGGGGGCTTTAAAGAGAGCGGTCTGGGCCGCGAAAAGGGCATTCAGGGGCTTAAAGCCTGGATGCAGCAAAAGAGCATTTATCTGGCGACGGGTAATAGCGTCAACCACTGGTGCGACTGAGAAAGGGTGAGCAATGAGCGAAATGATAACCGTCGGCGACGCCATCGCCAGAACGCTGGAGCAGTATCAGGTTGAGGCCATCTACGGCGTCATCTCCATTCACAACCTGCCGATCGCGGACGCGGTGGGGCAGCGCGGCAACATTCGCTTCGTGCCCGCGCGCGGCGAGGCGGGATCCGTCACCATGGCCGACGCCCACGGGCGTTTTTCCGGCCTCGGCGTGGCGCTGACCAGCACCGGCGCCGGGGCAGGCAACGCGGTCGGCGCGCTGGTAGAAGCCATGAACGCCTGCACGCCGCTGCTGCATTTGACCGGACAGGTGGAGAAAGCGTGGCTGGATGCCGATACCGGGTTTATCCACGAAACCCGCGACCAGCTGACCTTCCTGAAGGCCAGCTCAAAGCGGGCCTACCGCATCAGCAACGCCAACCAGGCGATAGCGATTCTGCATAAAGCGATTCAGGAGGCGCAGACGCCGCCGTGCGGGCCGGTTTCAGTGGAGATCCCGATTGATATTCAGGGGGCCCAAATTCCAATGTCGCTGGTGACCGCACCGGTGAAACCGGCTTCGGTTGCAGCCGTGGAGCCCGCGTCGGTCGATGCGTTGTGGGCACAGCTCAGGCAGGCGAAACGGCCGCTGCTGTGGCTGGGCGGCGGGGCGCTGGGAAGCGCTGACGCCGTGAAAACGCTGGCGGATGCGGGCGTGACGGTGATTTCCAGCACCCACGCGCGCGGCGTGCTGCCGGACAGCCATCGCGCCAGCCTGCGGGCGTTCCATAATTCCCCGTCGGTGGAGGCGATTATCGCGCAGTGTGACTTTACGCTGATCGCCGGTTCACGCCTGCGCAGCAACGAAACCCGCTCCTGGACGCTGGCGCTGCCCTCTCCGCGCGTGCAGATTGATATCGATCCGGCGGCAGCGAGCCGCAATTACCTGATGGATAACACGCTGATAGCCGACTGCTCCACGCTGCTTCGCGCGCTGGCCGACAAAGCCCAGGGCCGGGAGTGGGGCGACGCGCAGTGGGATACGCAGGTGCAGCAGGCGGTTGCCAAAGCAGAGCAGGGGCTGCGCGAACAGTGCGGCGCCTACGCGAAGCTTAACGACGCCATTGAGAAAGCCCTGCCGCAGGACGGCCTGCTGGTGCGCGATATCACCGTTTCCGGCAGCCTGTGGGGCAGTCGTCTGTTCCGCGCTAACGGTCCGCTGATGAATATCCACTCGCTGGCTGGCGCAATTGGTATGGGACTACCGATGGCCATCGGTACCGCGATTGCTAACCCGCAGCGTAAGGTGGTGGGGCTGGTGGGCGACGGTGGCCTGAGCCTTAATTTAGGCGAGCTGGCGACGCTGGCGCAGGAGAAAGCCAACGTGACGCTGCTGATCATGAACGACGGCGGCTACGGCGTGATGCGCGGCATCCAGGATAAGTATTTCGGCGGGCGTCAGTATTATAACGAACTGCATACGCCGGACTTTACCCTGCTGGCACAGGCAATTGGCTTGCAGGCGTGGAGCGTGGAGCGGGCAGAGGATTTTGATGCGGTAATGACGGAGGCGCTTGCGATGCCGGGGCCGTCGGTGGTGGAAGTGCGGATGGGACAGATTGGCGCGCTGAAGTTTGCCGGGCCGCCGCAGAAGACGCTTTACTGATATGCGAGATTTCCCCTCTCCCCAAAGGGGAGAGGGTTAGGGTGAGGGGGTAAATCAGAACACGTTAAACGGGTATTCCACGTAGGCGCGGATCTCATCCCCGCCCACGTTGTACTCGCTGGCGTTGCTGGAGACGCGCAGTACGGAGTAGCGCAGGCGCAGCGTCAGGTCTTTCGCCGGGCCGTCCTGCACCTTGTACTGGATCTGGTTAAACCACTCGTGCTCTTTGCCGTTGCTGGTTTCAGAAGTTTTGATGTTATCGCCGCGCACGTAGGCGGTGGTCCAGCTCAGGCCCGGCAGGCCAAGGCCGCCAAAGTCCAGGCCGTACGACGCTTGCCATGAGCGCTCGTCTTCACCGTTGAAATCAGACCAGTAGGAGTTCGCCAGCCAGATGGTATTGCCACCGTCACCCACGCCGCCCTTGTCGCGATAGCCGCCGTAGTTGTAGCCGGTACTGCCGCTGCTCTGCTGGTACGCCACTTTGAACGTATGAATATCCCAGATGTAGCTCGCCGCCAGGCTCCAGATGGTGTTGCTGCGGCCGGTGTCGAGGCTGTCAGCGTAACCCTGATCAAGACGCGAGTTATAGCCGTTAAAGTCGAGTACCAGCTGCTGTCCTGTGCTGAACGGCTGTTTGAAATTCAGGCCCAGATACTGTTTGTTCATCACCTCTTCGTTATGTGAGGCGTACAGCGCGCCGCTGAACTGGTCGTTGAACTGGTAGCTTGCGCCCCCGAAGGTCAGGCTTTTCAGGCCGCTGTCGTGGCGGTCGTCGCTTTTACGCTGCTCGTCGGTGAAATAACCGGCGTTCACTTCCAGCCCGTCGATCTCTTTCGAGGTCAGCATGGCACCGGTGTAGCTTTCAAACAGCAGGCGGGAGTTATCGGCGTTAACGATAGGCAGTTCAGGGCGCTGGTTACCGTAGCTCAGCACGGTATTTGAGATGCGCATTTTGGCGGTTGCACCAAATTTCGCTAGATCGGATTTGGCCCTCCCATCGTCTTCCTGTTTAAAGAAGTCGATACCGCCTGCGCCGCTCTTGCCGCGACCGCCATCCAGGCGCACGCCGTACTGTGCGATGCCGTCCACGCCAAAGCCCACCAGCCCTTCGGTATATCCGGATTCAAAGGTGGCGATGATACCCTGGCCCCATTCGGCTTTATCCTGCTGGCCCTGATGGTAATCACGGCTGATATACGCATTGCGTAAAAACAGGTCTAAATGGCTGTCGTCGATAAAACCCATGCTGTCAGATTGCTGGCTTGCAGCGGCAGGTAATGCGGCGAATAAACTTAAAGCAATTAACGATAATTCTTTTTTCACGGAGGGAACGTCTCTGTCTTAATATATTAAATTGAATTACTGCGCGCTTGATAATTACCGGAAAGGTTAACGATTGCAATAAATATGTGACCAGACGTTTCAGCAGGAAAGGGCAGATTTGACGGGGTTTTCAGAGGTGTTACCGATACGTGCGATTTAGTTAGCAATTCATGCGAAATAAAAAGGAGGCAAAATTGCCTCCTTTCAATATTATTTAATTCCGTCAGCGGCCATACGGTCGCGAATATGCTGCGCTCGCGCTTCTGAGGCCGGGTGATCGTCAAACATGGAGCTCTGGCGACCCGCTTCCAGCTTGGCCAGCTTTTCGAAGCTGGTGGCTAAACCGGATGGATTAATCCCGCGTTTGCGCAACAGATCGTAGGAGTAGTCATCCGCTTCGGACTCCTGACGCTGTGAGAACTGGGAGTTAACCAGCTTTTCGCCTACGTCACCAAGCTGCGACTGGGACAGGCTGCCAACGATACCGCCCGCAGAGGCCGCCGCCGCGCGGATGGCATTGGTGCCTAAGGCAACCTGCATCCCTTTCTTGACGTGGCCGAGCGCAACGTGGCCCATTTCGTGGCCGATTACCGCTTCGACTTCGTTGTCGGTCATCATGTCCATCAGCCCGCTGTAGACGCGGATGCAGCCGTTCGCCATCGCGAAGGCGTTCACGTCTTTCGCCATGTAAACCTTGTAGTTCACCGGCTGGCCGTTGATGTTATCGCCGAGCGCGGAAGCAATCTTATTCAGACGCTGTGTGTAGGTACTGTCAGCCGGCGCAAGCGTGGCTTTTCCGTCCATATCTTTACAGGCCTGATCGCTCAGCGCTTTAACCTGCGCGTCACTCAGGGAGTAGGCCTGAAAGGCTTCTGCACCTGAGGTCATCAGACCGTTAGAGTCCATATTCTGACAGCCGCTCAGCATGAGCGTTGTACCCAGGGCCAGCACTATTGCACGCATTTTCATGAAGTTGCTTCCGTACTCGTTAATCTGAATAAAATCCGAAAAGTGCACCAGCAACGAAGCCGGGGCGGGATAAGTATAAGGAATATCTACAGGCGCGGGCGAGCAGATTGCGCAACATGCGAGCATGATCCAGAGATTTCTTAAGCTGCAAAAGAATGGTCCATGTACATGCCCTGCGGCTTGGGTTACATTGTTGGCACTTTTTTCCGGCGTAGCCCAAAACGCGCTGTCGTCAAGGGCATGGCCTTTAACAGTCCGATCTGGAGTTAAAATGTCCTCACGTAAAGAGCTTGCTAATGCTATTCGTGCGCTGAGCATGGACGCAGTACAGAAAGCCAAATCCGGCCACCCGGGTGCCCCTATGGGTATGGCTGATATCGCCGAAGTCCTGTGGCGTGATTTCCTTAACCACAACCCGCAGAACCCGGCATGGGCTGACCGCGACCGTTTCGTGCTGTCTAACGGCCACGGCTCTATGCTGATCTACAGCCTGCTGCACCTCACCGGCTACGATCTGCCTATCGAAGAGCTGAAAAACTTCCGTCAGCTGCACTCCAAAACTCCAGGTCACCCGGAAGTGGGCTACACCGCTGGTGTAGAAACCACCACCGGCCCGCTGGGTCAGGGTATTGCTAACGCTGTGGGTATGGCGATTGCTGAGAAGACCCTGGCGGCGCAGTTCAACCGTCCTGGCCATGACATCGTGGACCACTTCACCTACGCCTTCCTGGGCGACGGCTGCATGATGGAAGGCATTTCTCACGAAGTGTGCTCCCTGGCCGGTACCCTGAAGCTGGGTAAACTGGTTGCGTTCTATGACGACAACGGCATCTCCATCGACGGTCACGTTGAAGGCTGGTTCACTGACGACACTGCAGCACGTTTCGAAGCTTACGGCTGGCACGTTGTGCGTGGCGTTGATGGCCATGATGCTGACTCGATTAAACGTGCAGTAGAAGAAGCGCGCGCAGTGACCGACAAACCGTCCCTGCTGATGTGCAAAACCATCATCGGCTTCGGTTCTCCGAACAAAGCGGGCACCCATGACTCCCACGGCGCACCGCTGGGTGACGCGGAAATCGCACTGACCCGTGAGCAGCTTGGCTGGAAATACCCTGCATTCGAAATCCCGTCTGACATCTATGCCCAGTGGGGTGCAAAAGAAGTGGGCCAGGCGAAAGAAGCGGCCTGGAACGAGAAGTTCGCTGCCTATGCGAAAGCGTTCCCACAGGAAGCGGCTGAATTCACCCGTCGTATGAAAGGCGATATGCCGTCTGACTTCGACGCGAAAGCCAACGAATTCATCGCTAAGCTGCAGGCGAATCCGTCTAAAATCGCGAGCCGTAAAGCGTCTCAGAATGCGATTGAAGCGTTCGGTCCTCTGCTGCCTGAATTCCTCGGCGGCTCCGCTGACCTGGCACCATCTAACCTGACCCTGTGGTCCGGTTCTAAGCCAATCAACGAAGATACTGCCGGTAACTACATCCATTACGGTGTACGTGAATTTGGTATGACCGCTATCGCGAACGGTATCTCCCTGCACGGTGGTTTCCTGCCGTACACCTCTACCTTCCTGATGTTTGTGGAATATGCACGTAACGCCGTGCGTATGGCCGCGCTGATGAAACAGCGTCAGGTGATGGTCTACACCCACGACTCCATCGGTCTGGGCGAAGATGGCCCAACTCACCAGCCGGTAGAGCAGGTAGCTTCTCTGCGCGTGACCCCGAACATGAGCACATGGCGTCCATGTGACCAGGTTGAATCCGCGGTAGCGTGGAAATACGGCGTTGAGCGTCAGGACGGTCCAACCGCGCTGATCCTCTCCCGTCAGAACCTGGCGCAGCAGGAACGCACGCCAGAGCAGCTGGCGAACATCGCGCGCGGTGGTTACGTGCTGAAAGATTGCGCGGGCCAGCCACAGCTGATCTTCATCGCCACCGGTTCTGAAGTTGAACTGGCTGTTGCTGCGTGGGAAAAACTGACTGCCGAAGGCGTGAAAGCGCGCGTGGTCTCCATGCCGTCTACCGACGCGTTCGACAAGCAGGATGCCGCTTACCGCGAATCCGTACTGCCTAAAGCGGTTTCCGCTCGCGTGGCAGTGGAAGCGGGTATCGCTGACTACTGGTTCAAATACGTGGGCCTGAACGGCGCTATCGTCGGTATGACCACCTTCGGTGAGTCTGCTCCGGCAGAGCAGCTGTTCGAAGAGTTCGGCTTCACCGTTGAGAACGTTGTCGCTAAGGCGAAAGAACTGCTGTAATCGCTTGTACGGTGCGGGCTGATGCCCTCACCCCGACCCTCTCCCACGGGGAGAGGGTGCAAACACTAAAAACGGTAACCTTTCGGTTACCGTTTTGCTTTTCCCTCGGCGTAAATTATTCCACCAAAAATGTGACGCAAGTCATATAGCTCGCTTATTCATCTGGACAGACATTCCTTTTATTCCTCGATTCGCTTATTCTTGCTGAAGCGTTTCAGTCGATTAAATGTTCGACAATTGACCAATCAATCGCAGTTTGTGATAGCAAGGATTCCCCTTCGGGCGTAGCTGGATTACTCTTTCAGCCACCTCAAACTCAGGGATAGCTTTGCAGGAGATCTATGACCGTACGCGTAGCGATTAATGGCTTCGGTCGCATCGGGCGCAACGTGGTTCGTGCTTTATATGAATCCGGGCGTCGTGCGGAAATCACCGTGGTGGCAATCAACGAACTGGCGGATGCTGCGGGCATGGCGCATTTGTTGAAATATGACACCAGCCACGGCCGCTTTGCCTGGGATGTTCGCCAGGAAAGAGAGCAGCTGTTTGTCGGTGACGACGCGATTCGCGTACTGCATGAGAGCAGTATTGCAGGACTACCCTGGCGGGAACTGGGCGTGGATGTGGTGCTCGACTGCACCGGTGTTTACGGTAACCGCGAACACGGCGAAGCGCATCTGGCCGCTGGCGCAAAAAAAGTCCTGTTTTCTCATCCCGGCAGTAACGATCTCGACGCGACCGTCGTGTTTGGCGTCAACCAGCATGAGCTGAAGGCTGAACACCTCATCGTTTCCAACGCCTCCTGCACCACCAACTGCATTATTCCGGTCATCAAACTGTTAGACGATGCGTACGGCATTGAATCCGGCACCGTGACCACGATTCACTCCGCCATGCACGATCAGCAAGTTATCGACGCTTACCATCCGGATTTACGACGCACGCGCGCGGCGAGCCAGTCAATCATTCCGGTGGACACAAAGCTGGCGGCAGGGATCACCCGAATTTTCCCGCAGTTTAATGACCGTTTTGAAGCGATTGCCGTGCGTGTCCCGACAATTAACGTGACGGCAATTGACCTCAGCGTGACGGTGAAAAAACCGATAAAAGCCTGCGAAGTCAACCTGTTGCTGCAAAAAGCGGCACAGGGAGCATTTCATGGTATAGTTGACTATACGGAATTACCGTTGGTCTCAGTAGATTTTAACCACGACCCGCACAGCGCCATCGTCGATGGCACGCAGACGCGAGTCAGTGGCGCACACCTTATCAAGACGCTGGTCTGGTGTGATAACGAATGGGGCTTTGCTAACCGGATGCTCGACACTACGTTAGCAATGGCCGCTCAAGGTTTCAGGTAAGACGCATCGTGCGTCTGCAAAACTTTAAGAATCAACGAGAGGATTCACCATGTCTGTAATTAAGATGACCGATCTGGATCTGGCTGGTAAACGCGTTTTCATCCGTGCCGATCTGAACGTACCGGTTAAAGATGGCAAAGTGACCAGCGACGCGCGTATCCGTGCATCTCTGCCAACCATCGAGCTGGCTCTGAAGCAGGGCGCTAAAGTGATGGTCACCTCCCACCTGGGCCGTCCAACCGAAGGCGAGTACAACGAAGAGTTCTCTCTGCTGCCAGTTGTTAATTACCTGAAAGACAAACTGTCCAACCCAGTTCGCCTGGTGAAAGATTATCTGGACGGCGTTGAAGTGGCTGCCGGTGAACTGGTGGTTCTGGAAAACGTTCGCTTCAACAAAGGCGAGAAGAAAGACGACGAAACCCTGTCCAAAAAATACGCTGCACTGTGCGACGTATTCGTGATGGATGCGTTCGGCACAGCTCACCGTGCGCAGGCGTCTACCCACGGTATCGGTAAATTCGCAGACGTAGCGTGCGCCGGTCCTCTGCTGGCCGACGAACTGGAAGCGCTGGGTAAAGCGCTGAAAGAGCCTGCTCGTCCAATGGTGGCTATCGTTGGTGGTTCTAAAGTTTCTACCAAACTGACCGTTCTGGATTCCCTGTCTAAAATCGCTGACCAGCTGATCGTCGGCGGTGGTATTGCGAACACCTTCGTTGCTGCTCAGGGCCACAACGTGGGTAAATCCCTGTACGAAGCAGACCTGGTTGACGAAGCCAAACGCCTGCTGGGTACCTGTGATATCCCGGTTCCAACTGACGTTCGCGTGGCGACCGAGTTCTCCGAAACCGCTACCGCGACCCTGAAATCTGTAAACGACATCAAAGATGAAGAGCAGATTCTGGACCTGGGCGACGTTTCTGCACAGAAACTGGCTGAAATCCTTAAAAACGCAAAAACTATCCTGTGGAACGGTCCTGTTGGCGTGTTCGAATTCCCGAACTTCCGCAAAGGTACCGAAATCGTTGCTAACGCTATCGCAGACAGCGAAGCGTTCTCTATCGCAGGCGGTGGTGACACCCTGGCAGCAATCGACCTGTTCGGTATCGCTGACAAAATCTCCTACATCTCCACTGGTGGCGGCGCATTCCTCGAATTCGTGGAAGGCAAAGTACTGCCAGCAGTAGCAATGCTCGAAGAGCGCGCTAAGAAGTAAGCCATTCAAGGGCAGGGAAACCTGCCCAATTTTCAGCGCGCTTCTAAGAGCTCGCACCTTTTCTAACGGCCGAAGATACAGGACTAAGCAACATGTCTAAAATTTTTGATTTCGTAAAACCTGGCGTTATCACTGGTGATGACGTACAGAAAGTGTTCCAGGTAGCTAAAGAAAACAACTTCGCTCTGCCAGCAGTTAACTGCGTAGGTACCGACTCCATCAACGCCGTACTGGAAACTGCTGCTAAAGTTAAAGCGCCAGTTATCGTTCAGTTCTCTAATGGTGGCGCTGCGTTCATCGCAGGTAAAGGCGTGAAAACTGACATTCCTCAGGGTGCTGCAATCCTGGGCGCTATCTCTGGTGCGCACCACGTACACCAGATGGCTGAACACTACGGTGTTCCGGTTATCCTGCACACTGACCACTGCGCGAAGAAACTGCTGCCGTGGATCGACGGTCTGCTGGACGCGGGTGAAAAACACTTCGCGGCAACCGGTAAGCCACTGTTCTCTTCTCACATGATCGACCTGTCTGAAGAGTCACTGCACGAAAACATCGAAATCTGCTCTAAATACCTGGCGCGCATGGCCAAAATGGACATGACCCTGGAAATTGAACTGGGTTGCACCGGCGGTGAAGAAGACGGCGTGGACAACAGCCACATGGACGCTTCTGCACTGTACACCCAGCCAGAAGACGTTGATTACGCTTACACCGAGCTGAGCAAAATCAGCCCACGCTTCACCATCGCAGCGTCCTTCGGCAACGTCCATGGCGTTTACAAACCAGGTAACGTGGTTCTGACTCCAACCATCCTGCGTGACTCTCAGGAATACGTTTCCAAAAAACACAACCTGCCGCACAACAGCCTGAACTTCGTCTTCCACGGCGGTTCCGGTTCTTCTGCTCAGGAAATCAAAGACTCCGTAAGCTACGGCGTAGTGAAAATGAACATCGATACCGACACCCAGTGGGCAACATGGGACGGTATCCTGCAGTACTACAAAACCAACGAAGCTTACCTGCAGGGCCAGCTGGGCAACCCGAAAGGCGAAGACCAGCCGAACAAGAAATACTACGATCCACGCGTATGGCTGCGCGCTGCTCAGACGTCCATGGTGACCCGTCTGGAGCAGGCTTTCAAAGAACTGAACGCAATCGACGTTCTGTGATTTGAGCTGCTAACAGCATCGGAAGGCCCGCAAATGCGGGCCTTTTTTTATGCATTTTCAACATGCTGCAACATCTGATTTTGTGATCTGTTTGGCAAAACATGCGCTTTTTGTTTACCCTTTACTGACCTGCCTGTCTCCATGGGGGATGGATTTAGTGTTTTGGTTTAACAAAAGGAAGAATAAATGGAACAACTCGATGTTGTAGACAGCATCAATCACGCCGGTAACTGGCTAGTGCGCAACCAGGCGCTGCTGCTGAGCTATGCCGTGAACATCGTTGCGGCAATTGCGATCATTATCGTCGGGATGATCGTGGCGCGTATCGTATCGAACGCGGTTAACCGCGTAATGCTGGCCCGTCACATTGACGCCACGGTGGCTGACTTCCTCTCCGCACTGGTGCGCTACGGCATTATCGCCTTTACGCTGATTGCGGCGCTGGGCCGTGTGGGCGTGCAGACCGCCTCCGTTATTGCCGTTCTCGGTGCCGCCGGTCTGGCTATTGGTCTGGCGCTGCAGGGCTCGCTTTCAAACCTGGCGGCAGGCGTGCTGCTGGTGACCTTCCGTCCGTTCCGCTCCGGCGAATACGTTGATCTGGGCGGCATTGCCGGCACCGTGCTGCAGGTGCAGATTTTCTCTACCACCCTGCGTACCGTCGACGGCCGTATCGTGGTGGTGCCGAACGGGAAAATCATCGCGGGCAATATCATTAACTTTTCCCGCGAGCCGGTGCGTCGTAACGAGCTCATCATCAGCGTGGCGTATGATTCCGATATCGATCAGGTGAAGTCGCTGATCGCGAACATCATCGCTTCTGACGACCGCATTCTGAAAGACAAAGAGCAGACGGTTCGCCTGAACGAACTGGGCGCGTCCTCGATTAACTTCGTGGTGCGTATCTGGAGCAAAAGCAGCGATCTGCAAAACGTGTACTGGGACGTGCTGGAGCGCATTAAGCGCGACTTCGATGCCAACGGCATCAGCTTCCCGTACCCGCAGATGGACGTAAACGTCAAAAAAGTTAAAGAAGCAGAGTAACTTCACTCGTAGGCCCGGTAAGCGCTAGCGCCACCGGGCTTTTCTTGTATTAGCTATATTAATCGCCAATTAATATTATCAATTTCCTCTAATGTGATTCGCGCAGTATAGTCGGCTTCCAGAACAACACTGTGAGAATTGCGTCATGTTATCCTATTACTTTCAAGGGCTTGCCTTAGGCGCGGCCATGATCCTCCCTCTCGGTCCGCAAAATGCGTTCGTCATGAATCAGGGCATCCGCCGCCAGTATCATCTGATGATTGCCCTGCTTTGCGCGTTGAGCGATCTGCTGCTGATTTGCGCCGGGATTTTCGGTGGCAGCGCGCTGCTGATGCAGTCCCCCTGGCTGCTGGCGCTGGTAACCTGGGGCGGCGTGGCGTTTCTGCTGTGGTACGGATTCGGCGCCCTGAAAACCGCCATGAGCAGCAATCTTGAGCTGGCGAGCGCCGAAGTGATGAAGCAGGGGCGCTGGAAGATCATCGTCACCATGCTGGCGGTCACCTGGCTTAACCCGCACGTTTACCTTGATACGTTCGTGGTGCTGGGTAGCCTGGGCGGGCAGCTGGACGTTGAGCCCAAACGCTGGTTTGCGCTCGGTACGGTCAGCGCCTCTTTCCTCTGGTTCTTCGGTCTTGCGATCCTGGCGGCGTGGCTGGCACCGCGGCTGCAGACTGCCAAAGCGCAGCGCATCATTAACACGCTGGTCGGTCTGGTGATGTGGTTTATCGCTTTCCAGCTGGCGAAGGAGGGCATTCATCATGTACAGGGATTGCTCAACTAAGCGTTGTCTTATGGACAACTGAACAAGACCCGCTAAGCTTGCTGGCATGCGCCCTGTTGTTGGGGCACTCTTCGCAACATGGAGGAATGACAGTGAAGTTTAAAGTGATGGCCCTGGCGGCATTAGTGAGTTTCGGTGCGGTGTCGGTGCAGGCAAGTGAATTGCCGGATGGCCCGCACATCGTCACGTCAGGCACCGCAAGCGTGGACGCGGTACCGGATATTGCAACCCTGGCAATTGAGGTCAATGTCGCTGCGAAAGATGCGGCCTCCGCCAAGAAGCAGGCGGACGATCGTGTTGCGCAATATCTCTCTTTCCTCGAGCAGAACGGTGTAGGTAAAAAAGATATCAACTCCGCGAACCTGCGTACTCAACCTGATTACGACTACCAGAACGGCAAAAGCATCCTGAAAGGCTACCGCGCCGTGCGTGCTGTTGAAGTGACCGTGCGTCAGCTGGACAAGCTGAATTCACTGCTGGACGGCGCGCTGAAGGCTGGCCTGAACGAAATCCGTTCGGTGTCGCTGGGCGTTGCGCAACCGGAGAAATACAAAGACGAAGCGCGTAAAGCCGCGATTAATGATGCAATCCATCAGGCGGAGCAGCTGGCTTCTGGCTTTAAGAGCAAGCTCGGCCCGGTATACAGCGTGCGTTACCACGTCTCTAACTACCAGCCAAGCCCGATGGTGCGGATGATGAAGGCTGACGCTGCGCCGGTTTCTGCTCAGGAAACCTATGAGCAGCCAACCATTCAGTTCGACGATCAGGTGGATGTGGTGTTCCAGCTGGAGCCAACTCAAACTCAGCAAACTGAGGCGGCTAAGGCGCAGTAGTTTGCCCTCACCCTAACCCTCTCCCTGTGGGAGAGGGAATTCAAGCGATTAATCCTGTCTCAACACCTTATGCCCAAACGCCAGCAGCGCGTCAGTAACGTTGCGCATCATGCGGCTTTCCGGCGCAAAACGGTGCCAGTAGAGCATCCGGCGCTGATACAGCCCCGGCGTTAGGTCAATCAACTCACCGCTTTTCAACTCTTTCTCAATCTGCAGGTGCGGGATCATGCAGCAGGTCGTGCCCTGACGCGCAAGCTGCACAAAGGCTTCGGACGAGTTGACGATATGGCACGGTACGCTGCCCGGCGGCAGGTCAAAGTTTTGCTGCAAAAATGCCTGGTGCATATCGTCCAGATGGTCGAACGCCACGGCCGGCGCTTTCAGCAGCGCTGCGCGGGTGACGCCGTTCGGGAAGTAGCGCTCCGCAAAGGCTTTTGAACCCACGAACAGGTAGTCCAGCGCGCCCAACTGATCGACAAGACAGCTTGGCAGCGCCTGCGGCTGGATACTGACTGCCCCCACCACTTCGCCGCGACGCAGGCGCTCCTGGGTGCGGGTTTCATCTTCAACCTGGAGATTCAGGCGGATAGGGGAGTCAGCTAATACCGGCGCCAGGGCCGGCAGCAGCCAGGTTGCCAGACTGTCGGCGTTGACCGCCAGCGAGAGCAGCAGCGGCGTGGAGCCCGTTTGTTCGTCACCCAGCCATTCGTCTTCCAGTAGCTCAACCTGACGCAGCAGGGCGAGAAGTTTTTGCCCTTGCTCCGTTGGGCGCGGCGGCACGGTACGCACCAGCAGCGGCTGCCCGAACATGTTTTCAAGCTGTTTGATACGCTGTGATACGGCGGACTGGGTGATACACAGCTTTTGCGCTGCGCGCTCAAAGCCACGTTCACGAATAACTGCATCAAGTGCCTGTAGTGTTCTGTAGTCCGGACGTTTCATTGCTCTGGCTGGCTCCTTAATTTTGCTTAATCTGCACTATGACACAATTTTCCCTTCCTGGCAGACGAAATCCATTCGACGTGTTCTATAATGCGCCCTGAGTTTTCACACCACAGGCAAAACGATCATGACGCAGGATGAACTGAAAAAAGCAGTAGGATGGGCCGCTCTCCAGTACGTACAGCCAGGGACCATTGTCGGTGTTGGTACGGGGTCAACGGCGGCGCACTTTATCGATGCACTGGGCACGATGAAGGGGCAGATCGAGGGCGCGGTTTCCAGCTCCGATGCGTCCACGGAAAAGCTGAAAAGCCTCGGCATTACCGTTTTCGATCTCAACGAAGTGGATCGTCTGGGCATTTACGTTGATGGTGCGGATGAAATCAACGGCCATATGCAGATGATCAAAGGCGGCGGCGCGGCGCTGACCCGTGAAAAGATCATCGCCTCGGTTGCGGACAAGTTCATCTGCATCGCGGATGCCTCCAAGCAGGTCGACATTCTGGGTAATTTTCCGCTGCCGGTCGAAGTGATCCCGATGGCGCGCAGTGCGGTTGCCCGTCAACTGGTGAAGCTGGGTGGCCGTCCGGAATACCGTCAGGGCGTGGTCACCGACAACGGTAACGTCATCCTCGACGTTCACGGCCTGGAAATTCTCGACGCGATTGCACTGGAAAACGCCATCAACGGCATTCCAGGCGTTGTTACCGTAGGGTTATTTGCCAACCGCGGCGCGGACGTGGCACTGATAGGTACGGCCGACGGCGTCAAAACCATCGTAAAATGATCTGACGGGGGGAGTGCTCCCCCCGCTAAAAAATTTTTGAAAAGCTAAATTTGGTGACTTGTGTCACGCTTTTCCGCCTCTTTTGCCGATCCTGCCACGTTTGTAAATTTCCTCAGCATTTTACTCTGTCATTTTGCCCTGTATGACTTTTCTTCAGAGTGCCGACGCAAACGTTCATATTGCTGCAATAGTTTTTTTTGATATGTTGGCTACAGCGGATTTCAATCCAGCACAACATCAGTTCAGATAAAAACAGGGTCGGGGAAATGGCAAAGGTATCACTGGAGAAAGACAAGATTAAATTCCTGCTGGTTGAGGGCGTGCATCAGAAAGCGCTTGATAGCCTTCGTGCGGCGGGTTACACCAATATCGAATTTCACAAAGGCGCGCTGGACACGGAAGAGCTGAAAGCCGCCATCCGTGATGCCCACTTCATTGGCCTGCGATCCCGTACCCACCTGACTGAAGACGTGATTGCCGCGGCGGAAAAGCTGGTTGCCATTGGCTGTTTCTGCATCGGCACCAACCAGGTCGACCTGAACGCTGCCGCAAAACGCGGTATCCCGGTCTTTAACGCGCCGTTCTCGAACACCCGTTCCGTGGCGGAACTGGTGATTGGCGAACTGCTGCTGCTGCTGCGCGGTATTCCGGAAGCTAACGCCAAAGCGCACCGCGGCGTGTGGAACAAACTGGCCGCGGGCTCATACGAAGCCCGTGGTAAAAAGCTGGGTATCATCGGCTACGGCCACATCGGTACTCAGCTGGGGATCCTGGCGGAGTCGCTGGGGATGCACGTTTACTTTTACGATATCGAAAGCAAGCTGCCGCTGGGTAACGCGACGCAGGTGCAGCATCTCTCTGACCTGCTGAACATGAGCGACGTAGTCAGCCTGCACGTGCCGGAAAACGCCTCCACCAAAAACATGATGGGTGCGGAAGAGCTGGCGCTGATGAAGCCGGGCTCTCTGCTGATCAACGCCGCGCGCGGTACGGTGGTCGATATCCCTGCGCTGTGCGATGCGCTGAAGCGTAAGCATCTGGCGGGGGCGGCCATCGACGTATTCCCGACGGAGCCTGCGACCAACAGCGATCCGTTTAACTCTCCGCTGTGCGAGTTCGACAACGTGATCCTGACGCCACACATCGGCGGTTCTACTCAGGAAGCGCAGGAGAATATCGGTCTGGAAGTGGCGGGCAAGCTGAGCAAATATTCCGACAACGGTTCAACGCTCTCTGCGGTGAACTTCCCGGAGGTGTCTCTGCCGCTGCATGGCGGTCGCCGTCTGCTTCACATCCACGAAAACCGTCCTGGCGTGCTGACCGCCATCAACCAGATCTTTGCCGAGCAGGGCGTCAACATCGCCGCGCAATATCTGCAAACCAACTCGCAGATGGGTTATGTGGTTATCGATATTGAAGCCGATGAAGACGTTGCCGAGAAAGCGCTGCAGAGCATGAAGGCTATTCCGGGGACGATTCGCGCACGCTTGCTTTACTGATAGTGTAGTTTGTGGTGTCGGGTGGCGCTTACGCTTACCCGACCTACAATGTCCGAGGATTTATGTAGGCCGGGTAAGGCATAGCCGCCACCCGGCTTTGTTCTACCAGACCCAGATTTTACTGGGCGTCACCACAGCCGGTAACGGCACATCCCATTTCTCCACCGGCAGGGCCTCTACAGCCTGGCAATCATGCGCATAACCCACCGGCTGTAGCCCGTACTCCTGCCAGTTTTGCAGCGTTCTGTCATAGAACCCGCCGCCCATGCCTAAACGCTGGCCCTGTTCATCAAACGCCACCAGCGGGGTAATCAGCACGTCCAGCCCGGACAGCGGTAATACGTCGCGCACGTCGAGTTTCGGTTCGGTAATTTTCAGACGATTTACCACCAGCTCGCTGTGCGGGTGGTAGTGTAGAAACAGCAAATTACCTTGACTAAATGGATGCAGTACCGGCAGATAAACCTTCTTTCCGGCGCGCCAGAGCTGGTCGATAAGCGGCTGGGTATCCAGCTCGCCATCAAACGACAGAAACAGAGCGACCGTGTTCGCCATTACCACTGGCGGATACGCCATCATGCGGGCTGCGGCCTGCTGCGCAAAGTGTGCTTGTTGCTCGGACGTAAGCGCGCGACGACGCTGGCGAATAAGCTGACGGATATCCTGGCGTGAGGCAGAAACTTCAGGGAATTGAGTCATGGTAGTGGGTAGAAGAAGAAAGAGGGAATCTCCGAGATGCCGCCGCAGGCTGTAACCCTTGAACCCTTGGTTCAAGGTGAATGTGTCGTCATAGTTTTAAGGCTTCTCGGACGAACCGAGCATGCTCACCAACCATGGAGCGCCACATTCTTGTGGTATGAAATATCGGCTCAGGGGACTGGCCCGCTTGCGAACATCTCAGAGAAATTTTGTCTTCACAGTTACTCTACCATAGTCAACTGAGAAGTGTTATTCAAACTTTGGTCCCGGTCTTTCGGGATTGCGACCTTGATCAAGCAACGCCTGTTCAATGGTCTGCTGGAGCATTTTAATGCGCTGCTCCATGCTAGCCGCGTAGTCGCGGGTCTTCGCTTTTTCCTGAGTCAGTTCATAGCTGATGTTCAACGCGGCGATGAAAACCAGCTGCTCAGTATTTGTGACTCTAGTGCGTTCTTTTAGATCTTGCAACCGCTGATTCAAATCGTCCGCAGCCTGATTCAAAGCATCCCTTTGTTCAGGCGGACAATTCACTCGCAGTGAACGGCCAAAAATCTGGAGATCGACGGGTTGTGCAGACATGCCACCTTCCTGCTGATTGACTGCGCTGCCTTCGCTTACTGCCCCGGGGGCTGCGAAGGGGCGACACTATAGCTACCCTGATGTGAAGATACAAGCCCTTTTCTGGTATCACCAGGGTCCAAAGTGGTAGCATACCATGAATATCCTCCCTTTGATGACGAATGCGTATGTCTATACAGAACGAAATGCCTGGTTACAAGGATTTAAACCAGTTACTGAACCAGCAGGGAGTCGGTCTTACCCCTGCCGAAATGCACGGTCTGATCAGCGGCATACTGTGCGGCGGAAACAGCGACAGCTCATGGCAGCCGCTGATCCACGACCTCACAAACGAAGGGCTGGCTTTTGGCCACGAACTGGCGGAAGCTCTGCGAAAAATGCACGCGGCCACCAGCGATTCGCTGGAAGACGATGGCTTCCTTTTTCAGCTTTATCTGCCTGAAGGCGACGATGTCAGCGTCTTCGATCGTGCCGATGCGCTCGCAGGTTGGGTAAACCACTACCTGCTGGGCCTGGGCGTTACCCAGCCTAAGCTTGATAAAGTCACCGGCGAAGCGGGTGAAGCGATCGACGATCTGCGTAACATTGCCCAGCTCGGCTACGATGAAGAGGAAGACCAGGAAGAGCTGGAGATGTCTCTCGAAGAAATTATCGAGTACGTGCGCGTGGCGGCGCTGCTGTGCCACGACAACTTTACGCGCTCGCAGCCGACCGCGCCGGAAGTTCGCAAGCCAACCTTACATTAAGAAAAATAACGCACAGGAGGGTGTCATGGTTATCTCGCAACAAGAGTATTTGCGCCGTCGTCAGGCGCTGCTGGCAAACATGCAGCCGGGCAGCGCGGCGCTGATTTTTGCCGCGCCAGAGGTGACGCGCAGCGCCGACAGCGAATACCCCTATCGCCAGAGCAGCGATTTTTGGTACTTCACCGGCTTTAACGAACCGGAAGCGGTGCTGGTGCTGATTAAGAGCAATGACACCCATAACCACAGCGTGATTTTCAACCGCGTACGAGACTTAACCGCTGAAATCTGGTTTGGCCGCCGCTTAGGGCAAGAGGCCGCACCGGACAAGCTGGGCGTTGACCGTGCGCTGGCGTTTAGCGAAATCAACCAGCAGCTCTATCAGCTGCTAAACGGCCTCGACGTGCTCTACCACGCGCAGGGCGAATATGCTTACGCCGATGAGATTGTTTTCACCGCGCTGGATAAGCTGCGCAAAGGCTCGCGCCAGAACCTGTCCGCGCCCGCCACCCTCACGGACTGGCGTCCGGTAGTGCACGAGATGCGCCTGTTCAAATCTGAAGAAGAACTGAACGTGATGCGCCGTGCGGGCGAAATCAGCGCGCTGGCGCACACCCGCGCGATGGAAAAATGCCGTCCCGGGATGTTCGAATATCAGCTGGAAGGCGAAATACATCACGAATTTAACCGTCACGGTGCGCGCTTCCCGTCCTACAACACCATCGTTGGCGGCGGGGAAAACGGCTGCATTCTGCACTACACCGAAAACGAAAGCGCGCTGCGCGACGGCGATCTGGTTTTGATTGACGCCGGTTGCGAATATCAGGGTTATGCGGGCGACATCACCCGTACTTTCCCGGTGAACGGCAAATTTTCACCGGCGCAGCGGGCAATTTATGACATCGTTCTCGAGTCACTTGAGACGGCGCTCACGCTGTATCGGCCAGGCACCTCTATTCAGGAGGTGACCGGCGAAGTCGTGCGCATCATGGTGACCGGGCTGGTGAAGCTCGGCATTCTGAAAGGCGACGTGGACACCCTGATTACCGAGAATGCCCATCGTCCCTATTTTATGCACGGCCTGAGCCACTGGCTGGGGCTGGACGTGCACGACGTGGGCGCATACGGCCCTGAACGTTCACGCGTGCTGGAGCCGGGCATGGTGCTGACCGTCGAGCCGGGTCTGTACATCGCGCCAGATGCCGACGTGCCAGAGGAATACCGCGGAATCGGCATTCGTATTGAAGACGACATCGTCATCACCGAAACCGGCAACGAAAACCTGACCGCGAGCGTGGTGAAAAAAGCGGACGATATCGAGGCGCTGATGGCAGCGGCGCGCGCATGAGCGTGATTATCGTTGGCGGCGGCATGACGGGCGCCACGCTGGCCTTGGCTGTCTCGCACTTAACGAAGGGGCAACTTCCGGTGCATCTTGTCGAGGCGGTCGCCCCACAAACGAAGAATCACCCCGGTTTTGATTCCCGCGCCATTGCCCTGGCGCAGGGCACCTGCCAGCAGCTGTCCCGGATTGGCATCTGGCAGGCCATCGCCGACTGCGCCACCGCCATTAATACCGTGCACGTGAGCGATCGCGGCCATGCCGGGTTTGTGACGCTGGATGCCCACGATTACCGTATTGACGCGCTGGGTCAGGTCGTTGAACTGCACGATATTGGCCTGCGCCTGTTCCGCCTGTTGCAGGACGCGCCGGGCGTTACGCTGCACTGCCCGGCACGCGTTGCCAGCTTCACCCGCAGTGAAGAGGCGGTCAGCGTAACGCTGGACAATGGCATCGTGCTCGACGGACAGCTTTTGGTTGCGGCGGACGGGTCGCGCTCGGCGCTCGGCACCCAGTGCGGCGTAGAGTGGCGACAGCAGCCTTACGGGCAGGTCGCGGTCATCGCGAACGTCTCGACCGCAGCAGAACACAACGGCCGGGCATTTGAACGCTTCACCCGGCACGGTCCGCTGGCGATGCTGCCGATGACGGACGGGCGCTGCTCGCTGGTCTGGTGCCACCCGCAGGATAAAGCCGAAGAGGTTAAGGCCTGGTCCAACGAACGCTTTTGTACCGAGCTGCAGAAAGCCTTTGGCTGGCGGCTGGGGCGTATTACCCATGCCGGGAAACGTGCGGTCTATCCGCTGTCGTTAACCACGGCCTCACAGTCTGTTTCTCACCGCGTGGCGCTGGTCGGCAATGCGGCGCAAACCCTCCACCCCATCGCCGGCCAGGGCTTTAACCTCGGCCTGCGGGATGTGATGAGCCTTGCCGAAACGCTTTCGCAGGCGTGGAGCGAACAAAAAGACTGTGGCGCTTACCCGGTGCTAAGCCATTACCAGACGCGACGCCAGGCCGATAAAGAGGCGACAATTGGCGTCACCGATGGTTTAGTCCATCTCTTTGCCAATCGCTGGGCGCCGCTGGTTGCCGGCCGCAACCTCGGGCTGATGGCGATGGAACTGTTCATTCCGGCACGTGACGTGCTGGCGCAGCGGACCCTGGGTTGGGTTGCGCGTTAAGGAGTTATCACCGTGCAAAATGTTGATGTTGCCATCGTTGGCGGCGGAATGGTTGGGCTGGCGCTGGCCTGTGGATTGCAGGGCAGCGGCCTGCGCGTGGCGGTGCTGGAGCAAAAGCCGCCTCAGCCCGTCGCACCTGATGCCCCGCCAGAACTCCGCGTCTCGGCGATTAACGCGGCCAGCGAAAAGCTGCTGACGCGTCTCGGCGTCTGGTCAGATATCGTCGCCCAGCGCGCCAGCTGCTATCACGGCATGGAAGTGTGGGACAAAGACAGCTTTGGCCATATTGCCTTCGATGATGAAAGTATGGGCTATAGCCATCTGGGCCATATCATTGAGAATGGGGTGATCCATCACGCGCTGTGGCAGAAAGCAGAGCTGTGCAGCGACGTGACGCTGGTCGCGCCTGCGCAGATCCAGCAGGTGGCGTGGGGCGAAAACGAGGCGTTTATCACCCTGCAAAGCGGCGACATGCTGACCGCGCGTCTGGTGGTCGGTGCCGACGGCGCAAACTCCTGGCTGCGTAATAAAGCCGATATCCCGCTGACGTACTGGGATTACCGCCATCATGCGATGGTGGCAACAATCCGTACCGAAGAGCCGCACGGCGGCGTGGCCCGGCAGATTTTCCACAACGACGGTATTCTGGCCTTCCTGCCGCTTGCCGATCCGCACCTGTGCTCGATTGTCTGGTCCTTAGTGCCGGAAAAAGCGCAGCAGATGCAGGAGGCGACGCCCGAGGCCTTTAACCAGGCGCTGTGCGTGGCGTTTGATAACCGCCTTGGCCTGTGCACGCTTGAAAGCGAGCGTCAGGTGTTCCCGTTAACCGGCCGCTACGCGCGCCAGTTTGCCGCGCATCGTCTGGCGCTGGTGGGCGATGCCGCTCATACCATTCATCCGCTGGCCGGGCAGGGCGTCAACCTCGGCTTTATGGACGCAGCGGAGCTGGTTGAGGAACTGCGCCGCCTGCATCGTGAAGGCAAAGATATCGGTCAGCATCTCTACCTGCGTCGCTACGAGCGCAGCCGCAAGCACAGTGCGGCGATGATGCTGGCAGGGATGCAGGGCTTCCGCGAGCTGTTTGCCGGGGCAAATCCGGCGAAAAAA
The DNA here is from genome assembly GCF_034106185.1 of Enterobacter sp. 296B2. Classification (NCBI taxonomy): domain Bacteria; kingdom Pseudomonadati; phylum Pseudomonadota; class Gammaproteobacteria; order Enterobacterales; family Enterobacteriaceae; genus Enterobacter; species Enterobacter sp. 296B2. The sequence continues at coordinate 29,637 of NZ_JAWNCA010000004.1, read as the reverse complement.
CTGCTGCGCGACATTGGCCTCAAGCTTGCTGACACCCTTCCGGGTGTTAAACCTCAACTTCTCCGTCAGGCGATGGGTCTTAACGACCTGCCGGACTGGCTTAAATAATATTGACCCCCGTCACACTATAATTTCCCGGCCTCTGCGCCGGGGAAATCCCCTCGTTTGAAATATTCTAATTTCACGTCATTTTTCGCATTAGATAATCTAATGTCGTCTTTTTCTTGTTACGGAAATTCGGCCCGTTTTTCCGCACGAAATATCACCATGTGCTAAATCCTGTTAGATCATTGTTAATTTTGTGCGGGGTTAATCGCATTTTTCCAGTGAATAACTCTGTAGGCTTTTCAGCGTTTTTTAGTCATAAGCTAATGTGATGACCCGTTTTACCTTATGGTTAACCGCCGGTTTCGGTGGTAAGTTCAGGTAAAAGAGAACGTTTGCGTCGGCATTCGGGAACGAGGCCGATACCGGGTTTCACGGTGAATTTTTCAACGAGGACAAGATGGCTCAACAGACTCCTTTGTACGAACAGCACGTGTTATGCGGCGCTCGCATGGTGGACTTCCACGGCTGGATGATGCCGCTGCACTACGGGTCGCAGATTGATGAGCACCACGCGGTGCGCACCGATGCCGGTATGTTCGACGTGTCCCATATGACGATTGTCGACCTGCGCGGTAGCCGCACCCGGGAGTTTTTGCGTTATCTGCTGGCAAACGACGTCGCCAAACTGAAGACGCCGGGTAAAGCGCTCTATACCGGCATGCTGAATGCTTCGGGCGGCGTGATTGATGACCTCATCGTCTATTACTTCACTGAAGATTTCTTCCGCCTCGTTGTAAACTCCGCCACCCGCGAAAAAGACCTCTCCTGGATCACCCAACACGCTGAACCTTATGCCATCGACATCACCGTCCGTGACGATCTGTCGCTGATCGCCGTGCAGGGGCCAAACGCGCAGGCGAAAGCCGCGTCTCTGTTTAACGACGAGCAGCGCAAAGCCACAGAGGGCATGAAGCCTTTCTTCGGCGTGCAGGCGGGGGATCTGTTTATCGCCACTACCGGCTACACCGGTGAAGCGGGCTACGAAATTGCGATGCCAAACGAGAAGGCCGCTGATTTCTGGCGTGCGCTGGTGGAAGCGGGCGTGAAGCCAGCGGGCCTGGGCGCGCGCGATACCCTGCGTCTTGAAGCGGGTATGAACCTCTACGGCCAGGAGATGGACGAAGGCGTCTCTCCGCTGGCCGCCAACATGGGCTGGACCATCGCATGGGAACCGGCTGACCGTGACTTTATTGGCCGTGAAGCGCTGGAGATGCAGCGCGAGAAGGGTACCGAACAGCTGGTGGGGCTGGTGATGAAGGAAAAAGGCGTGCTGCGCGGCGAACTGCCAGTGCGCTTCACCGATGCCGACGGCAATCATCTCGAAGGCGTGATCACCAGCGGCACCTTCTCCCCGACGCTGGGCTACAGTATTGCACTGGCACGCGTGCCGGCGGGCATTGGCGACACGGCGGTGGTACAGATCCGCAACCGCGAAATGCCGGTCCACGTGACCAAACCGATTTTTGTTCGCGCCGGTAAGCCGGTCGCCTAATCATTTTTATCAGGAGAACTTCAATGAGCAATGTGCCAGCAGAACTGAAATACAGCAAAGAACACGAGTGGCTGCGCAAAGAGGCGGACGGCACTTACACCGTAGGGATCACCGAGCACGCGCAAGAGCTGCTGGGCGACATGGTGTTTGTTGACCTGCCTGACGTGGGCACGACCGTTAGCGCGGGCGACGACTGCGCCGTGGCGGAGTCCGTAAAAGCGGCATCTGACATCTACGCTCCTGTGAGCGGCGAAATCGTTGCCGTCAACGACGCGCTGAGTGATTCGCCAGAGCTGGTGAACAGCGAGCCGTATGAAGGCGGCTGGATCTTCAAGATCAAAGCCAGCGACGAATCTCAGGTTGCCGCGCTGCTGGATGCGACCGCGTACGAAGGATTGTTAGAAGACGAGTAATTGTTTATCCCCCTCTCCCTCTGGGAGAGGGCAGGGGTGAGGGTGCCAGTCTTGGGGGGGGGGGGGGGGGGGGGCCGGGGGGGGGGGGGGGGGGGGGAGGGGGGGCGGGGGGGGGGGGGGGGGGGGGGGGGGGGGGGGGGGGGGGGGGGGGGGTTCTTTTAAAACGCCCCTGGTCCCCCCCCCCCCCGGGGGGGGGGGGGGGGGGGGGGGCGCCGCCAGTCTTCCCCTCACCCTAACCCTCTCCCAGAGGGAGAGGGAACTTAAATTCACTGCACGTTTCAGGAACCATCGCTCATGACACAGACTTTAAGCCAGCTTGAAAACCGTGGCGCCTTCATTGAACGTCACATTGGGCCGGATGCTCAGCAACAGCAGGAGATGCTGAAGACAGTTGGCGCGGATTCATTAAACGCACTGATCGGCCAGATTGTGCCAAAAGACATCCAGCTTGCCACGCCGCCTCAGGTGGGGGAAGCCACCACGGAATTCGCCGCGCTGGCGGAGCTGAAGGCTATCGCAGGCCTGAACAAGCGCTATAAGTCTTACATTGGCATGGGCTACACCAACGTGCAGTTGCCGCCGGTTATCCTGCGCAACATGCTGGAGAACCCGGGCTGGTACACCGCTTACACCCCGTATCAGCCAGAAGTCTCCCAGGGCCGTCTGGAAGCGCTGCTGAACTTCCAACAGGTGACGCTGGATCTGACCGGTATGGATATTGCCTCCGCCTCGCTGCTGGATGAAGCCACCGCTGCCGCCGAAGCAATGGCGATGGCAAAACGCGTCAGCAAGCTGAAAAATGCTAACCGCTTCTTCGTGGCGGCGGACGTGCATCCTCAGACGCTGGACGTTGTGCGCACCCGTGCGGAAACCTTCGGCTTTGACGTGATCGTCGACGACGCTGACAAAGTGCTGGATCACCAGGACGTCTTCGGCGTACTGCTGCAGCAGGTAGGTACGACGGGTGAAGTACATGACTACGGCACGCTGATTGCCGAGCTGAAGTCCCGCAAAGTGGTTGTCAGCGTTGCCGCCGATTTTATGGCGCTGGTGCTGCTGACGGCGCCGGGCAAACAGGGCGCGGATATTGTCTTCGGCTCTGCGCAACGCTTTGGCGTACCGATGGGCTACGGCGGCCCGCACGCGGCGTTCTTCGGCGCGAAAGATGAATTCAAACGCTCCATGCCTGGCCGCATTATCGGCGTCTCAAAAGATGCTGCCGGTAACACCGCCCTGCGCATGGCGATGCAGACTCGCGAGCAGCATATCCGCCGCGAGAAAGCGAACTCCAACATCTGTACCTCCCAGGTGCTGCTTGCAAATATCGCCAGCCTGTACGCCGTGTTCCACGGCCCGGCTGGCCTGAAGCGAATTGCCAGCCGCATTCACCGCCTGGCCGATATTCTGGCCTGTGGTCTGCAGCAGAAAGGCCTTAAGCTGCGCCACGCTCACTACTTCGACACTCTGTGTGTGGAAGTAGCGGACAAAGCGGCGGTGCTGGCGCGCGCGAATGCGGCAGAGATCAACCTGCGCAGCGACATCCACAACGCGGTCGGCATTACGCTGGATGAAAGTACTACCCGTGACGATATTCTGAACCTGTTCAGCGTGCTGCTGGGTGACGCGCACGGTCTGGACGTTGATGCGCTCGACAAAGAGGTCGCCCTCGACAGCCGCTCCATTCAGGAAAGCATGCTTCGTGTTGACGCGATCCTGACCCATCCGGTGTTCAACCGCTACCACAGCGAAACCGAGATGATGCGCTATATGCACTCTCTGGAGCGCAAGGATCTGGCGCTGAACCAGGCGATGATCCCGCTGGGCTCCTGCACCATGAAGCTGAACGCCGCGGCAGAGATGATCCCTATCACCTGGCCTGAGTTCTCCGAACTACACCCGTTCTGCCCGCCAGAGCAGGCAGAAGGTTATCATATGATGATCAACCAGCTTTCCGACTGGCTGGTGAAGCTGACCGGTTATGACGCGCTCTGCATGCAGCCGAACTCCGGCGCGCAGGGCGAATACGCGGGCCTGCTGGCGATCCGTCACTATCATGAAAGCCGCAACGAAGGACACCGCGATATCTGCCTGATCCCAAGCTCTGCTCACGGCACCAACCCGGCCTCTGCCCAGATGGCGGGCATGGAAGTGGTGGTCGTGGCGTGTGATAAGAACGGTAACATCGATCTGGCAGACCTGCGTGCGAAAGCCGAACAGGCGGGCGACAAGCTCTCCTGCATCATGGTGACCTACCCGTCCACCCACGGCGTATACGAAGAGACTATCCGTGAAGTGTGCGAAGTGGTGCACCAGTTTGGCGGTCAGGTTTACCTCGACGGCGCAAACATGAACGCTCAGGTGGGCATTACCTCTCCGGGCTTTATTGGCGCGGACGTGTCGCACCTGAACCTGCACAAAACCTTCTGCATCCCGCACGGCGGTGGCGGCCCGGGTATGGGCCCAATCGGCGTGAAAGCGCACCTGGCACCGTTTGTGCCGGGCCACAGCGTGGTGCAGATTGAAGGCATGCTAACCCGTCAGGGCGCGGTCTCTGCGGCACCGTTCGGTAGCGCCTCTATCCTTCCAATCAGCTGGATGTACATCCGCATGATGGGCGCGGAAGGGCTGAAGCAGGCGAGCCAGGTGGCGATCCTGAACGCTAACTACATTGCGACTCGCCTGAAGTCCGCCTTCCCGGTGCTCTACACAGGCCGCGACGGTCGCGTGGCGCACGAGTGCATCCTCGATATTCGTCCGCTGAAAGAGCAGACCGGTATTAGCGAGCTGGATATCGCCAAGCGTCTGATCGACTACGGCTTCCACGCGCCAACCATGTCGTTCCCGGTTGCGGGGACGCTGATGGTGGAGCCGACCGAGTCTGAAAGCAAAGCCGAGCTGGATCGCTTTATCGACGCGATGCTGGCCATCCGCATGGAGATCGACCGCGTGCAGGACGGCGAATGGACGCTGGAAGATAACCCGCTGGTTAACGCCCCGCACACTCAGCACGAGATGGTGGCAGAGTGGAACCACGGTTACTCCCGCGAGCTGGCGGTCTTCCCGGCAGGCGTGGCGAACAAATACTGGCCGACCGTGAAGCGTCTTGATGACGTCTACGGCGACCGTAACCTGTTCTGCTCCTGCGTACCGATGAGCGAATACCAGTAATTATTTGCCATACTGTAGGCCGGGTAAGCGTAAGCGCCACCCGGCTTTTTTTTATCTGGAGGTTGTGAATGGCAATTGCACTGGTCACCGGCGCGAGCCGGGGCATTGGGAAAGCCACCGCGCTGCAGCTGGCACGTGAAGGCTACACCGTGGCGGTAAACTATCACCACAACATTAAATCCGCGACGGACGTGATCAACCAGATCGTTGAGGCGGGCGGTAAAGCGTTTGCCGTGCGTGCGGACATCAGCGACGAAGCTCAGGTGCTGGCGATGTTTGACAGCCTCGATCGTGAAGGCGAGCCGCTTCGTGCGCTGGTCAATAATGCGGGCATTCTGTTTGAGCAATCCACTATCGAGAATCTCTCCGCTGAGCGCATTAACCGCGTCCTTGCGACCAACGTCACGGGCTACTTTCTCTGCTGTCGGGAAGCGGTAAAACGCATGTCCATCAAACATGGCGGCAAGGGTGGGGCGATAGTGAACGTCTCTTCCGCGGCATCGCGTCTGGGCGCGCCGGGTGAATATGTGGATTATGCCGCGTCCAAGGGAGCGGTGGATTCGCTGACAACCGGGCTATCGCTGGAGGTGGCGGCACAGGGTATCCGCGTGAATTGCGTGCGGCCCGGGCTTATCTATACTGATATTCACGCATCCGGCGGGGAGCCGGGGCGGGTGGATCGCGTGAAATCGCTGCTGCCGATGCAGCGCGGCGGCCAGCCGGAAGAGGTGGCCCAGGCGATTGTCTGGCTGCTGAGCGAGAAGGCGTCGTACGTAACGGGTAGTTTTATCGAGTTAGCGGGTGGGAAATAAACCCCTCACCCTAACCCTCTCCCCAAAGGGGAGAGGGGATCACTGCGTTAAAGTTTTTCGCCGTTGCTGGCAATCACTTCCTTATACCAGTTAAAGCTCTTCTTACGGGAGCGCGACATGTCGCCCGTTCCGTCGTCGTGCTTGTTCACGTAGATAAAGCCGTAGCGCTTGCTGTACTGGCCGGTGGTGAACGACACGCAGTCGATGCAGCCCCACGGGGTATAGCCCATCAGATCCACGCCATCGTGCGTGACGGCTTTGATCATCTCTTCCACGTGTGCACGCAGGTAGTCGATACGATAGTCATCGTTGATGCTGCCGTCTTCTTCCACTTTATCATAGGCGCCGAAGCCGTTTTCCACGATAAACAGCGGCTTCTGATAACGCTCGTACAGCTCGCACAGGGAATAACGCAGGCCCACCGGGTCAATCTGCCAGCCCCAGTCGGACGCCTTCACGTGCGGGTTCGGCACACTGCCTTCAAAGCCGGAGATGGCGTCACCGGTACCGCCTTCCGCCTTCACCGCGTTGGTCATGTAGTAGCTGAAACCTAAGTAGTCGCAGGTACCTTCACGCAGGATCTGCTCGTCGCCTGCCTCCATTTTGATGGAGAAGCCGCGGCGCTCCCACTCGTTCAGCACGTAGGACGGGTAGTAACCACGCAGCTGGACGTCGGTAAAGACATAGCGCTCGCGCATCGATTCCTGGGCGAACATCACGTCTTCCGGTTTGCAGGAGAATGGATAGAGCGCCACCATGGCCAGCATGCAGCCGACTTTCATCTCCGGGTTGATGCGGCGCGCGGCTTTCACCGCCAGGGCGCTGGCCACAAACTGGTGGTGCAGGACCTGGTACATGGTCTCTTCCGGATTGTTATGTTCGGTATAGACCACGCCCGAGCAGCAGTAACCGAACAGCGGCGCGCGCCAGTTACGCTGGTTATTGATTTCGTTGAAGGTCATCCAGTATTTGACCTTGTTTTTGTAGCGCTCGAAGACCACTTCCGCGAAGCGCACAAAGAAATCGACCACTTTACGGTTGGTCCAGCTACCGTACTCCTGCACCAGGTGCAGCGGCATTTCGAAGTGGGAGAGGGTGATCACCGGTTCGATGTTGTACTTCAGCAGCTCATCGAACATGTCGTCGTAGAATTTTAGCCCTTCCTCGTTTGGCTGCGTTTCGTCACCTTTCGGGAATATGCGTGTCCAGGCAATAGAGGTACGGAAGCACTTGAAGCCCATCTCGGCAAACAGCTTGATGTCTTCTTTATAGTGGCCGTGGAAATCGATGGCCTCATGATTGGGGTAATATTTACCCGGCACCACCTCCTGCGTGATTTCGCGTGGCACGCCGTGTGCGCCGCCGGTCAAGACGTCGCAAATGCTTGGCCCTTTGCCGCCTTTGTTCCAGCCGCCTTCAACCTGGTGAGCGGCAACCGCGCCGCCCCATAAAAAATCTTTCGGTAAGGTTAATTTTTTCATCGCTGCTATTCTCAATAAATGGCTTATTGGCATTGAGTCTAGCAAAGCGAAATTGAATGTCACGATATAACAATTTGCGGAAATTGTGATTTGTCACATCAAAAAAACAGGGTGTTTTATTCCGTCAATTTCTTCGCCAGCTTGCGTCCGAGGGATTCCAGAATATAGATGACGGGGATTTGCGTGGTGATATCGTAGACGCCGCCAATTCGCGTCTGGGGAACGTGCCAGGAGAGATTAAAGTCCGCCAGTTTTGCCAGGCGAGAGTGCTCATGGCTGGTGATGGAGAGCACCTTACAGTGATGCAGGCTGAACTGGCTGGCGAAGCGCAGTATCTCCTCGGTTTCGCCTGAGACGGAGAGCACAATGGCCAGCGCATTTTTCGCCATATCATTGGTGACAGGGAAATAAGGGTCATCAATATGATTACTGAATTTACCAATATTCGAAAAGAAACGTGCGCCATATTTCGCCAGTGAGCCTGACGTGCCCGCCCCGACAAAAATAATGCGCTCTGAAGAGAGAATGATATTTACCGCGTCATCTAATAACGCGTCGAACTCTTCATTATTGACGCTTTTAAAGAAGCTGATAATTTCGCTGGCACCGAAATTCGCCTGCTGGGGCTCATTCTGCTCAAGATAGAGCTTAAAGCGCACGCGAAATTCCGAATATCCTTCGCAGTTGAGCTTGCGGCAAAAGCGCAGGATGGTGGTGGTTGAGACTCCGGCCGCATCCGCCAGCTCGCGGATGGTCATATACATCACTTTGTCTCGATTTTTGATGACATAGTTGTAGACCATCATCTCCAGGTTATTGAGACTGGCAATGGCGGAGTGGGTGAACATACTCACTGTGGCAAAACTCTCATTCAGACCTCATTTATCCATCATAACATGCAGCCAGACGGCACGGGCCAATTTTATGCCATTGATTAGTAACGCTTAAATTTTTATGTGAACAAATGTCAGGTGAATTATTTGTTTATGTTTTTGATTTTTATTATAAAAATTTACGTTAAAATTATTTTAGCTAACAGGTGTTCACTGGAATCATTCTCAGTTAGCATAGTCATGCGATGAATAATCATCTTTAGTTTTCCCGGAGTTTTGTATGGCGAGCAGACCATTAATCGCACAGGGATATTCGCTGGCTGAGGAAGTAGCCAACAGCATCAGCCACGGCATTGGCCTGGTGTTTGGGATTGTCGGTTTAGTGTTATTGCTGGTACAGGCGGTAGATACCAATGCCAGCGCGATGGCGATTACCAGCTATAGCCTGTATGGCGGAAGCATGATCCTGCTATTCCTGGCGTCGACGCTCTATCACGCGATTCCGCATCAACGGGCCAAAATATGGCTCAAGAAATTTGACCACTGCGCTATCTATCTGCTGATTGCGGGTACCTATACGCCTTTCCTGCTGGTGGGGCTCAATTCACCGCTGTCGCGCGGCCTGATGATAGTTATCTGGAGCCTGGCACTGCTGGGGATCCTGTTTAAGCTGACGATTGCGCACCGGTTTAAGGTGTTGTCGCTTGTCACCTATCTGACGATGGGCTGGCTGTCACTGATTGTAGTGTATCAGCTGGCGATTAAGCTGGCGGTCGGCGGGGTAACGCTGCTGGCCGTGGGTGGCGTGGTGTACTCGCTGGGCGTTATTTTCTACGTCTGCAAGCGCATCCCGTACAATCATGCTATCTGGCACGGTTTTGTTCTGGGCGGCAGCGTGTGCCACTTTTTGGCGATTTATTTGTACGTGGGGCAGGTGTAGTTTTTTCCACCGTGCGGGCGGTGGCCCGCCCCCCGGCCCGCCCCCACCGGCAGAGGGAGGACACCTGTCGACGATTACTCTTCCAGTGAATACGGCAGCGGCTCAATACTCAACGTATTGGCGTCGTCGCGCACGCGGAACACGCTGTCGGCTTCCATGTCGTTGTTCATGACGGCTTGAACCAAAAGACGGCCATCGTCCAGCTGTACGGCAGCTAACACGGTGCCTGTACGGCGCCAGTTATCGCCCATCTTCAGTTCTAAGTCTTCACCCGCTTCCGGTACGCGGCTGGCATGGCCCGCCAGTGTCCACAGCGCGCGTTTGTTTGCCCCACGGAATTTTGCACGCGCCACCATTTCCTGGCCGGTGTAGCAGCCTTTTTTAAAGCTGATGCCCCCCAGCGCCTGCAGGTTAGTTGCCTGAGGAATAAACTGCGCGCTGTTGGCTGCGTCAATCACCGGCAGACCCGCTTCGATGTTCAGCGCCAGCCACTGCTGGCTGTTGTTGAGCTGCGCTTCGCCGCGCAGCGCATCGGTCACGCGTTCGGCGGTTGCGGCATCCGTGACTAACAGGAAGCGCTCTGCCGGGTGTTCAAACCACAGAATGGAGGTCGCGCCCTCGCTGACCACCTGTTTTTCTGCATCCGGCAGTTCAGCAAACAGGTTTTTCAGCGCTGCACGCGCCTGGAAGCCCGCCACGCCCAGCAGAACATGTTCGTCGTCCGGGGCGATGGTGACTTTGGAAAAGACTGCGTATTTTTTCAGCTCTTTGAGCTGCGCATCACGCAGGCTGCGGCGTTCGATAAAGGCAAACCCATCCTGACGGCGGAACAGACGCAGGTTGCTCCACATTTTGCCTTTAGGATCGCAGTGCGCGGCCAGCAGATGCTGGTGTTCAGTCATCTGCGCGACATCCGCGGTGACCTGACCCTGCAGGTATTTTTCGGCGTCAGCGCCGGAGAGGGTAGCCAGCGCCCAGTCATCAAGAGAAATAAGCGTCAGCGGCAGACGCGCAGAGGCGGCGGGCTGGCGAGGAGAAAATGGTGTAAATGCCATAACGATATCCTGAATTGCTTAACGCTTTGATAATGCCTAATGGTAAAAGAGCCTGCAGGCATTGCAAGCGCTTTCAGCAGACCATTTGTGCCATAAACCGGTTATGCGTAGCGCTAAGCAAAATAGTGTAATCCGCTGTCTTTGTAGGGAATATTCTGGAAGCCAGCTCCTCGATCGCAATATTCCAGTAATGAAACGGTCAAAAACACGTTACACTAGCTGGTGTCCCCGTAAAGAAATTAAGAACAGAGAACGGGGTACCGACTGTGCCAAACGTAATGCAGGAAACTGAACATGGATATTAACAACAAGGCCCGTATTCACTGGGCATGCCGTCGCGGCATGCGTGAACTTGATATTTCCATCATGCCTTTCTTCGAATATGAGTACGACAGCTTAAGCGATGATGATAAGCGTCTGTTTGTTCGGTTGCTTGAGTCTGACGATCCGGATTTATTCAACTGGCTGATGAACCACGGCAAACCCGCCGACACCGAGTTGCAACGGATGGTGCAATTAATTCAAACACGGAATCGGGAACGTGGTCCTGTGGCAATCTGATCTTCGCGTCTCGTGGCGCTCGCAGTGGATGTCTTTATTGCTCCACGGCCTGGTTGCGGCCATCGTGTTGCTGATGCCGTGGCCCCTGAGCTATACGCCGCTGTGGCTGCTGTTGCTGTCGTTTGTCGTTTTTGACAGCGTACGCAGCCAGCGTCGCATTAATGCGCGCCAGGGGGAAATCAAGTTACTGATGGACTCCCGCCTGCGCTGGCAGGGAAAAGAGTGGGATATTCTTGGTATGCCCTGGATGCTCAACTCCGGGATGATGTTACGGTTACGCAAGGTTGATGGCGGACGTTGCCAGCACCTGTGGCTGGCGGCTGACAGCATGGACGCGTCAGAATGGCGGGATCTGCGCCGGATGTTGCTGCAACAGCCGACGCAGGAGTAGGGGGCGTTAGCTAAATTTTTCTGCCATTTCGCCGAGGATCTGCTCGCACCAGGTCTGCAGGCGCTCGTCGCTGAGATCGTACTGATTGGTTTCATCCAGCGCGAGCCCAACAAACAGCTCGCCGTCGGCAATAATCGGTTTTTTACTGGTGAATTCATACCCTTCGGTTGGCCAGTAGCCGATAAACGTCGCCCCTTTTGGTGCCAGCTTGTCGTGCAGCATGCCCAGTGCGTCCAGGAACCATTCGCCGTAGCCCAACTGGTCACCCATGCCGTACATCGCAATAATTTTACCGTCGAAATTGACTGAATCGAGCTGATCCCAGATGGCTTCCCAGTCTTCCTGTATCTCCCCAAAATCCCAGGTTGGGATGCCGAGGATCAGCACATCGTACTGTTCCATCAGCGCGACCGCGTCATCTTTCAGGTTATGCAACGTCACCAGTTCCGGGCCAATGATGTCGCGAATTTTCTCTGCCGCCATCTCGGTGTAGCAGGTGCTGGAACCATAGAACAGACCAATATTCATCGCGTAACTATCTCAATTCATGCTTTGACATTGCGCGTAGTGTACCAGAAACCGGTCGCAATCAGGCATAATGGCCTGACTGCAAAATCAAAGGGGCTGATGTGGAAAAGGATCTCACACTCGTTGAACAGTTTCTCGACGCGCTGTGGCTGGAGAAAAATCTGGCTGAGAATACCCTCAGTGCCTACCGGCGCGATCTCTCCATGCTGGTGGAGTGGCTGGCGCGTCGGGAGCTATCGCTTGCAAGCGCGCAAAGTGACGACCTGCAGGCGCTGCTCGCTGAACGTGTAGAAGGGGGTTACAAAGCCACCAGTTCTGCACGCTTGCTCAGCGCAATGCGTCGGCTTTTCCAGCATCTCTACCGCGAGAAGATTCGCGGGGACGATCCCAGCGCGCTGCTGGCGTCCCCGAAACTCCCGCAGCGGCTGCCGAAAGATCTCAGCGAAGCACAAGTTGAGAGATTATTACAGTCACCGGCAGTTGACCTGCCGCTGGAGTTACGCGATAAAGCCATGCTTGAGTTATTGTATGCTACCGGCTTGCGCGTTTCGGAACTGGTTGGCCTGACGATGAGCGACATCAGCCTGCGTCAGGGCGTGGTGCGCGTCATCGGTAAAGGAAATAAGGAGAGGCTGGTGCCGCTGGGTGAAGAGGCGGTTTACTGGCTGGAGACGTACCTTGAGCATGGCCGTCCGTGGTTGCTTAATGGCGTGTCTATCGACGTCCTGTTTCCGAGCCAGCGCGCGCAGCAGATGACGCGGCAAACGTTCTGGCATCGCATCAAGCATTACGCCACACTGGCGGGTATCGACAGTGAAAAGCTCTCGCCGCACGTATTGCGTCACGCCTTCGCGACGCATTTGTTAAACCACGGCGCAGATTTACGCGTGGTGCAGATGCTGCTGGGACACAGCGATCTTTCAACGACGCAAATTTACACCCATGTCGCGACGGAACGCCTGCGGCAGCTACACCAACAGCACCACCCTCGTGCGTGAGTGCCGACAAATTGTAACAGGATCACATATGAAAAAGTCTTTCGCGCTGCTCACCCTGCTGGCAGCCTCATTTACCGGCTTCGCCCATGCGGACGACGCCGCTATCAAACAGTCTCTGGCTAAGCTTGGCGTCACCAGCAGCGACATCCAGCCTGCGCCGGTTGCCGGCATGAAAACGGTACTGACCAACAGCGGCGTGCTGTACGTCACCGAAGACGGCAAACACTTCATTCAAGGACCGCTGTACGACGTGAGCGGCGCGCAGCCGGTGAACGTCACCAACCAGCTGCTGATGAAAAACCTTAATGCGCTCGAAAAAGAGATGATCGTCTATAAAGCGGCGCAGGAAAAACACGTGATTACCGTCTTCACCGACATCACCTGCGGCTACTGCCACAAGCTGCATGAACAGATGAAAGACTACAACGCGCTGGGCATTACCGTGCGCTATCTGGCCTTCCCGCGCGCGGGGGTGCAGAGCCAGCCTGAACAGGACATGAAGGCGATCTGGTGTGCGAAAGACCGCAACAAAGCGTTTGATGACGCAATGAACGGCAAAGGCATTAAGCCTGCCTCCTGCGACATCGACATTGCTAACCACTACGCGCTGGGCGTGCAGTTTGGCGTGAGCGGTACGCCAGCGATTGTCCTGAGTAACGGCTATGTTGTTCCGGGTTATCAGGGACCAAAAGAGATGAAAGAGTTCCTCGACGCGCACCAGAAACAGTTTGGTGGTAAATAATTCGCGTGAAAGCCCCCATCAAATTGCGCCGCCGCGAGGCGGTTGAACCCGTTGATTTGCCGGACGATCTCCCGGCGCTGCTGAAGCGCCTCTACGCCAGCCGCGGCGTGCGTCGCGCTGAGGATCTTGAGCGCAGCGTGAAAGGGATGTTGCCCTGGCAGCAGCTGAACGGTATCGAGAAAGCTACCGAAATGCTCTATAACGCGCTTCGCGAGGGAACGCGCATTGTCGTGGTCGGAGATTTCGACGCCGACGGCGCAACCAGCACCGCGCTGAGTGTGCTCAGCCTGCGCGCACTGGGCTGCGATAACGTCACGTATCTGGTGCCGAACCGCTTTGAAGACGGCTATGGCCTCAGCCCGGAAGTTGTCGATCAGGCCCACGCCCGCGGTGCGCAGATGATCATGACCGTAGACAACGGGATCTCCTCCCATGCGGGCGTCGATCATGCTCACGCTTTGGGGATCCCGGTGCTGGTCACCGATCACCACCTGCCCGGCGATACGCTCCCCGCAGCGGAAGCGATTATTAACCCCAACCTGCGCGACTGCGATTTTCCATCGAAATCTCTCGCCGGCGTGGGCGTGGCGTTTTATCTGATGCTGGCGTTACGGACCCTGCTGCGTGATAAGGGCTGGTTCGAATCCCGCGGTATTGCCATACCAAACCTGGCCGAATACCTCGACCTGGTGGCGCTGGGCACCGTCGCGGACGTGGTGCCTCTTGATGCCAATAACCGCATTTTGACCTGGCAGGGCTTAAGCCGCATTCGTGCGGGCAAGTGCCGCCCCGGAATTAAGGCGCTGCTGGAGATTGCCAACCGCGATCCGCTCAAGCTGGCGGCAAGCGACCTGGGCTTTGCCCTCGGGCCGCGTCTGAATGCTGCCGGCAGGCTGGACGATATGTCCGTCGGCGTGGCGCTGCTGCTGTGCGACAACATAGGTGAAGCGCGCGTACTGGCCAACGAGCTGGACGCCCTGAACCAGACCCGTAAAGAGATTGAGCAGGGGATGCAGGCCGAAGCGCTGACCCTGTGCGAAAAGCTCGAACGCAGCGGCGATACGCTGCCGGGCGGGCTGGCGATGTACCATCCTGAGTGGCATCAGGGCGTGGTTGGCATTCTGGCGTCGCGCATTAAAGAGCGCTTCCACCGCCCGGTGATTGCGTTTGCACCCGCGGGCGACGGCACGTTGAAAGGCTCTGGCCGTTCGATTCAGGGGCTGCACATGCGCGATGCGCTTGAGCGTCTGGATACGCTATACCCGGGGCTGATGATCAAGTTCGGCGGCCACGCGATGGCGGCTGGCTTGTCGCTGGATGAGGCGAAATTCGACGAGTTCCAGCGCCTGTTTGGCGAGCTGGTCACCGAGTGGATTGACCCGGCGCTTCTGCAGGGAGAGGTGGTCTCTGACGGTGAGCTGTCTGTCTCCGAAATGACGATGGACGTGGCGCAGATGCTGCGCGATGCCGGTCCATGGGGGCAGATGTTCCCGGAACCGCTGTTCGACGGGCGATTCCGCCTGCTGCAGCAGCGTATCGTCGGCGAACGTCACCTGAAAGTGATGGTCGAGCCCGTGGGCGGCGGACCGCTGCTGGACGGCATTGCTTTCAACGTTGACACCTCTATCTGGCCGGACAACGGCGTGCGCGAGGTCGAACTGGCGTACAAACTGGATATCAACGAGTTTCGCGGTAACCGCACCCTTCAGATCATCATCGACAATATCTGGCCAATTTAGCGGCATAATCTCTATAAAAAAGGGCGTGGATTCGGTACAATCCCGCTCTTATCACCGCATTTTGACAAGTCCATAAAAGAAAACAGACCATGTTTGAAATTAATCCGGTAAAAAACCGTATTCAGGACCTCACGGAGCGCTCCGACGTTCTTAGGGGGTATCTTTGACTACGATGCCAAGAAAGAGCGTCTTGAAGAAGTAAACGCCGAGCTGGAACAGCCGGACGTCTGGAACGAACCTGAACGCGCACAGGCGCTGGGGAAAGAGCGTTCCTCTCTCGAAGCTATCGTAGATACGCTGGATCAAATGGCCCAGGGGCTGGAAGACGTTTCCGGTTTGCTGGAGCTGGCCGTCGAAGCCGACGACGAAGAGACCTTTAACGAAGCCGTGGCAGAACTCGACGTACTGGAAGAGAAGCTGGCGCAGCTGGAATTCCGTCGCATGTTCTCCGGCGAATACGACAGCGCTGACTGCTATCTCGATATTCAGGCAGGGTCTGGCGGTACCGAAGCACAGGACTGGGCCAGCATGCTGACGCGTATGTACCTGCGTTGGGCAGAGGCGCGCGGCTTCAAAACCGAAATTATCGAAGAGTCTGAAGGTGAAGTGGCCGGTATTAAATCCGTCACCATCAAGATCATTGGCGATTACGCCTACGGCTGGCTGCGTACCGAAACCGGCGTTCATCGTCTGGTGCGTAAGAGTCCGTTTGACTCCGGTGGCCGTCGTCATACCTCCTTCAGCTCCGCGTTTGTTTACCCGGAAGTTGACGAAGATATCGATATCGAAATTAACCCGGCGGACCTGCGTATTGACGTTTACCGTGCTTCCGGCGCGGGTGGTCAGCACGTTAACCGTACGGAGTCTGCGGTGCGTATTACCCACATTCCAACCGGGCTGGTAACACAGTGCCAGAACGACCGTTCCCAGCATAAGAACAAAGACCAGGCCATGAAGCAGATGAAAGCGAAGCTTTATGAGCTGGAGATGCAGAAGAAAAATGCTGAGAAACAGGCGATGGAAGATAACAAGTCCGACATCGGTTGGGGCAGCCAGATCCGTTCTTACGTCCTTGATGACTCCCGCATCAAAGACCTGCGTACCGGGGTTGAAACCCGCAACACGCAGGCGGTGCTGGACGGCAGCCTGGACCAATTTATCGAAGCAAGTTTGAAAGCAGGGTTATGAGGAACCAACATGTCTGAACAACAAGCACAGGGCGCTGACGCGGTAGTCGATCTTAACAACGAACTGAAAACCCGCCGCGAGAAGCTGGCAGCGCTGCGCGAGCAGGGCGTGCCGTTCCCGAACGATTTTCGTCGTGACCACACCTCAGACCAACTGCACGCTGAATTCGACGGTAAAGAGAACGAAGAGCTGGAAGCGCTGAACGTTGAAGTGGCCGTTGCAGGCCGCATGATGACCCGTCGTATCATGGGTAAAGCCTCTTTCGTGACCTTGCAGGACGTTGGCGGCCGTATTCAGCTGTACGTTTCCCGTGACGACCTGCCGGAAGGCATCTACAACGAGCAGTTCAAGAAGTGGGACCTGGGCGATATCCTGGGCGCGAAAGGTAAGCTGTTCAAAACCAAAACTGGTGAACTGTCTATCCACTGCACCGAGCTGCGTCTGCTGACCAAAGCCCTGCGCCCGCTGCCGGACAAGTTCCACGGCCTGCAGGATCAGGAAGCGCGCTACCGTCAGCGTTATCTGGATCTCATCTCTAACGATGAATCCCGTAAGACCTTCAAAATTCGCTCCCAGATCATGGCCGGTATCCGGCAGTTCATGGTGAACCGCGACTTTATGGAAGTGGAAACCCCGATGATGCAGGTGATCCCTGGCGGCGCGTCTGCGCGTCCGTTCATCACCCATCACAACGCCCTGGACCTGGACATGTACCTGCGTATCGCGCCGGAACTGTACCTGAAGCGTCTGGTGGTCGGTGGTTTCGACCGCGTATTCGAAATCAACCGTAACTTCCGTAACGAAGGTATCTCCGTTCGTCATAATCCAGAGTTCACCATGATGGAACTCTATATGGCGTATGCGGACTACAAAGATCTGATCGAGCTGACCGAGTCCCTGTTCCGTACCCTGGCTCAGGACATTCTGGGCACCACGCAGGTACCTTACGGTGAAGAAGTGTTCGACTTCGGCAAGCCGTTCGAAAAACTGACCATGCGCGAAGCGATCAAGAAATACCGTCCGGAAACCAACATGGCGGATCTGGATAACTTCGACTCTGCGAAAGCGATCGCTGAAAGCATCGGTATTAAAGTGGAGAAGAGCTGGGGTCTCGGCCGTATCGTAACCGAGATCTTCGAAGAAGTGGCGGAAGCACACCTGATTCAGCCGACCTTCATTACTGAATACCCGGCTGAAGTTTCTCCTCTGGCACGTCGTAATGACGAGAACCCGGAGATCACTGACCGCTTTGAATTCTTCATCGGCGGCCGTGAAATCGGCAACGGCTTTAGCGAGCTGAACGATGCAGAAGACCAGGCGCAGCGCTTCCAGGATCAGGTTGACGCGAAAGCGGCAGGCGACGACGAAGCGATGTTCTTCGATGAAGACTACGTGACCGCACTGGAGCACGGCCTGCCACCAACTGCAGGTCTGGGTATTGGTATCGACCGTATGGTTATGCTGTTCACCAACAGCCACACCATCCGTGACGTTATCCTGTTCCCGGCGATGCGTCCGGTGAAATAAGGCGTTAAGATGTAAAAAAGCCCCGAAAGGGGCTTTTTTATTGCGCCGCGAACGCTCTCAGAGCCTCTCGTGCGGTGGTTGCTTCCAGCACCATCCACGGGCTAAAGCTCCAGGGCGCGGCGTCCAGCGCGCGGAATAACGACTCCAGCCTGACCCACTCAAATTCCATTACTTCATCGTGATTAATACACAGTTCGCTGGTAACGCGTGCCGCGAAGACCGGGCAAATTTCGTTTTCCACGATGCCGGAAGGATCGGTTTCACGGTAGCGAAACTCGGAGGCGACAGGCGTAATCGCAGTGATTTCAGCACCGACCTCATAGCGGCAGCGGCGGATAATCGCCTCTTCCGTCTTTTCACCGGATTGAGGGTGCCCGCAGACGGAGTTCGTCCAGACGCCCGGCCAGGCTTTTTTGCTTAACGCGCGTCGTGTGACCAGACATTCGCCTTCGGCGTTAAAGAGCCAGGATGAGAACGCCAGGTGCAGGGGGGTTTGGGCAGTATGCGCGGCGTACTTCTCCTGAGTGCCAATCACCATTCCCTGGTCATTTACCAAAATAACGTGTTCTTGAATACTCATTCATGCTCCAGTGCCAACGATGCGGATGGTTTTGCACCATCAGCAGGGAACATTATACGGCATTCTTATACGAACGGTTTGTCTCCTGGAGCGGAAAAGGGCTGACCCATATCTCTCCGGGCTGGTATCATAGTGCGCCATTCACGCTGACCGAGGATCTGTTTTGTTTGCAGGAAGCCTGACGAGAAACCCCATCATCGCCATCTTTTGCCTGACGCTGACGCTATTCCTGGCAGGCTGTTCAGGGAGCAAATCATCGGATATGGGTAGCTATTCCGGTTCGGTCTATACCGTTAAGCGCGGGGATACGCTGTACCGGATTTCGCGCGCAACGGGGACCAGTGTGAAGGATCTGGCGCGCCTGAATAACATCTCTCCGCCGTACACCATCGAAGTGGGACAAAAGCTGAAGGTGAACGGCAGTTCATCCTCGGGCAAAAAATCCTCATCGAAAGGCAAAACCGCCAAAGTGACGCCGTCCTACCAGGTACCGCAATCGTCATGGCCGCCGGTTGGACAGCGCTGCTGGATTTGGCCTGCCAGCGGTAAAGTTGTTGCTCCTTACTCACTCTCTGAAGGTGGTAACAAGGGTATTGATATCGCCGCTGCGCGCGGTACGCCGGTTTATGCCTCCGGGGCAGGGAAGGTGGTTTACGTCGGTAACCAGTTGCGCGGCTACGGCAACCTGATCATGATTAAGCACGGCGAAGACTACATCACGGCCTATGCGCATAACGACACGATGCTGGTCAACAACGGTCAGAACGTGAAGGCGGGGCAAAAGATTGCCACGATGGGCAGCACGGGAACGGACTCGGTGAAGCTGCATTTCCAGATTCGCTATAAAGCGACGGCCATCGATCCGCAGCGTTATCTTCCTGCGCCCGGCAGCAAACCGAAGTGCTAAGTGATTATTTAATCGCCACTTAGTGGTGAAGAGGCTTGTATGAAAAGGCGTAAGGTCTATAATGCCTTACGCACCTCAAAGCGGGCGTAGTTCAATGGTAGAACGAGAGCTTCCCAAGCTCTATACGAGGGTTCGATTCCCTTCGCCCGCTCCATATCTCTCCCCTTGTTGCAAAACACCACCCAAAATTGGCTTAAATGTATTTCGCTATCAACAAGTTACTTAACATACGATGTCTGTTATCGTTCAACAATTGAATGACGGTTTACCAATAAGAGGTATGATCTGCTGCCCCCTGAATTAACCAGACAGGTCTTGTATCGTTTAGCGATATACCGGCAGTACAATTACGTTGCCTTTTAATTAAACAAGGATGTGCTTTGCTAATTACAGATTATGGCTCTTTCATGGTGCGCTTTTGCAGGCACCATGATCTTTTTGATTACGTGAATATGCAGCCCTGAATGTGTATTCAGAACCGATATTACCCCACTGGTGTTTATTAGGCATGAAGTTAGTGTGTTACTTCCGCTCAGATACCCTAACCGAAAGCGTGCTGTGTTTCAGGATAGCGTTAATCGAGACGCGTCTTGTTTCTAATCACAGCCGATACTGAGAGGATATACAACATAATAAAGAGTAATGCCGTGTGTTTATTGCCTGTTGGTGTAGCGCATATGTTGATCATGTGCGCTACACAATTTTTTAATCCTGTTTTGAACATCGAACTGCCATCCAGCATTCATGCCGAATAGCAGACCGACACTCCTGTAGATTATCCCTTAATTTTTAGCTCCTTAATTCTGAAATCATTCCCCATACTTGCTGTAACATGGCTGACTACCGCGAGTTCAGCCTGACTGCTCGCGGCTTTGAATTTTCCACTCAGGGTTACCCATTCATTCGCCTGCTTCAGCTCCAGCGGTGCGGAGATGTCTTTGCCATCCGCACGGAGAGAAATTTTTGGCGCTTCATATTTTCCAATAATGCGCGCAGCTTTCAGCGTCCAGGTATATTCATGCCCGGCAGTCAGACCTGTCAGCGTCTTTTTGAGGATCTCTCCGGCATGATTTTTATTGGGCCTGGTAATAAACTCGACGGCGCGGGCGCTGGCGTCAACCAGGTAAAGATCGTGCCCGGCAGGTCCCGCCTGCCAGCTATTCCAGTTATCACGTTCAAAGTTGGTTAAATCTTCAAACGGTGCTGTCCTCGCTGTAATATCCGCCTCGCGATACACTTCAACGCTGAATTCGCCCGAGTTGTCTTTGTACTGGTCTTTACCATCGGCATAAATCAGCGTCAGAATACCTTCAGCAGGAATTGACCAGCGATATTTATGGTTGCCAACCGGATATGTTTCACCCCCAATCCGTGCCAGAAGTGAAGGATTGCGTATCGTTAGCGGTTCGCCCTCTCTGGGAATACGTCCCTGTGGCGCGGTCAGAGCAAAAGTTTCGCTACCATTTTTGGCCCAGCCATCGGCCAGAATCGTAATGATCTCCCCTCGTTTGAGGGAAAGGCCTGTATTTATCCCTTCGGCACTTTTTGCATCAACTTTTCCTGACCAGATTAAATTTGCGCTCATGTCTGACTCCTGTGAGAGTGGCGTACAATTTCGCCATTGAAAGATAGTCCTTGCGAAATGAGTTTTTTAATGACTCACATCGGCTAA
This sequence comes from Enterobacter sp. 296B2, assembly GCF_034106185.1. Lineage (NCBI taxonomy): Bacteria > Pseudomonadati > Pseudomonadota > Gammaproteobacteria > Enterobacterales > Enterobacteriaceae > Enterobacter > Enterobacter sp. 296B2. The sequence continues at coordinate 8,502 of NZ_JAWNCA010000004.1, read as the reverse complement.
CAGCCTGATAAAGCGAATAAATGAATCTGTATGTATTACACTTTACGCATATTCATTTCCGGAATGTTTTCGGCTCGAAAGAGAATAGTCAGGCTGTATATACAATTCAAAAGCTGGAACGGCCTGTTTCGGCTTGATATTTTGTAATTATTTAAAAAACAACAAATATTTGTTGTTTTATTAGGAATAATCTTAATGAAGTGATGTGTAAGAAGAAAAGATTGTTCAGGTTTTAATAGTCTTTTCTCGCCAGTGTTTTCATAGGTATTAGAGCAAGCACCAACAAATATCAGTTACCTATTACCGACGTTCTTGGTGGAAAATTCAAAAATAAACAGAGTTTCTTTTTACTCATGTTTTTCTATCTGATATCACTTCCCCCTCATACTTGTCTGATCAATGACTGTTGTAGTCTATACTGGCCATTACCCAACGCTAAAAGGCTGTGTTATGAATATTTTACCTCCTGTTCGGCCTGAACAATCCATTGAACGTTTGACGGCGATCCTTGAGCCAATGGCAGAGAAAGTGAAGCTCGCGCCGCGCAAGCGGATCACCTGGAAACACAAAGGCCACCAGCAGATGTACCTTTTTCAGGACGGGGAGCTTTCGCTGCTGCGGGCCTCTGATGGACTGCTCTTAGTGACCGTTTTCGAGCCTCATCTGTTCGGCATTGCCGAGATGATCCAGCCGACACAAGGGCATATTTTACGTGCAGAAAGAGAGTCTATAATTTTACGTGCTGATGCAGATGAAGCAGCTGCGCTATTTCGTGAAAAGGGCGTCTGGGAAGACGTTGCGGCCTTACTGTCGTATCATACGGCGTATCTGATTTATCGTGATGCGCAGGTCGTGCAGCAACGTACCTATTCCGTGATTCGTAGCTATCTGCAGGAGATGATATTACTTCCCGAAGAGGCGCGTATGCGGACGAGCATTCTGGAATATATTCAGGATCGTACGCTTCTTTCACGCAGCAGCATTCTCAACGTATTATCGGCGCTTAAGCAAGGTCAATATATTGCGTTTAAGCGCGGCGGTTATTTACTGGAAGTGGGAAATTTACCTGAGTCGTTCTAAAATTTAAAATTAAACAGAAAAGCATTTCACGTTGTTCTCGTTTGTCTATATCGTTTGCTCACTGATAATATTTAGCAGAGTAAACGGGATTCGTATGAAGAAGACACTTTTTGCATTAATTATTGCTAACGCGTTCACTGCAACGGCTGCATTTGCAGCTGCGGATACAGGTACATGGTATAGCGGGGCTAAATTTGGCTGGTCACACTATTTTGACGCCAGCACAGGTTCTAAAGCGAGCGATAATAACAATGGCTCAAGCCAGTATAATATCGATCATGATAACGTCGGCGGTGGGGTTTACGCTGGCTATCAGATGACACCCTGGCTCGCAGTAGAAGGTGGTTATGATTATTTAGGAAATATGCAGATGAAAGGCAACCATAGTGCGGGCGCACAAATGAAAAGCCAGGGGCTGCAGATGTCCTTAAAAGCAAGCTATGCCGTGACCGACAGCTGGGATATCTATGGGCGTGCCGGGGCGATGGCGTATCGCGCAGAATCTGATGTAAGTGGTCACAATCGTTTTGATACAGGCATTCGCCCGCTTGCCGCAGTGGGGACGGAGTATGCGTTCAACAAAAATTTGGCTGGCCGCCTGGAATATCAATGGGTAAGCAATGTGGGTAACGCCAACCAGATTGGCGTCAGCAGCGACGTAAGCTCCGTAACGGCAGGCCTGACATGGCGATTCGGACAGCACGATTAATCGTTGTTAGCCTCTCAATTAAAAAAGCCCAGCTGCTCAGCAGTTGGGCTTTTTGGTATTTAAGTGACTAAAGGCTGAAGGGCAAGTTTAATCTTTTGCAGACCGGTAATATTTTTATCTTTCAGGTATTGCTGATTAATCATTTCCAGCTGTTCCAGTTTTGTCAGCGAGGCGTAGACCGGCTGAACGGGGCTATCTTCGGTGAAAATATCCTTTGCGGTGGCGTGCTGTAAATACTGTGATTTCAGCTGTGTTGCTATTTTATTTATCTGTATTTTATTTTCTTCATAAAGTGCAGCTATATGTGATGTCGGAACGGCAGGCGGTTTTTCTCCCGGTAAAACTAGCGGGACCTGCAGATGGTGTATTTGTTCAACCTTATCTGGCTCAGAAGCGCTGCAGGCGGTTAATAAATTGAGGCTGAGCAGAGTCAGTAATAATGGCCGTGTCTTCATGGGTAACTCATGTTAAATAAGCAGAGCGGACATTATCGTAAACGACAGGCTCATCTTCAGATTAAACTTGTTTAATTTTAAACATCTCACCGGGGATACTCAGTAACAGAATGTCGGATCACGCTTAATGCGTAAAACAGCCAGTATGCGCACCCACCGATGTACGCAGGGGGACGCAATCCGGCGAAAAGTGTTGCGAGCTGGCTTTTCGTTTTTAGCGTGATAGCTATCGGGATCCCATAAGGCTATGCTTCATTCAGCACGAGAATAATTACAGAGGCAATGTCATGGATAAAGAACTACTGGATGCAGGCTACCGGGCCTATACCGGCGAGAAAATTGACGTTTACTTCAACACCGGGATCTGCAAACACTCCGGTAACTGCGTGCGTGGGAGCGCAAAGCTGTTTAATCTGAAGCGTAAGCCGTGGATTGTTCCTGATGAAGTGGACGTGGAAACGGTTGTACGCGTGATTGATACCTGCCCGAGCGGTGCGCTGAAGTACCGCCAAAAATAAGCGAGGAACCATGGATATTCTGGAAGGCCACAACAAGTTTTACGTAAACGATGCGAACGGCAATCAGGTCGCTGAGATTGTCTTCGTGCCGACCGGCGAGCACCTGAGCATTATTGAGCATACCGATGTCGATCCGAGCCTGAAGGGGCAGGGTGTGGGCAAGCAGCTGGTGGCGAAAGTGGTTGAGAAGATGCGCGGTGAGAACCGCAAAATTATCCCGCTGTGCCCGTTTGCGAAGCATGAATTTGATAACACGCGGGAATATGACGATATTCGGGCGTAAAACACACCGGCGATGGCCGGTGTTTTTTTATCTCATCTGTTCAAACAGCAATACCAACGCGATCATCACCATTATCCCGCCCGATGCCATGCTCACCAGACGCGCCGCCTGTGGCCGGGTCGCCAGCACCGCTCTCGAACCATACCCCACCAGCAGATAGACCAGCGTGCAGGTGATCAGGTGCATCACGCCAAGCGCGGACATCTGCATCGCTATCGACCAGCTTCCTGCAGGGTCTGTAAACTGCGGAAGCAGCGCCAGAAAAAGCAAAAAAACTTTCGGGTTAAGGCCGCTAATGCAGAGCCCTTTCACCGCCCACTGTTTCCAGTTTCCCGCGTGGTGGGTGGCCTTTTCCGGCGCGGCGGGGTGACGTAATAGCGTAATGCCAAGCCACAGGAGATACACGGCCCCCGCAATGGTCAGCCCGGTTAGCGCCAGCGGATGTTGGGCAATCAGTACGCCTACGCCAGCCACCACGATCAGCGTGGCTAACAAATGCCCGGACATCAACCCCATCACCGCCGGCACCACGCGCCGCCCGTTAATCCCGGCGCTAATGGCGTAGGCCCAGTCGGCGCCAGGCGTTATGATGAGCAGAAACGAAACCACCCAAAAGCCGGCCACAATACTCATTTCCATCGTCCTGAAGACTCCTGCAGTGCGTCAAAGTTGAGAAAAAGAATATCGCTAACCCTGCGAAATAGGCTTTCAATGTTATGCTCATAACACCGTCAAAATGAGAAAATCTTCCACATGGATAGCATCGATCGAAAAATTCTTGCGGAGCTGCAGTCCGATGGCCGCTTATCCCTTACCGAGCTGGCTGAACGGGTGAATCTGAGCCTTTCGCCGTGCCATCGTCGCGTCCGGGCGCTGGAGCAAAGCGGGGCCATAACGGGATACCGTGCCAGCCTTGACCCCGCCAAAATGGGCTTTAACTTTCTGGCGATAGTGTTTGCGACGCTAAAAGAGGGGGACCGAAAGGCGGTAAGCGCGTTTGAAGAGGCGGTAGAAGAGATCCCTCAGATCGTGCTGGCACAGCGTCTGTTTGGCGATCCGGATTATCTGATGCACGTTGTGACCCGCGACCTGTCGGCCTTTCAGAAACTCTATGACGAGAAACTCTCCGCCATGCCTGGCGTGCAGCACCTTCGCTCTACGCTTGTCATGAAAACGGTAGTGCAGGACAGACCTTTTCCGCTGGAGTCAGCAGGGCGAGACTGAGAGGCATGCCCGACAGAATGCCGGGCATGAGTATGTTTAGCCCACAAACATCACCGACACGCACAGCACGCCGACGATCAGCGTCAGCAGGCTGCCAATGGAACGGTATTGTTTCAGGGAGGGGATCAGATACGTCGACAGCGTCGGCATGATAAACAAAATCATGGCGATAAGCGGACCGCTGATGGCGTAAATCATCGAAATGGCGTTCGGGTTAATGCAGCAGACGGCAAAGGTGATTAACGACACCCCCATAATGGAAAGCGCGCGGTTGAAGGCGCGGCTTTTTTTTACGCCGATCTGATTTAGTGACGACTTCACGATCTCCGTCGCCCCTTCAATCACCCCAAAATAGGTGCCGAGGAACGATTTTGACATCGCAACAATCGCCACCACAATGCCAGAAATACCCAGCCACGCCGGTGAAGAAGGCATCATCGACAGCGCGGACAGGATCGTTACCCCTTGCTCTTTGGCGGCTACAATATACGACGGTGGAATAGAGAGCAGGCAGCTGAAGACAAAGAACAGCACGCTCAGGCAGATGATCAGGTACGCCACCTTCATGATTTTATTGCATTTATCCATGGCGCCGTCGGCAAATTTCTCGCGACGGTCAACGGCAAATGTGGAGATAATCGGGGTATGGCTGAACGCAAACACCATCACCGGAATCGAAATCCAAACCTGGTGCAGCGTATGGCGATCGACGGCCATCTGGCTGGTCAGCAGCGAGGGTTGCCAGCTGCCGATCAGGTAGAGCGAGACAAACAGGAAATAGGCAATCAGCGGAAACACCAGGAAGCCCATCACTTTTATTGTGATATGCCGTCCCATCAGGAAGATCAGATTCAGAACCAGCACCACGCCCAGGCTGACCAGCACGCGAACGACGATATCTACCGTCAGGTGTTTCGCCAGCTGTTCGGTTAACGAGTTGGTGATGGCCACCGCATATATCTGCACCACCACAAAGAAGGCGATGAAATAGAGCGTGGTGATCAGGTTGCCAATCTTCTTACCATAGTAGTGGGAGACGGCGCCGGTGATCCCTTCATTACCTTTTGTTTTTGAAGAGAGAATAAATTGCGTTAGCGCCCGGTGCGGCCAGTAGGTTAACGGATAGGCCACAAGGGCGGTGATAAACAGGACAATAGCGCCTGCGGAGCCCAGCTGAATGGGCAAGAACAGCGTTCCTGCGCCCACGGCCGTGCCATAGAGAGCGAAACTCCAGAGAGTCTCATCTTTTGACCAAATTTTCGACATTAGAGCAACGTTTCAACTAACAAACCATCAGAATGGCGTGCAATTTACCATAGTTATGCCTGAAGAGCGCAGTTGCTTCGACGGAGTTTGGCCGGAACGGGCGTCCGGCCAGCGTGATTTTAGCCTGCCAGAGCGCGTCGTTGCTGGCGGCGCTTAAGAAATTTCTCGCGCAGGTTATCGTATGCCCAGTTATAGAACATGGTGTACGGCAGGAAGAACAGGAAGAAACCTATTTCCAGCGTAAATGCCTGAAGCAAGGTCACGCCCAGCACGGCGGCGACAATCGACACGCCAATCACAATAAACCCACATTCGAACCCCAGCGCGTGCAGCGCACGCACTTTTGCCGTACGTTTTACGCGCTGGACAGGCCAGAAACGGTCGAAGCCGAAGTTATAGATAATGTTCCAGAGCATGGCGGTGGTAGCCAGGATAATGGTTAACCCGCCCATCTCCACCACGGAGCGCTGCATCAGCCACGCCGCCGTGGGGGCGAGAATTGCCGTGGCAATCCCTTCGAAACAGACAGCGTGGAAGATCCGCTCCGGCAGCTTACGTTGGAGTACATCCTGGTGTTGCATAGTGTAGACCTCATTAATTCGCCGGTATGGGCGTTGATGCAGCCTATTTTTATCGCTAAAGCTGATATATTAAAGATGGTATCCATCGATAAAGTAGATAGGTTATGCACTATTCACCTGAAGCCCTTACCGCGTTTGTTGAGACCGTTGCGGCAGGCTCTTTCTCTGCTGCCGCGCGCCGGCTGCGTAAAAGCCAGTCGACGATCAGCACCTCCATTGCCAATCTTGAGGCCGATCTGGGTTTCGAACTGTTTGACCGCTCGGCGCGGCAGCCGGTGCTAACGGTCCAGGGGGAACAGGTGCTGGGCTACGTGCAGGCCATCCTCGCCGCCAGCACGCGGCTTGATGAGCTGGCGGTGTCGTTAACGGCACGAACCGAAGCGCGTTTGACGTTTGTCCTTTCCGATACCCTCAACCCGGACGTGCTGGAAGATCTGATGAAGCAGTTTGACGCCCGCTTTCCCCATACGGAATTCGAATGTCTGATTGGCGAGGAAGAAGACGTGATCGATCTGCTGCAAAAGGAGCGCGCGCAGGTGGGTCTGACGGAAGCGCGAGACAGTTATCCTACGGATATTGGCGCCACCCGGCTGCCGGTGCAGACCCGAATGGCGATATATGTCGCGACCACGCACCCGCTCGCCGGGCAACACGAGGTGCAGAGCGACGAGCTGCACGGCTGGCGGGAGCTGAGGCTCAGCACCTACCTTGAGCGCGAGGCTGAGATTGCTCGGGGGCCCGTCTGGTCAGCGCCGAACTACCTGTTACTGCTGAGTATGGCCGTCCAGGGTTTCGGCTGGTGCGTGCTGCCGTGCGCGCTGGTGGATGAATTCGCCGCGGCGAAATCGCTGGTACAGCTCAATGTTCCCGGCTGGCCAAGGGCGATCGGCATCGATTTGCTGTGGAATAAACGATCCCCGCCCGGCGTTGCCGGAAGCTGGCTGCGGCAGTATCTGCAGGATGCGCGCTAATCCTTGTGATTAAACTCACTATTTTTAAACAATTAAGATAATTGCCAGTAACAATCCTCTACTATCGTCATGTCATTTAACACAGAGGTCGTGATGAAAGATGTCGTAATAGTGGGTGCGTTGCGTACGGCTATCGGCTGTTTTCAGGGAGCGCTTGCGCGTCACTCGGCGGTTGACCTGGGCAGCGTGGTAGTTAAAGCGCTGGTGGAACGTAGCGGGATCGCCGCACATGAAGTTGATGAAGTGATCCTGGGGCAGGTTCTCACGGCCGGAGCCGGGCAGAACCCTGCGCGCCAGGCGGCGCTGAAGGGCGGGTTGCCCAATACCGTATCCGCCATCACCATTAACGACGTCTGTGGTTCAGGATTAAAAGCGCTGCATCTCGCCACCCAGGCCATTCAGTGCGGTGAAGCGGATGTGGTTATTGCTGGCGGACAAGAGAACATGAGCCGCGCGCCGCACGTTCTGACCGACAGCCGTACCGGCGCGCAACTGGGCAACAGCCAGCTGCTCGACAGCCTCGTGCATGACGGGCTGTGGGATGCGTTCAACGACTATCATATGGGCGTGACGGCAGAAAATCTGGCGCGCGAGTACGGCATCAGCCGCGAACTGCAGGACGCCTATGCGCTAAGTTCGCAGCAAAAAGCGCGTGCCGCGATTGATTCCGGTCGTTTTCGCGACGAGATTGTCCCGGTCAGCACGCAGCGTCAGAACGGTGAGGTTATCGTTATAGATACCGATGAACAGCCGCGCACCGATGCCAGTGCTGAAGGCCTGGCAAGACTGAATCCCGCGTTTGAGACCCAGGGCTCGGTCACGGCGGGAAATGCCTCTTCCATTAACGACGGCGCCGCGGCCGTCATGATGATGAGTGAAAGCAAAGCCCTTGAACTCGATCTCCCCGTGCTGGCCCGCATTAAGGCATTTGCCAGCGTGGGCGTGGATCCTGCGTTAATGGGGATCGCGCCGGTCTACGCTACCCGCCGCTGCCTGGAGCGCGCAGGGTGGCAGCTTTCTGATGTGGATCTGATTGAAGTGAACGAAGCCTTTGCCGCGCAGGCGATCTCGGTCGGCAAAATGCTGGAGTGGGATCCGCTGCGGGTCAACGTAAACGGCGGGGCCATTGCGCTGGGGCATCCCATCGGTGCGTCCGGTTGCCGAATCCTGGTCTCCCTGGTCCACGAAATGAAAAAGCGAAACGCCCGCAAAGGGATAGCTACTCTCTGTATAGGCGGCGGACAAGGGGTGGCGCTGGCCATTGAGCGCTAATCTTACCTCATTAAAAAAAACCTCCTTCGGGAGTAATGCCAGTCAGTTAAGCAACTGACTGGCTTTTTTTCGGGGCTGTGGGGTATCTCCAGGGCCTTTCCTTTACCACCCTCGGGAAGGCCCTTTCCCTTCTTGTCGGCAAC